>JABDBL010000037.1:21333-24982 GCA_013288645.1 Candidatus Melainabacteria bacterium
GTTTCAAGGAAACCGTTAAATAAAGCCTCTCCATTGCTAATCGCTTTTACTTCTACCCAGACATGGTTTTTTGCCTTTAAAGTAACTCGAAATGTGTCATTAGCTACCGGAACAACTTGTTCAGAGTGATTGTCTTCTGTAGCTGTCTGTGGGCGCGGAGCTATATCTGTATTGGTCGTTGATGTAACTTTGGGAGCAGCAATAGTTGAGGTCGACTGCTTTAAAGTCAACAGACCAGCATCTTGTTGACTCTGCTCAATTTCCCCCTGCCTGTTAACTAAATAAATAATCAAAACCAAAATTAAAACTATCCATAAAGCATAGAAAGGGACAAGCTTAAATAAATTTGGCGGAGCTTTGTCAATCCGTTGACGATTGTAATAACTTGCTTGTGCCGGCATATTGTGACCATTATTCTTTTGGCCTTTAAAGAGTATTCCTGTTTTTTTCGGTTGACCCGAGGCAGCATCCATTTCGCTTCTGTATTCATCAACTAGTTCTTGCGCGTCCAAGCCAACACATTCGGCATATCGTCTAATAAAGCCAGAGACATAAACTGGCTCAGGTAATTCATCAAAATTCCCTGCATCAATTGATGCCAGGTGATTATAAGGAATCTTTGTTTTCTCTTGAATTTGTGCAAGAGAAAGCCCGCTAATATCTCGGGCTGATTTTAGTTTTTGGCCTATTTGATCTAAGCTCATTTTTCTTTGTTGAATTTTGAATTCCAATCTCTTTGCGTAAGTCAACTAATTCGCTTTTGCTCAGGTATCTCCACTTGCCCGCCGCCAAGCTTCCTAATTGTAACTTACTTACGCCAGTTCTGACTAATTGCAATACGGGTAAACCGAGCTGGGCACACATTCTTCTTAATTGCCTGTTTTTGCCTTCTTTAATGGTAATTTCTACGCTGGATTGGCGCTCGTCACATTGTATAAGGCGCACTTTGGCCGCCTTTGTCTTGGCTTCCTTTAGATTAATACCAGAAGCCAATTCTTTAAGAGCTTCAGCTGTCACTTTCCCCGAGACAATAACTTGATAAGTTTTTTCAATTTCGCGGGCTGGATGAGTAAGGTTATTAATGAGTTCTCCGTCGTTAGTTAAAAGAATGAGTCCGGATGAGTCATAGTCAAGCCTGCCTGCGGGTCTTAAATGCTGCAAATTTTTGGGTAACAAATCGATAATATTATTTCTGCTGAATTCATCTTGGCAGGTACTGACTACTCCTTTTGGCTTATGCAAAAGAATGTATTCGTGATTACGAGCAAATAGTTTCTGTCCTGAAACGCTAAGACGATCTTTATCTAAGTCAATCAATGAACTGTAGTCAGTGACAGATCTACCATTCACTTTGACTTTGCCAGCAGCTATCAACTCATCTGCAGCTCGTCTTGAGCACAGCCCGCAAGCAGCTATAGCTCTGTTGAGGCGAATTAGTGTATTTGACTTCAAAATTAAGCTTAAACCGGTTCTTTTTTGCTAGGTATATTATCAGAAGCCATTTTCAAGAGATCCTCTCCTTTAGCCTGTAAGGTAGAGATAGCCTCATTAGTTTTAGACTTCATATCGTGAATAGCGTCATTAGTTTTAGACTTCATATCATGGATAGATTCAGTCGCTTGCTTATACAAATCTTCTGAGTCATCAACCAACTGCTTACGCAATTCAGCACCCGATTTTGGGGCTGACAATAAGCCACAAACAAAACCAAGTACGCCGCCTATAGCGATACCTTCAACAAATCTGTTAAAACTAGACATTATTTTTACCCCTCTGCATGTTCGTCTTTAGCATGTAAATATGCTTTTATGCCGGCTAAAAGCCCTGCTCCTACAATACTGCTTCCTTTTTTTGCTCCTTCAGCTGCTCGTGACAGATTACCTGTCATGTCTTCTACTTTATCTGAAACATTAGATACACTGCTTTGAGCTATATCTTGCAATTTCAATACACCGCCTAATAATTTGCTAGCCTCAGAAAGAGTGGGTTGCAATTCAGTAGAGACAGTATTGGCCAATCTTTCAAAAGCCCCCAAGGTTCGATTTGCTTGTGGTACCAAGCTCAGTGCTACACCCAACAGTACTAACAAAGCCATACTTAAACAGAGTAAGCTAATAACAACTAATATATTTAGGTTGGCATTTAATACAGCATTAAACTGATCCATATTTATGCGCTGCCTCGCTCTCGCTCTGCTCGGCTCAACGCGCGTATCCACACTCTCGCTACGGACGCTTCACCAGCGCCCTTCGCTACGTTGAAACTCGTTTTAATCCCCATATTTAAGCGCTCCGTCACCTTCGTTCCTCGGTTTCTCCGCGCGTATCCACACTCTCGCTACGGACGCTTTACCAGCGCCCTTCGCTATGCTGTAATTCGTCTTAATCTTCATATTGCGCTGCCTCGGCTTCGTCCTTCTAGACTAGTGAGGCATGTTTCCTCTTAATGATTTAACGATGCTGAAAAGGTAATACTGAAGAACCGCCAAGCTCCAATTCTTCTCTCTTTTTAGCAGCAGCTAATTTATAAGCAGCTTCAGCTTTTTTCATTCTCTGGGTTTGCTCTTCAATAACCAATTGAAAATAATTAATAGCGGAGGCATAAAGATCTAAAGAATCATCGAGAATTTCAGTCAATCTGCTGGGAACATCTTTGGCTGTTTTTTTGAGCACTCCTCTAACTTCACTACCTGATTTAGGCGTAGTTAGAAGGGCCAGCGTTGCTCCGCCAAATATACCTACGATGAAACCAACCATCCAGAATGTGAGTGAGCCGCCGGATTCCTGTGCGCCAGATGAATTTGAATTATTTTGCTGCATGAGATTTCTCCATCTACAACCTTGTTTGAGTATAACATTTAGATAAATATTATTCAGCTTAAATGCTTATTTTGATTAAGTTCTAAATTTTTAGACCAGTCTTTATCTTCTGCGCTAGAGCTTTAGAAATGATATCGCACAAATGCTCAGCAATAGCTCGTTTTGGCATGCGCGGTAAAGTTTCACGCTCACTGGAAGCGCTCATTATGACAACAGCATTGTCGTCACTGCCAAAGCCAATATCAGGAACACTAATATCATTTCCAACAATGACATCTAGGTTCTTACGCTGTAGTTTTTCCGCCGTATTGGTCAAAAGTTCTTCTGATTCTGCGGCAAAACCAATTATAAGTTGATCTGGGCGTTTAATCTGTCCCAGTAAGTCTAAGATATCTGGATTTTTAGTTAATTCCAAAGAAAAATCTTCAGAAACATTTTTCTTGATTTTGTGGATGGACACAGCCAATGGTCTAAAGTCTGCCACTGCTGCGGTCATAACTAAAGCATCACAACTATCAAATTCGCCCTCTACTGCTTCTTGCATTTCTAAAGCTGTTTCGACCACAATCACTGGATAGGGACGATCAACTGCAACAGTGGAAATAAGCTTAACTGCTGCACCGCGGGCATAAGCAGCATCAGCCATAGCAACGCCCATCTTACCAGAAGACTTATTACCAATAAAACGCACAGGATCAATTGGTTCTCTAGTACCGCCAGCAGTGACTAAAATGTTTTTACCACCTAGTATTTGATGATCAAATAATTGACCCTGAATAGTGGCCATAATGGTATCTATAGAAGCCATCTTGCCTGATCCCCAGTCGCCA
>JABDBL010000038.1 GCA_013288645.1 Candidatus Melainabacteria bacterium
GGTCTCAATGCCAATAGAGTAATGGCTAAAGACGATGGCACGTACTGTTACAGTCCGGACGACGCTGAATTTGCCGCTGTCTCAGTATTTCTTAGTCTGCAGAAACAAATGGAGCTATATCTAAGCCTGGGTCTTAGACGACCCGAACAACCGTTATTCGTAATAGTTAATGACCCACTCAAGCCGGATAACGCCTACTTTAGTCCCGATCGTTATGAAATACATATAGGCGTAGGTTCTGGTGTAAAACATGGCGGTTTGGTTAAAAATATTGCTTTCGATTTAAGCGTAGCCAATCATGAATTTGGTCACGCCGCAGTATGTCTGCAAGTTCCAGGTGGTGATCTTATAGGCAAATTGGGACCGGCTATAAATGAAGCGATTGGGGACGTATTGGGCGCACTGGTAATGGATTATCTCAGTAGAATATGGTATGCCAAGCAAATAGGCCACCCTTTTACTGCGCAAAACCTACAAAATGATCCGCGCATAATAGGCAGCTACGCCGAACCTCCTTTCGGCATAAGATGCTTAAAGAGCAGGAGGAGATGGCCGTATGATCTAGTGGGTGAGCCTCATACAGATGGTCTGATAGTGGGCGCAGCTTTGGCAGATCTCCTGGTAATTATGGCAACAGAAGGTGTAATTCTTGAAGAGCAAATCAAGCTTTTCGTCAAGCTAATCTTATTGGCTCTCACTCTCCTGCCCAGTGATAAAGTCGATTTTCACGACCTACTGGAGGCATTAATCACCGCCGATAAGGAAATTTGCGCAGGCAAGTACCGTCCAGCCATCGAAGAATGCTTTGCGACTCATGGTATCATATTAGATACCATTCGAGGATTTGGACAAAACACCTTGCCAAAATATCTAGCTGCAGCAGGATAATCCAACATAAAGAAAGGTCGCAAATTTTGCACCCTTTCTTTACTTTTTTACCATTGTCTGAGACCATAATTACTACCATGAATAACATAAGTTCCAATAAAAGCAGTACCGCCGCCGATCCCAGCACTGTCATTGATCAAAAAAACCTGAAGCAGCCTGCTGAAATAAAGTTGCTTATTTTTGATATGGGCAAAGTATTTGTACATTTTGATTGGGGACGCACTTACGACGCTTTCGTCAATGTTACTAAACGTGCTCCGGAATCTGTTAAAACCGCTTTTGCTGCTGTTTATTTTCCCTATGAGCGTGGACATATAACGACTCAAGACGTTATTAATCACTTAAACAAGGAGCTGAACTCTTCCATGACTCATGCCGAATTTTCTGCTCTTTGGACATCAACATTAGACGAAGACAAAGAAATGACGCAGTTATTGCAAACATTGCGCAAAAACCAGCTTCCTATGTATCTGTTGTCTAATATCAACGAAGTATCTTTTGTCCATTTGCAAGGCAATTTCAATGTCTCCCAGCATTTTGATGAATTAATCCTTTCCTATAAAGTAGGACATATTAAACCAGCCCTCGAGATTTATCATGAAGTTCTAAATCGCAGTAGAATACCTGCCCAACATTGTTTGTTTGTCGATGATATGCTCGAAAATATTGAAGCAGCAGAATCAGTTGGTATGAATGGTATCCAATTTAAAGGCATTCAGGATCTGAAAAATAAGCTTGCTGACTTCGGCATACAAGTCTAAAGTCATTGCGGGGCTAACTTTTGTTTTTAACTAGCTTATATTCCATGCATAACTTACCTGATTTTTTGAACACAGAACGACTTACATTA
The DNA here is from genome assembly GCA_013288645.1 of Candidatus Melainabacteria bacterium. Taxonomy (GTDB): domain Bacteria; phylum Cyanobacteriota; class Vampirovibrionia; order Obscuribacterales; family Obscuribacteraceae; genus JABDBL01. Next base: position 1,739 of record JABDBL010000038.1, read on the forward strand.
CGTCGTTGGAAAGAGAGCGATTTAGAGCCCTTTACGGCGATGAATATGGATGCTGAAGTAATGCAATATTTTCCTTCGCTTATTACTCCTGAGCAAACTAAAAAAATGATCGACAAAATTGAAGAAGGATTTACTGAAAAAGGCTTTGGGCTCTGGGCGGCTGAAATAACTGAGACAAACGAATTCATTGGCTTTACGGGACTCAGTGTACCCACTTTTTCAGCTCACTTTACTCCCTGCATTGAAATTGGCTGGCGCATCGCCCCTGCGTACTGGGGTCAAGGTTATGCGCCAGAGGCTGCACGAGAAATTCTTAAAGATGCTTTTAAAAGACTAAAACTGCCTGAACTGGTCTCATTCACTGCTAAAGCTAACTCAAACTCAATTCGTGTGATGAGAAAATTAGGTATGACAAGAGACCCGAAGGAAGACTTTAATCATCCTTTAATCGAAAAAAACACTAGACTAGCAGAACACGTCTTATACCGCTTATCTAAAAAACAATGGCTCGCGCAATCATTCTTGATTTAAAGTGTGCAGTGTCGTCACCAAATCTCCACAACTTTAGTCCCTGTATTAATTGTTTCCAGTAGATGGGAAAGAATATCGTCAAAGGCAGCAAAAAGAACAGGATTACGGCAATTACCAAGCCGTACCCATACAAAAGGCGGGCCGTTCTGGTCATTTCCGGATAGATGAAAAAAGTCTTCGTCTTTGCTCACAATCACACAATTGTTGGCTTTGGCATAATTCCAAATCTCTTGATCGCTTGCCCGTTCAAGTTTGCAACTGGAGACATGCATTACATCCAAACCATGCGTTTGCAGATGTTCAACCAGCCCGACTGGCAGTTGATTATCGATGAGATAGATCATGCGGATTGAAGCACTATATGATCGGTTTGTCGAGCAGCATATTCAAGACATGCCAGGATATCTTCTTGTTCGAGCGACGGATAGTCTCGGAGAATTTCGGCATAATCAGCACCCGAACTTAATAGTTGCAGGACATCCATTACGCGCATGCGAGTCCCACGCAAGCAAGGGCGACCACCGCATTTGCCTGGCTCAACAGTAATTCGTTTGAGGATATCTGCCTTATCAGTTGCAGGTGGTTTTTTCTTTGGTTTATCCATAACGATGCCCTCTGCGAATAATTCTAGTTTAGCCTAGTTTTTGGTTTGTAGCAACCAATATTTATCTGAGCTTTTGCGCAGCCATTGCATAGAGTCAGCTAATTTTATGCGATATTCTTCTCTTTGATCATCGGCCAATTTTGTAGGCACAAATATTGGATCGCCAATCATGTAAACAATAGTTGAGCCGAAATAGCAGCCCATCATTTTATCCCAACCCCAGAAAAAATGATTTTTCTTTCCCTTACAAACAAAAGGCAATAAAGGTAAGCCGGTTATTTCAGCCATTCTGATCACGCCTTCCTTTGGTTCATAGATAGGTCCTCGTGGACCGTCTACCGCTATAACCAGGCTTTGTCCAGAGCGTGCCGCATCGATTAATTGCTTAGCCCCTTCGACAGCCTTATGAGCAGGTGAGCCCCGCGCCATACGAAATCCGATTTTTCGCGCCATTCTAGCCAAAAATTCACCGTCACGACTGCGACTAATTAGACCAGTTAGCTTGCTTCTGTCTTCCATTATATGCAACATACCAATCAAATGCCCATGATAGAGAGCGACAATCATTGGTTTGCCGGAGTTCAAATATTCTCGCGCGGCTGGCGAAATAAACTTAATCGCCGAAAAACTTTTATCAAAAAAATTACAGCCTGCTGCACAAAAAGATGATAAAAATTCTGTGCGCAGCTCATCCAACCAGGGATATTTAGAGAGTATCTGTTTGAGCCTCATAGTATACCCACTGTTATTTGCCTATGCGAAAATTAGTCGCCACTACCAACGGTGTGGCATCGGCAATATTGCCTGCCCGCTCAAATAAATAGCCTGGGGTGAGGGGATGTGTAGTTACTCTATCAGAAGAGACTACTCGATATTTATTTTTTTGTGCAATTGACAAAAGATAGTACTTATTCTCCGGCATAATTACCAGAGCTGGTCCATCTTTACTCATAAACTCATGTATTTTTTTCGCATCGCTAAGCCGCTCAGGATCCTTACCTGATTGAAATAATATTTCGTCTATCCATGAAGCTGCTATTTCATCCACACCCACTCTTAAATTACTAGGTGCGCCCTTAATCATAGTCACATACTTACCTACTGGCAGTAGTTTGTTGATTTGCGGCAAAATAAGTGCCGCAAAAAGAATAGTCGAAACAAGCACTGTCACCGCCACAGCCCTAATGGCGTATAGATATTTAGCTTGAAACCCACTTACATAACGAGCCATTAAAATAGCTGCTGCTGTATAGGCAGGCATTGTGTAATAATCACATTTTCCGCGCGAAAAACAAAAGAATCCTACTGATACAAAAACCCAAATCCACAAAAACAATTCTGCCGAAAATTCAGCAGGTAAAGCCCTTTTCCTTGATCCACTAAGATCTTTGTAAAACCAAAATAAAGCCGGTGGAATTAAAATTGACCAAGGAGCAAAGCCAAGAAAGAAGGAAATTATCGTATACCAAAAAGGCCTATGTGCATCGTAAGTAGAACCAGCAAAACGTTGCAAGTTTTCCTGTATAAAAAAATGAACCATAGATTGTGGTCCGTTAGCTAAATAAGCCACATAAAACCAAGGCGAAGCTACCACAGCAATAGTAATTAATCCCCAAACAATATGCTTTACCTTAATAAAAGCTAGTCTTTTTGTTAGCCCCAAATATATTAAAGTCGCTAGGGCAGGCAATATTATCCCGACTGGTCCTTTAGTTAGAAAAGCAAAACCCATGCTTAAAGCCGCAAGCCACCAACACAATGCTCTGTTCTTTTCAGAAATAATTCCTGCGTAGATAGCAATAAGCGACAGCGTATCAAACATGACTAAAAACATGTCTGACATACACAAGCAACTAAAAGACAAATACATGAAACTTGTAGAGAGCATACAAGCCGATAATAGCCCTGCTCTTCTGCCAAACAAATAAGAACCTGCTAAAGCAGTAGAAACAATAGTGATCAGTGAAGCGAAAATAACAGGAATTCGAGCCGACAAATGGCTTATTCCTAAAGCTTTAAACATAGCAATAATCAGCCAATAAACAAAAATTGGCTTATCAAAAAATGGTTGAGCATGATAAAGCGGAGTAATGAAATTATTTGTGGCAAGCATTTCTCTAGCACACTCAGCAAAAAATACCTCAGCCCTACTGAATTTAATCCAATAAGCCGACAACGCTATGTAAGCCAGTGCCGCTAAAGAAACAGTTATCAGCAGCTCAACAGTAAACCGTATTGAAGATATATTTTTGCCGAAGTTTGAGTTTTGAGGAGCATCTGGTAGTGGTTGCTCAAAACTTGTTAGTCCCTCTATTGTCTTTTGCATAAATTCTCGTCAGCAGCCACTTTTAGAAGTTTTATAAGTGTAACCCGGAAACCTCTTCGAAACCGTGCAGTCAGTCTGCCTTTGTTAATTTAAAAACGTTAATGCCAACAGCAATATAGTTTGAGGGCTTTTCTTAATTTGTATGTGTTATCGCAGCTCACAAACTGAGCTAGACTGTAATTATGAATGCACACAATCTGCACAAGTTTGCCTAATGATAGAAAAAGTCCGATAAAGAATCAGTAATCATTTAAGTTACCAAATTCATGGATCAGTGATGAAATATGCAGAATCCTAGTAAATTAAACTCTAAAAGAAACAAAATAATAAAGAAGAAATGCTCACTATACCGTGTCGCAATATTCTTACTGGTCTCAAATTTGTTAATTATCATACAAAATCCGGGTATCGCCAAATCTTCTCCAAACAAACCATCTTTCAGCAAACAAAATAAAACACTGACTGGATCAGCATCTTTCCGCCAAGTTACCGATGGCGATGTTTGTTATTTACTAAACAGAATGAGTTTTGGTCCTCGGCCAGGTGACTTGCAAGCACTAAAAGCCATGGGTATTGGAAATTATATTAATCAGCAATTGAATCCAAAGACAATACCTGAAGCTCAGATCATTAGCTCTTTTGTTTCTAGCGACACAGATCTCACCGCTACACCGGAAGATTTGTTTATCGCTTATGGACCGCCTGCAGTCAAAGCAGCCGTTGGAGCTTCAGCCACTATCACTCCAGATGACAAAAAAGAAGCACAAAAAATGGTGCGTAAAGAAGAAAATCAACTGAACAAAAAATTCGCTCAATTACACATTATGCGTGCCCAGTATAGTCCTAAGCAATTACAAGAAGTAATGACAGATTTTTGGTTTAATCACTTCAATATTTATGGCGATAAGGGACTAGATCGCATGTGGGTGGGTCTTTATGAGGACACAGCTATCCGTCCCTATGCTTTAGGAAAATTTAGAGATCTACTGGGTGCTACCTGTCATCACTCAGCAATGCTCTTTTATCTGGACAATTGGCAAAATTCAACTCCACCACACGGAGGACCTCTTGCTGATGGACAAAATGGCAATGCACCACGCGGTCGCTTTAGTGGCTTGAATGAAAATTATGCACGTGAGCTTATGGAATTGCATACATTGGGTGTCGATGGTGGTTATGATCAACAAGACGTTATTCAACTGGCAAAAATACTGACTGGACTCGGGCTACCGCCTAGAGGCAGGCGCGCACAAGTGGCCAATATTGACCCCGTTATGGGTGACTATTTCGATGAGAAACGTCATGACTTTTCGGATAAAATATTACTTGGCCATCCTATTAAAGGCTCTGGCGAGGACGAAGTAGAAAAAGCTCTGGACTTATTGGCCAGTCGCCCTGCTACCGCTCACCATATTGCCTATGAGTTAGCGCAATATTTTGTTGCCGACAAACCACCAGCTAGCTTAGTAGATAAATTGACTGCACGCTTTCAACATAGCAGTGGCGATATCAAAGCTGTTTTGACCGAGCTTTTTACAAGCAATGAATTCTGGGATCCGCGTTACCGCTTTGCCAAATATAAAAATCCATTTCGTTACGCTGTTTCTGTTATGCGTGCAACAAATGCTCAGCCAAGTAGTTATGACGCTATTATGGGTTTCCTTCGTCAGCAAGGTATGCCCATATATGGGTGCGTGACACCAGATGGTTATAAAAACACGAAAGAAGCTTGGTTAAATTCAGACACATTACTTAAGCGCATCGGTTTTGCTGCGGGCATTGCTTCTGGCCGCATGCGAAATGTTTGTCCCGAACCGCCTGATTATACTGTGGTTGGCACCGTATTTGGTGCAACACTTTCTCCTAATACCGTAAGGGTAATTACTAAGGCTCCCGATAAAATAAAATTGGCGCTGCTTCTCGGAAGCCCGGAATTTATGCTCTATTAGCAGCTGCTCAGCTTGGAGATATTTTATGTATTATTTAAATCGTCGTCAGTTTTTAAGGTCAGCCTATTTGGTCTCGCTGGCAGGGCTTTTGCCTAGCACAAATAGTTGGGCCTATAGCAACGGCAATTCTGACTCGAGCAATAACAAACTTATTGTTATTCTGTTGCGCGGAGCCGTTGATGGGCTAAGTGTTGTTCCTCCATATGCCGACAGTCTATATTATTCGCTTAGACCCAGTATCGCCGTTGCCAAGCCGGGTAATAATAATGGCGTTTTAGACTTAGATGGTCACTTCGGTATGCACCCTGCCCTAGAACCACTTTTACCGCTCTGGCGATCAAAAGGCTTAGCTTTTGTGCATGCAAGCGGCTCACCAGATCCTACTCGTTCGCACTTTGATGCTCAAGACTATATGGAAAGTGGCATGCCCGGAGTAAAGATGGTCTCTTCCGGTTGGTTAAATAGGCTGGTACAGGAAATGCCTTCTAATGACTCCCCCGTACAAGCGCTAAATTTAGGAGCCGTCTTGCCGCGCATCTTTGCTGGAACCGGTAAAGTAGGCAGTGCTTCTCGCAATTTAGCAGAGAACAAATTGGTTCTCGACAGACCAATAATTGCAGATTATTTTTCTCAACTTTATCGTGATGAAGGCACAGATTTAGGGCAAGCTTTTGCCGAAGGTATGTCTGCTCATAAAACAATTGAAAATGCCATGTCTGAAGTCGAAAATGCTCCATCAACACCGACCGATGTCCCGAATGCCAATAGCCCAAATCAATCTGTATCCGCTTTAGTTAGTGAACAAAAAGCCGCCAGTCGCGGTGCACCTTCACCTAGAAACTATGGTAATTTTGGCAATCAATTAGGCAAACTTATGAATCATGACCCGTCAATACAAATTGCCTTTACTGATTTTGGCGGCTGGGACACTCATGTCAATCAAGGCAATGGCAATGGACAATTAGCTAATAAGCTAAAGCCGTTAGCTACAGGATTGTACGAATTAGCCTATGCTCTTGGGCCTCTATATAGCAAAACAACAATAGTAGTTATGTCTGAATTTGGTCGTACAGTAAAAGAAAATGGCAATAATGGAACAGACCACGGGCATGGCAACGTAATCTGGTTAATGGGTGGCACTATCCCTGGTGGCAAAGTTTATGGTCGCTGGTCCGACCTAAGCCCAAATAATTTATATGAAGGCAGAGATGTGCCCGCTACCACCGACTTTCGTGACATTATTTGTTATATACTGAACAATCACTTAGCTGTGTCTAAAAAATCACTGGCCAATGTTTTCCCTGATTTCACCATGTCAAACAGACCGCTAGTAATCGCCTAGTTCACCGCACATAAGACAGCCGGCAACCCGTAAAGTGACTGCGTGCTCAGCTCACCATTCAATCCATTGTAGCTCTGCAGTCAATCTCTTCAGATCCTTTGCCGGACTAATTTAAGCATAGACATGAACGGGTTCTGGTACCACATTTTTCGCAGCTATTTTGCAGACAAATTCTGCATAATAGTACGCTACTTCTTCTTTCTTCAAGTCCATTGTTAGCACGTGATCGCAGCCTTCCAGAAATTTGATTTCTTTATCTTCTGAGCCTAACCAGCTATATAGCGTTTCTGCATTCCATTTGGTAGTTATAGTATCTTCAACGCTTTGAATTATTAGCGTTGGGCATTTGCATTTGGGAGCTTGCTTCTCAATAACACTAACCAGCCTTTGTATCTCTCTCAAGGATCCTGCATATGTACGGAATTGCTCCGGATTAAAATCATGCCCAGAATGATCTTCAGAACCAACTTTCTTATACGAAGTTTTTAATGCTTCCAGCTGTTTCATGATTTGACGCTGCAAGCGCTCGTCCTTCAGTCCAAATGGTGGCTCTTCAGTCCAATAAAAATATTTTCCTAAAACAGGAAATAAGTCGAGCAGCGGCAAAAGCACCTGAAAAGGATTAGAAGAGTTTTTGCTGTCATATTTTATTGTAGGTGAAAGCGCCACAATACCTTTGACTTTTGGATTTTCTAGAGCGAGTAATATCGGCAGCAATCCGCCCATCGACAGACCACCCACTACTACAGCATCACAAGTTTCACTTAGCTCATTAAGTGCCGTTCTGGCAGTGGCAAGCCAATCTCTCCAGCCAGTCGCCAACAATTCTTTTTGTCCTGCACCGTGTCCAGCAAGCATTGGTACGCTAACTGTACAGCCCAGTTCTTGCAGAACCCGCTCAATTGGTTTCATCTCATTGGGCATACCGGTTAACCCGTGTATAAGCAAAGCTCCCACTTTAATGTCGGCAGGCAATTTTAGCGCAGCCGTTTTATCAATAAACTCTTTTCTGTTTGCTCTAATCTCTTCTTTTAGTGTTGTAGACATTGCTACTCCTTTATTGCCCTTAGCGCTTTTCCATGACGGCGTTGTGACGCCAGGTTAGGCTGGCACATTGATATTGTGTAGGTGCTGCGTATTGAATATAGCGGTCTTAGCTTACATTAGGCTTACAAGAGCTTTGCAATTTACCACAAAGATATATACTTGACAACAATGGTGCCATTTGCTTAAAGATGGGGCCAGCTTGCTTTTAGCCTTTGCTTTTATCTTCTCAGCCTGAGTTTTTAAGAGAAGTGTAAGCATTGAACTACTTTAACCGCGTATCACAATGATGCCATTTGCAATTTGCTTATCGGCATTTTACAAAACGTACGGTGCTGATAGCGCCATTCCCATTCTCTTACCATAGCCAGACTCGGTTGCAATTTGTATAAAAGACCACCCGAACTTGTTTGCCGGATTAGTTGAAAGCCAAATCTTCTTACTAGTACTTTCCCTTCAGCGGTAGCGATCTCGGTATATATTGTATGAAGACGGCCATTGATAGCCAGATCCAAAAGGCGTCCTATTAAATGCCACAGCAAGTCGATAGTAAACACAGTGGCGTGCGTCCGCGAAGCAAAAACGCATATGTGCAGATTGTCTTGCTGCGCATAAATCTCAGGAGAGGGTACTAATAAATGTTGAGAAGCAATGTCTACTTCTAGTAAATCGCCGGCCAAATAATTCTGCATTGCTTGTGGCTTAAGAAACATAATCAAATAGTAGGCCAAGAATGACTGCCCCAGCTCCTTTATGCACATATAATTATTGGGATCGTGCCTGAGCCATTCTCCTAGACGTTCTTTGTTTGCATGGCTGTTGGCTAAGTGCTCTCTTTCATATTCATAAATGTCGTTTATGTCTCCCTCACTAACGCGCATAATACTCGGAAAACCCACCTCCTCAGTAGACCCGAACGTATGACTGTAAACACCACTTGCCGATTTACCTACCTCGCCACCGCGATAAAGAGAGTTATCTTTCTCCTCTGGTTGTTCAGATTCTTGCCCATTGTCTGAACTCATAATTGCTAAGAACATTCGCTGCAATGTATAAGCATCTTGGATCAAGACATCACCTACATACACCTTGATTGATTCCGGCGGCAAAACCTGCTCATTAAGTGAAATACTGACTGGTCCACTTCTCCTTCTACCCGAATTACTGCGCAACAATAATTGTCGCAAATAAGAATTGCTTTTTTCATCAGCACCAAACATATCGAAAAGCCATTCGGGTTGCTTGTTTAGAGCATAGTCAAGGGACGACGCCAAACTACCTCTTTCACCCTCAATCAATGGCAGCAATGTTTTGGTGCCTTTAAGCTTTCGGACTAAAGCTACAAGAAATACTACTGCCAGAGCCTTAACACCAGGCGTCCACTGAAATGTACCCGCCCCTTTATACGCACCGGCTGTTTTTCCCCGTACCGCAATAATTTCAGCAACAATTGGATTACCAGTAAACAGTGTCTTTTCCAGTTCATAAGATTCTGTTTCTGATTTGGCAAACCACAAACTTAATACGGTCATTGCTCAGCACCAATTTGTCTCACGCCTTTAAGAATACAGAGTACCTGCGTCTTTCACGAATAATTAGTTCTCGCCTTTGCCTTAAAAATTCCCAACAAAGCGCCAATGCGAAGCCATTGTTGAATCCTTTGTGCCCCATTAAATACACCTTTAGACAATCTGATCTTAGTGCTAATCGCCAGATCCCATACCCTAGTTGGATTTCGCGCACTTTGTATTATTTGAACAGTTGTCTTATTTGAATGCTACGTGCGAATCGTTCGCACTCTGCAAATACTAAGATTTGATGCTTTAATTGCCTCCTCTGTATAGGAATGTTTGCGATGGCGGCACGTAATTGTTTAGCAATAATGGCAAATATAAAAGCTGTTGGCTTTGACCTTAATGTCTTGAGTCCCTATACCAAAGTGCGCCCGGACTATTTTTTGTCATTGCAATCATTTTTAAAAGAAAAGGGAATTAAAACAACAGCTATTGAGCCTCTCCCTTCAGCTTTTATAGATTTGGAAAAGTTCTTAGGTCTTCGTGCCAACGAAATACTTTATGTAGGGGCAAAACATCAGGATATTGAACAGGCCCATAAAGCCGGCTTAATTTCTGTTTTGGTAGACCCCGAAGAAAAAAATTTCGATTTTGGCCAAAACTTTTCCGTTGCTTCAGTAGATGAATTGCTGGACTATTTATAAAACAAAGGAGTGTATTTATCTAAAAAAGAATGCCTCAAAAATTCAAAGAAGACGACATTCATAGTTGAGTGTTCGCCGGATCTCAAGAACCAAGTTCCGCTTTGCAAGCCGCTTTCACTTGGTAACTTGTTAGCGGAGCTTCGCTAAGTTTGTGCAAGCATTTTTAATGACAGCATTTTGATTACTTGTCATTAACTTTTATTGGAAATGTAATATCCTTTTTATTCTTTACCTTTACAGCCATCGAGACAAGCATATCTCTGGCTCATTTAGATTGATATGTATTTGCCTTGCCAAGATTTGCTGGCAATTGTTGAGTTCCCTTAGCTTTATATTGTCACTCATTTCTCTTACGTAACAGGAGTAGCCTTTACCAGAACCGCGCGTGCGCAGCATCGAAAAATTGCACCGTCTCTGGTGAGGCTAGGTTGTTGCCGGATGAGTTGACGCGTGTCCTTTGATGGAGTTCACACCCATGTACAATTCGTCTGCGGGCGCAGCCAGCGCCCCGCCAACCCGATTCCCCGAGAAGTTCCAAGCAAAAGATCTGCGCTTCGAACTTCTCAACCCGAGAATCCATCGGCAGGACTTGCTGGAATTGGCCGGCGACTGCGTACACATTCTCGACGGCACCGCACCCAGTGCAAAGGATCTCTCCGAGCGCGTGACGAACGCTCACACCGCTGCCAGGGACGCCACTAGCGGCAATCCCTTCTTCGGCGCCTGGCTGGCCAGTTACGACACTCCTGGTCAGGGGCGTCTTTACATCGGCTGTTACTGCATCACCCTGCCCAACCCTTCGCAGATCGGCGAGACCAAGCTCCACGCCGCCATCGGCGACTTGTTCGTGCGCAAGGGTACGGGCGCCAGAAGTGGACTGTTCCAGTTGTTGCTTGGTCGGGCGGAAGGACAGGCCGACACGTTCGCAGCGGCAGCGAAAAAACCGCGCCGACTGGCACTCCTGCTGGGGCAGGGCAAAGAGACCACCGCAACAAGTCTCATGGGCGATCACAAGTTCGTCCTTACCGCCAAAAGGGCGCAGAGCGTGCGCTTCAGCAACGTCACGGTCCTCTCCAAGCCCTACGGGATTGCGCTCTAGAGGCGCAATCCTGATGCGCTAGATTGAATCTGCGCGTCACCACAATGTGATCGGTTCGGGTTAGCGCGAGCGTCCTCGCGTTTGCTTACGCTACCAATACAGCTAACTCCTTCGTCCGGCGGTGCGGGCGAGCACACCGCTCCCCGCGCCAGCCCGCGGCAAAATCGTCCGTTCTTTGTGTCCGACAGTCTGCAGCGTGCCTGCTGGATAAGCGTTCGCGTTCAATTCGTTACATCCGGACCATATCCCAAGGAGCCACTGATGCCTGAAACCCCCTTGCTCCCAAACGACTTCGACCCAAAACAGATCAAATTCGAGAAGTATGACCCCAAGTTCGGAGACCAGATGTGGAAACTGTCCCGTCTCTGCTGCACGCCAGCCCATTCGGGCCCGTTCGACTCAAAAACCGCTGCGGCCCAGATCTTCCGCGCCGAGCGGCTCCTCACTCGCAAGCGAAAAAAGCGCTATATTCTCCCAGAAGGCGCGCGGCTCGGCACTCGACTCGCCTTCTACACAAGCGCTAGCCAGTCGGTGCTCGTCGCTACTTACGGGATTGTCCTGGACGCTCAGAACGTTTCGCTCAAAGTCCCGCCAACTGCGTACCTCGACAACCTGCTCGTCCCGACCTGCCTTGAAAATCCAGGCACCCTGGTCGAGCTCATGTTAAAGGACGCCGAAACCCAGGCTATGGCGTGGTCCGTCGCCGTGCGCAGCGCGGTTACCCTGGGGTTCTACGTCTCCAAGGGCGCATTCGGACGGCAGGTCCTGGAAAAGCACAACTTCAAGACCGCGGCCACCGGCGTGCGCACCCGTGCTTACGGCACCAATACCACCCTCTACACCCGGAGGTACGAGACCAAGAGATGAGTCCTAACGCCATGGGGTTTATGGCCCAGCGGCATATCCGTCATCAACAAGCTGGCGGCGCGGGTGGTGGCAACACTGCCTGCGTTTGCCTATAGTCCTATTCAATAACCATTGTCCCTCATTCTCTTCATCACAAGAATATCTCTACCAGAAGCACGTCTGCGCATTATCAATACGTTAACGCTGTCTCTGGTCGAGATCCGGTTGTTGTTGCCGGATGAGACGACTGTCTAACCTCCCACTGGAGTCGCCTGCCATGAATCCCGATACTCTCGTTGCTCAGATGATCGGCTTCCCGGATTATTTCACGCTCGATCAACTGAGCGTGGGACTCTACGACTCGAGAACCAACGACTCGGATCTGTTCACCCTCGCCGAAAATTCGTTCAATCTCCTGCACGGCAATGAATCACCACCCCTAGGCGCAGTGATCAGTCTGCGCATGGTGCTAGACCATTACCGTGCCCGGGACAAAATGAGCAAGCATCCCTTTTACGGCTGCCGGCTGTTCTACCATAGAGGCATCCTCGTTGGGGGATACTGCGTGGGCATCGATGGACTACAAGTCCCTGAGCCCAGAATCGATGGTTTCGTGGGCGATTTCCTCCTCCTCGCCACCGTCATCCCCGGAAGGGGTCTGCCTGAGCTTATGTTCGCAGATCTAAACAGCAGGGCCAAAGAATGGGCGAGCGACGCCGGCGAGCCGCGTTGCCTCGCTTTGTCCGTCGACAGGACATCGATCAATTCAACCCTCCTGAAAAATCTGGGATTCATCAAGTTCCCCGGCGGTCGTGTGCAAACAAAAAACTACGGCAATACGGACTTGTACACCCAGGTCTACCGCCCTGCCGAAGACCATTGAAACCATGGGACGCCCTCGGCTCCGATCAGCGTCCTTACCGCAAAGCATCTCTGACAGCGCGGGTGGTGGCAACCCCGCCCGCGTTTGTCAGTGCCATCGTATTTTCTGCTGAATTTTAGTCACAGGTCCTTTTATAGAGGGGAATCAGCATGCATCAAACACAATTAACTATCGCCGATTTGGATTTTACAACAGTTACTGCAAGCACTACTCTCAGGCCCTCTGTGCTTACCAAATATTTAAATGCGTTCGACCTGGAAAGAGCTTGCAAAAACCCGGCCACTTATGCAAAGTGGCTGAAAGAAAACGGCATCGATCGCCGACCAGCTATTGTATATAGAGAGCTACACCAGATTTATCTGGCGTGGGAACGCACCGCCACCAAAAAGCTTGTGGGCATCTGCGGCATCGTCCCAGAATATCTCCAAATAGCCACAAGGGGAAAGTTCTCCGAGAGAGACCCTTATTTCTGCGGTTTTTTTGCCGGAGACCTTGTCCACCCCGATCACCAAGGGCGCGGCATCGATTCATTGATGATTCAACATCGAATCGATGTCACACAACAATATGCCACTCTTACCGGACTGCCTGCCGTAGTCTATACCTTGTCTGTTGATTCGAGGTCTGTCCGTTACATGGCAAGGTTCGGCTTCAAAGTCGAGGGACTGCGCTCCATCCCAAACCAAAAGGTGAAAAAGTGGCTCCTGCGGCTGCAGATCAATCCCGATCAGAGAACAAGGCTATCAACAAGCCTAAGATGACCGATCTATTCTTTTGACCCTTCCTTCAACCACGGAGCAACCCATGCGCCTCAACCTCAAAGCCGTTGTGCCCAGCTCCGCCGTCGAACGGACCATGTACTTATACCGTTTATTGAAGGTCCCGAGGCGTAAGAGAGAGCCCGACGAATGGCGCCGTGTGCGTCCCGTCGGGCGTTTTCTTTTCTTCATTTTTTTGCTCTTTCCAGACGCAAAAGTCACCATGCAAAGACGTTTTGTTTAATCAAACTCACATTATTTTGACTTTTGCATATTTTTTGTTTGCAATTTAGCAAGATCTATATTATGGGCCACCATAAATACTTCATCTGCTGTAAATAGTCCCGATACAACTGCAGCCGGACGAGCCCCTAGAGTTTTTCTATACAGTTCTTGTGAATAATTATCTACTCTTGTGTTTATCAGAACATGCCCTAACTTGGCTCCTCGTTCAGCAATTTTCTCGGCCACCAAAGGCAATGATTGCATAATGAGCTGAGTGCCTATTCCTATGCTCTGCTTGTTTGGATGCACAGCAATTTGTTCCAATTCCACTACAGCCTCTTTGCGAAAACCACTTTTTTCGGTCCAAAAAATTAGCCCCACGATTTCACCAGCTCGCTCTGCAACAAACAATTGGCTTTTGGGAAAGGATCTAAACACACAATCGAGCCAATCATGAGAAAACGTTTGGCGGGGAAATGCCAACTCGTGGACTTTTGCCGCAGGCCAAATATCTTGGGCAACAGCCCTGCGTATCACTAAATCCGCTTTGGATTTTTCAGTCATAAATTAGCCTTATGAGGAACCAACTAGGCATTTACTATATAGTAAGTCAATCTCTTTAGCATTATTGGATCGCTTATATATGTTGCTCTGCTCGTCGTTTTTATAGCATTAATATATTGGCAAGCAAGCCGATTGCTATGCAAAAGCTCAGTTTGACTGGCTATTAGCGTGCTATACTATGCCCACTCTTATTGATGCGCATGCGAAGTTAAACTACTTTATAAATCACCAAGACGAGGCCTTTTAACAAAAGTTGCCATCTTCAATAAAAACTTCATTTTTGTCTTTGAGCGATGCTCTTAGAGAACATGTTTTCAAAGAGAAAGCTTCTTTCCACACCCCAGGACATAAAGGCTATGCCTGGCAGTCTGATGGTTCTTTCACAGCCCTGCCCGCCTTAAAATACGATTTAACCGAATTACCTGGACTTGATGAGCTAGGTTGTCCAACTGGTGTCATTCAGGGTTTAGAGAAAAGGGCAGCAGAAGCCTGGGGTGCTCAATCGACTCTTCTCTCAGTCAGCGGTGCTACAGCAGGAATAATCGCCACAACTTTAATGCTGGTTGGCCGCGGCACTCATTTGCTTGTCCCCCGCAATTGCCATCGCTCGGTTATTCATGGTCTTGTCCTAAGCGGACTTGAGCCCATCTGGTTTGAACCGAAATGGGAATCAGAATGGGGCTTATGGGGTGCGCCGGATACCGCACAATTATCCGAAATGCTCAAAGACCTCTTTGCAAAAAACCAAAACGTAACAAGCTGCAAGGTGAGAATAGCTGGCATGTTTATCACCAGCCCGACTTATACTGGCGCACTAGCAGATATTGAATGGCTCTCCGACATTTGCAGTATATACAAAATCCCACTTCTTGTAGATGAAGCATGGGGAGAACATCTTTACTGGACTGAGCAAAATAAACAAGCGGCTCTCGACTCAGGTGCTTCTATTGTTATTCATTCATTGCACAAAACCTTATCGTGCCCAACACAGACAGGTCTTGTTCATATAAGTAAAAAGGGGGCACAGGAATACGGCTTTTCTGAATCCGAATTACGTGCTTGTATGAATTTAATTCAAAGCTCCAGCCCCAATTATATTTTCATGGGAGCCATTGACAAACTCGTCTTAGCGCTCAGCAGTGGCAAAGCACAAGAACAAATACATCGAGTAGAAGAGCTCGGTAAAAGAATAAAAGATTTTTTTAGCAAAACAATTGATCTGTCTTCGTATGAATCACACTCCGGGAATGCCTTAACTCATTTTTTGATCAAACACAAAGATTATGATCCAAAAAAATTGCAAGATTTATTAATTGGAAAAGGCATTTTTCCAGAAATGCCCGCCGGACTAGGACTTTTATTTTTACTGGGTATTGGATCACAAACAAGTGACATAGTTAAATTAGAAATGGCTTTAAAAGAAATTATTGCTGTCCTTCCTAAAGACTCCAAGCCCTTATCCTCAAACAATGGTGAGCCTAAAGAATCAATAAGTAAACCAAGAGAAATAGATCAAGCCATGAACCCCAGAAAAGCCTTTTTTATGCCATCGCATATAGTATCGACAAAAGAAGCTATAGGACAAATCTCTGCTGAATGTCTTGCACCCTGTCCACCCGGTTGGGCAATTCTCGTGCCAGGGCAACGTATAACCGAAGAGATATTAGCATTCGAGAACATAAAATCCGTCCGGATCGTAAAAACAGATAGTCAATTTAATAATGTCTGAGGTAAACTATAGTCATGGCTTCAAACCGCTCTAATAAAGATAAAGTTACTGTCAGCGAGACCGGCCAACTGGATTATTCTCCACCTGCTGACGATTTATCATCTTTCTTAGCCTGCCTGCCTGAGGATATCCGCAAGCCTTTAGAGGGCAAGACTGATGCACTTTATGAAGTCGTTCTAGATTTAGGACGACAACCAGAAGCGCGTTATTTGGATCGTCGCTGTGCCTTTTTATTAGAGACGCCCGTTACAGAAGCCCATTTAGAATATACGATTGACAGAGTGGGGGATTTTACTACAGACAATCGTGCCGGCATTGAACGCACATTGCATCGAATTTCTGCTTTGCGTAATAGGTCTGGTCACATAATTGGCCTTACTTGTCGTGTAGGACGCGCGATTTCTGGCACTATTAATGTTATCCGAGATCTGGTTGAGCTAAACAAATCAATTTTGCTTTTAGGTCCCCCTGGTGTTGGCAAAACAACCAAATTGCGTGAAATGGCTCGCGTTCTAGCTGATGACTTAGATAAACGCGTAATTGTTATCGATACTTCTAATGAAATTGCTGGCGATGGCGACGTGCCCCATCCAGCTATTGGACGTGCTCGCCGCATGCAAGTAGCTCGCCCAGAACAGCAGCATGCTGTGATGATTGAAGCGGTAGAAAACCATACGCCAGAAGTAATAGTTATTGATGAGATTGGTACAGAACAAGAATCTGCTGCTGCCCGCACTATTAACGAACGCGGCGTAATGCTTATCGGAACAGCCCATGGCAATGCCCTCGAGAATTTACTTAAGAACCCCACACTTGTTGATCTTATTGGCGGCATTCAAACTGTAACCCTCGGCGATGATGAAGCGCGCCGACGTGGCACACAAAAAACAATCCTTGAGCGTGCCAATCAGCCTACTTTTGAAATTTGCATTGAAATTCTCGATCGTCAAACATTAGCTGTACATCGCAATGTCGGCGAAGCGGTCGACCAACTCTTACGTGGCTGGAAAATTCATCCAGAAATTAGAAAACGTGACGACAGCACCGGCAAATTCTCGGTGGTACAGTCCACAATTGATTCATCAGCTAATAAGAATGAGGGGGCACTAGTAACTCAAGGCGATTGGTCAACAGTCCCTTCGGACAGTCACTTGAAAATTTACCCATATGCTGTAAGTAAAGGATTACTGGAAAGAGTAGTTAAAACAATGCAAATGGCAGTAGACGTAGTTAAGACAATTGATGAAGCCGACGCTATTTTAGCTCTGCGTAGCTATGCCCGCGCCGGAGCTAAAATATTTTCATTAGCGGAAGCCAGACAATTGCCTATTTATGTAGTCAAAAGCAACAGCTTGCCCCAATTACAAAAAGCCTTACGTGAAGCATTGCATCTCGATACTGAAGTAGGCGCAGTTGACATAGAAAACGATGTTGATGAAACAGAAGTAGCTTTAGAAGAAGCGCGCCAAGCAATTGTAAATGTTATGGATAGACAAGAGCCAATCGAATTAGCTCCTCGACGCTCCTACATCCGTCGTCTACAACATCAACTGGTTGAGCGTTTCAATTTAAGTAGCCGCAGCGTCGGTGATGAGCCAATGCGTCGTTTACGTATCTTACCGCCCGCCAGCCAGCAAAAGAATATTGGCTATATTTAGCTAGACACAATTAGACCATTGGGCGACTTTAATCTCCGGGGTTAAATTCCCCGCCGCTTTCAGCACAGGTAGAGTTTCCGCCGCTGATATCGTCATGCTTGGCGAGATTGTTACTTTGCCAGCTAAAAACGTATTTATCTTCTAAAAACAACAGAGAAAATTACTTGTCGCAAAAGTTTTTTTCTCTGTTGAAGCTTTGATTATTAAAACAGCTTACACGCCATTAGCAAAATAACTATTGGCTTTAAGCAAATTATCTGCTTGCTGTTTATCGTCAGCCAGTTGCATCACATTTTGCTGGCCATTAACTTTACTTTCCATAGCAACAATAGTATTTCTCTGCATGCTAAGCGCTTGCTCAAGTTCAGTTGTTGTCGACACTCTAGCTATGTCTTTGTATGTACTTAGAGCTTCCCGGACTACCGGGTTAGTCGCGCCAGAACCATCTTTTAGAGCCTCATTAACTACAGGGTTAGCCGTAGCATCGCCTAACTTTAAATCGCCTAGTAAAGCATTGGCACTAGAATCATCCTGTCCATTAAAAGCAATATCTAAATCACCCCTATTGACCGAATCGAAATTCGTATCTTGCTGCAAACTAGTCGCTTCCGATCCTTTTTCATTTGGAAGTTCTGGCTGTTCATTTACAAACTCTGGAACTGCAACCATTTTCTTTCCCCTTATTAACCTTGCCGCCTTTAAAGCGGCTTTTCCTATAAAATATTAAGTTTTGGTCTTGCTTGTAAAATGGTTTATTAAGCCATCTACATTTCTAATGCATACATCCTAGAACTACTTACCTATCTAATCAACCCAAGATCATGGTGGAATTCCCATTAGGTACTAAGAATTTAATCTAAGTAGAAAAGCCGCCCAGTGAGGCTTTTGGCAGATTTTTGCTAAGATTTGCCATCTTTTTTAGGTTTTTGATGTCCTTTAAGCAAGTCTTTGTCCAGTAAATCGGCCAGCAATTCGTCACCAATTTCTGCTGCTGTTTCATCAGCAATATCACTTTGGCTCGTATCGTTTTGAGGAACAGCCGAAACTAATTCTTTGTGAGATGAGCTTGTCTCTGCGGACGTGTCTTCTTTCAAAGGATTGTCACCAATCACGACAGCTTTATCCGACTTATAATTACTCTTCTTTAACTCCGCAGTTACATTCTTTATTTTGTTTAGACTAAAGTCTTTGCCAACATTTGCACTGGCATCATTTCCTAAACCCTCCATAGATAACGCCTTTACTAGCTTTCCTTTAATATAATTGCTAATATTTTCGACTCCAGAGTCCCCAACCTTTTTGCTTAATAAAGTGGGTTTCTTCTTCAGTAAATTCGATTACTATTTGATTTTTTTTTATTTCTATTTGCACGTTTTTACTAAATTCTTGCCTCACTACACTCTTCTTGCCGCGCTACACTTCCTTTATACCAGTAAAATTGTGATCCTTAAGAAAGCACAAATATGAATTACGAACAGGCAATCGCCTTTTTACAATCATTCCCTGATTTTGAGCGGGGTTTACCTGGTAAGAAACCAACGCGCAATTTAAGAATGCCTTTAAAGGATATGTTGGCTTTTCTAGAATCCATTGGCAATCCACAAAATGTTGTCAAAACAATTCACGTAACTGGCTCTAAAGGCAAAGGTAGTACGTCCACTTTTATCACTAACATTTTGCAAAAAGCCGGCTTTAAGACTGCTCTATTTACTAGTCCCCATATACACTCCTATACAGAACGTCTGGCTTTTAATTTGCAGCCCATTTCAGAAAATTTTTTTGCTCAAGGCATTACCGAACTTCAGCCATATATTGAAGAATTTGACGAAAAATTTTCTACAATGTCTACTTTTGGCATTTTAACTGCTCTTTTTTTCTATCTTGTTAGCAAAGCTAAACCGCCTATAGATTGGCAAATAGTAGAAGTAGGTTTAGGTGGCAAAGATGATGTAACTAATGTGTTTGAGAAAAAAGAAGCTGTTGTAATTGCACCTATTAGTCTCGAACACACTGCTATTCTTGGCACAACTAGAAAAGCGATTGCAGAAATTAAGGCAGGTATTATAATGCCTAATTGTCTAACTATATTAGCCAAACAAAAAGATCCCGAAGTAGAAAAAATCATACAAGAAGTTTGTTTAGAAAAACAATCACAATTCATTTCAGTTACCGCAACAAGTCTCCCTTCATCAATCAAACTGCACGGAGCCCATCAAATTGAGAACGCCGCCACTGCTTTAACGCTCGCTTATGCCCTGCAAGATAAAGGATATAAAATAACAGAAGCAGCTATCAGCGAAGGTTTGTCTTCTACCTTTTTGCCCGGACGTTTTGAAATAATTGAGCCCAATCCTTCTACCAAGAACGATTGGCATTTTTCCATCCCCATTGTGCTTGATGGGGCCCACAATGGAGATTCAGCATTAGCTTTAGCACAAACCTTGGAAAATGTTTTTCCAGAACGACCGGTACTTTTTATTCTCGGTCTAAATCAAGACAAAAACTTGGAAGATATTTTTCTCGCTTTAAAGAACAAAGCAAGAAAAATTATTGTCACTAAGTCAAAAAGCTACCGTTCTATGTCAACCCAAGAAATTAGCGAACGAATTCTCGCTTGCGATAACAGAGCACACATAGTTTGTACAATCGATATGAACGAGGCATTGGAAGCAGCCAGCGAAGAACTGCTGCCTGATGACATTATCTGTGTCTGCGGTTCTTTCTATTTAGTAGCCGAAGCACGTGAAATATTGGTGAATGATAGCCCACAATCCATTGTTGAATACAGCCTCTTGACTTGAGTGTAGATTGTTATATACTTTACTAAATTACCCTTTAACCTTGTTCAACCGGGCTTTTAGAAGATGCACCAGTTAGCCAGTTTGTTTATAAATGGACACAGTCAGGTAGTATGTCTACCAGAAGCATTTCACTTTGATTGCAAGGAAGTCTATGTTTGCAAAGACCCCAATACAGGCAATATTATCCTGTCTCGCACAGCTGAACCGTGGCAAGAATTTATCAATTTAGCCAACAAAAGCCTCAATATCCCTTCTGATTCTATGGTTGCCCGCAAAGTCGTCCCCCCACAAAAGCGCAAATAACATTGAGTTTAGCAAAAGGACTTTCATTAGCTAACTGGACTCTTCCCTGATGCCACATGACGAGCAATGGTTTTAAAACCTTCTGCTTGAGCGTAGCCTAAAATGCGCTGCACATCACGTTCAATTACCGCACCAGCCAGTTGTGTTACTTCATCTTCCCATGGTATATCAAAATCATTGGCACCATATTTCAAGCCCCGCAAAGCATTAGCATTTTGGGTTAACACTGAAGCCCGAATATGTCTGAAATTGTCCAAGTAAATACGGCATAGCGCTAAATGTCGCAAATATTCTTCGCCGCTAATTTCGTGGCCACCTAATTCATTATTATATGGTTTATAAGTCCAAGACAAAAAGCTAAATAATCCGTCTGGGTGCTGGTCTTGAAATTGGCGAATGGTCTCTAAGTGATCTAACCTTTCATCAATGCTTTCATCAAAACCGATTACCATTGTTGCCGTGGTTTTGAGCCCAGCCGCTAATATCTCCTTTTGAGCATCCATATATTCAGCCACAGTATATTTAAGCGGACTGTGCCTTAAGCGAAAACTATCAGCCAAAATTTCTGCCCCGCCTCCAGTTATCCAGCGTACGCCAGCAGCTTTAAGTAAAGCCAATGCATGTGGCAAAGACAGCTTACTCAGGCGAGCAATATAAAGGAGCTCGACAACTGTCAACGCATAAAATTCTATTGTGTCCCCATATTTTTGCCGAATAGAGCCAAATAAATCCAGATAATAATCTATTTTGAGCTGCGGATTAAAACCACCATTAAAAGCAAAAAGCTCGCCACCCAATGCCACCAATTCATCAATTTTGGCAAATATCCACTCTTTGTCTCGCACATAGCCGTCTTTTGCTAAAGGCAATCTATAAAAAGAACAATAATCACATTTGGCTACACAAATATTGGTGTAATTAATTATGCGCATGAGCAAATATGTAGCTTCGTCAGGCTTGTGGTAGCGTGCCCTAACTAAACTGGCTAACTCTATAAGCTCATTATCATTTGCATTTTGCCATAACCATTTAGCCTGTCCACGACTTATGCGTTCCTTATCGTTAATAAGCTTGCGTATCTCTGCAACAGATGAATTTCTTTCAGCGACAGATAGATTTTGGGTCACTAATGACATAAACATTTCTCCAGAACACTAAATCTATCAGATTGACATGACATCTGTCCTTTGCACAAATAAATGCAAACGAAGCCGCTACAAAAGACGAAAAGCTACAAAAAGTATAGACGAGGTAGAAAGTAGCACCTCAGTAGAGGAGCACTTCTACCTCGTCTGAAGTAAATGGAAACAATTGACACCCCCGCGCTCACCACTTCTTTTCCGGCGACTGAGGCTTACCAGAGGATTGCAATGCTCTGGCAAAATCATCTGACTTCTATTCCCTCACCTCCTTCAGTATTTGGTCCAGTAGCAAATTGCTTAGAATCTTCCTTTCGCGATGGCATGAGGCGAAGCCGTATTGTCATCCACATCCCTCTATCAAGATGGGATATGAAACGACCGAAATCCGCCTGCAATCCGGGTAATTCTGCTAGGCTGGACTTCGATTTGCCAAGGTCTGTAAACGGCATCTGTTCGATCGCTTGCCAGACCACTTCGGCTCCGCAGTCTTTCGAATTCCGGGCAATCCGTCCATGGAGAGAGCACAGTTCATCAAGACGATCGCTCAGTTCTTGAGTAGTCTTGCAAACTGCCAGTAAATGATCCCGATACCGCAGCACTAACTCAGCAGGTTCGAGATCATCGGCAATTCCTTTGTCATCTTCATCTTGATCTTCTATGGCAGCGGCCTCCAGCCCTGCCTGGCGGAATGTTTGGAGCACAGCATCCTTGGTAACCGGCCGACGCCACTCATTCGCTTTGCGCCACTCGGTCC
>JABDBL010000039.1 GCA_013288645.1 Candidatus Melainabacteria bacterium
TATCCAAAAATGACTGAGCTCCAACACCAACTGAGTGGTCTAGCCGAGCTCTGGTTGACTTTGCCGGCCGATACGAGAGAAGCGGCTTCCCTCCAACATCAAATCTTCTACATCCGGTACTCGGTGGATTTGATGCGGCATGGACTGGAAAACGGAGAGCTCTGGCTCATCGATTTCACAACCGACACTCAGCCGCCTGATGAAAATGAGGGTATTCAAAATCCAGAACATCAGAGATTGGAGCAAGCACCGCTGCAAGTCGATTTAGAGGCTCTAGCCAGCACCACCGCGCAGTTGGCTTCTACAGTTCAGTCCCAGATCTCAAATCTGTGGATTGAGCTCTATATCGGCTTAGGTTACCAGCTAGCGTTCTATTTCGACAAATTCCGTGGCCAGGGCGAAGAAATGTCGCCTGAACAGCTTCGACAGCTGTTGCCGGCGGAATTTCTTCGCACTATCTGGCCCATGCGAGGCGTCTTCGAGACGCTTGCAGCAATATATGAACAGTATCAATCTGACCTAGAAAAGCTGGGCCCAGGGGAGCAGCCGCCATCTGAACCGGGACTCGTCTCAATCACTGCCTTGCAAGTGACAGCTTGAGTGTTACTAGACAATCGGTCGTGATCCGTTGCAGGTACGTTTTGATAGATCGAGTTTTTTTGAAAGGACGGCCTAACATGGCACAGCGAAAAGCGAAGGCGCAGGCAGGCTTGAAGGGAATGACAGAGGGACTGGAAACACAGACAAAGGGCCCGGAGACGGGCGAAGAGAGAGCTTGGAAGGCACAGACAAAGAGCTTGAAGCAACGGGCTTTGAAGCTTCTGAAGAGATATTTGTCTTCACTCTCTGCGGCTGAGCGTCGGGAATTGCAAGGTAAAATTCCTGAAAACCAGAATCTTGCAAAACAGGTTGAAGTCGAAGTAGAGATACGCATGGAGTTCGACCTGACGCGTGACGGTGACGAATGGTTTGAGCTTCAGTTGGAGAAAAACCCCGAACTGGCCGCTGCTGACCTGGTTCGCGCAGCGCTAGACGTGATGGTAACCACCAAAATCTCCTACCACCAAGAGGCGCGCCTGCGACAGGATCACGCATACCGCTTCGAGAGATGGTTCTGCGATAAGGAGCACATCGTAAGTATTTATCAGGGATTTAAGAAACCCTGATTAAGTTCAAGTGGAGAGGAAAGATGACGTAGCGTAGCCTATAAAAGGCAGTAACTTAAGGCGACCACTCGGTCGGCAGTCGATCCGGTCGTCGCCTTAAGTTTTTTCACGCTAGCATGGGGTCAATGACAGATTATGTTTCGCGTCTTCGGAACAATCGATTCTTTGTGCTTTTTGTTTTTTATTTTAAGTGTTTAAAAAACCGACGCTGACTATTATTGAATTAACTTTCCCCAAAAGTGCAGATAGACTACAGTCTTTAGCCAGAGCCTGTACAATTGGCAGCGGATAATTAGGCTTGCGTTTTTCCATATTAACCTACTTGGTTATTTCTGGCAAATGACAAACCCAGGCGGGGCTAATCATGGAGCAACTGGGTATGTTAATGTGAATTGCTTGCTTTTATATGTTATGCACTAAGTCCTGCCGTCAAAGGAATTTGTAGATCAATTAAATCCCAGGGTACAAAGTAACGATCGTTCTTGTCTAATTCAACTAACCCAAGAGCCTTAAGCTTAGCAATATCCGAATGTACATTTTTATAGTCTCGATTAAGCGTTGCTGCAAGCTTTCTTATACTTAAAGGACCTGCTTGTCTAAGTGTTTGAAGAAGGTACATTCGCCTATAAGTCAAAGCCTTCCACAAGGTCTCCACATCATCAAAATAAAGCCTATGGAGAGGCTGTTCAGGAGCTAAACCTTTTTCTGAACGATGCCACGTATGAATGATTTCATCAGCAGCTTGCTGATCGTTTCTAACGGCTATCAGTAGCTGTTTTGTTGTCATTTTTTATGCCTCTTAGATTTAGCAATATCGGCAAAGAAATCACTGGTTAATTGATCAATAGTGGTAAATAAATATGGTTTCTCGGTGTCGTAAAAATGGCGGTGGTCCCCCTTTCTTTTTTCATTATCGAATCTAACGATGCAGGTTCCGTCTAGTGTGCCGTAATGTAAGCGGTACTTGTGTCCGTGCGGATGATATTTATCTGGATTGGGAAGTTTCCAGATCACTACTTCCATAATGGTGCTATCCGCGTATTGACGTTTAAAGTGAAGCAAAAGTTGAGCCTTCAACATATCCTACCATATGGTTCTAGAACCATCAAGACCTTGAAAGCATGTCTAACAGGTTTACAACCAAGTACAAAAAGATCGATGTCTGACATGGTGTCTACTCTCTGTATTAGCAAAAGAACTATATGAGCAACTTACAAAATATTTGTGGCGCCGTTGTGACAAAGTATTGGCTTAGTTGAAATAGTTCTGGTTGCTTTCGAAGATGCGATTAATAGGGGCTAATAGTGCAGTGTTAGCGGAGGCTAGCGCAAATGTGAAGAAGGAATTTATTTCTGGGAACCGCATAAGAAATGAGTAATAGAAACAATTTTCGGATGAGATTAAGCAGCGGGCATGCCTGATGTCAGCTGCTTTTGAGCTATAGTGCTGCGTTTAAGACATACTTGATTTTGCTATTAAGAATTTGTCAGGCTGAGGTATCTCTTTCTTTCAAGCATGAGTTTCTCTCGCCGTAAACAAACATGCATTTACAGCAGCACCCGGTTCAACGTTGCACATAGGCAATGAATGATAGGCCTAGTTTGCAATAAGTGGGTGAATTTTGCTCTATGCATCATGTCTAATTAGGAATGAAACAAACTCGTGGTTGATTGTAAGAACGAGAAGAAAATGTCCAAGTTCCTCTCCCTTCCCAAAGGAGATTCGCATGAGCAGTTCGGTTTTCCGAGCCATCTGTCAGGCGGCTGTCGCTTTTTACCGTGCAGTGTCGATTCCGAAACCAACTAGCAAGCAGCCCTCCGAGACAACAAGCTGGGTAACGTTCATTTGGCAGGCATGGCGCGATGTGGCAGAGTGCATTAACCGTCTCCCCGCAGCTAATGGCCCGCCTGCAGAGCCTCCCAAACATGGTTGGTTTGCCCAAGGAAAACGGACCCTAGTGGCAGTCTCTGACGACGACGTGCCGTTGGCCTTGCTGGCGAAGGGCATGTCGCCAGAAGAGCGCACTGCCCTGCAAGCAATGGGCTTTGCCGTTCTCATATACTCTCGGGGTGACTGGTCCTCCTGGCTCCGGAAATGCCCCAACCGAGTGGCTAGAATGATGATATTAGTCCTAATGGACGTCGCGGGTAGATGGGCTAAACAACACAAGAACCAGAGACCCAGACACCAGATATCAGATTTGGAGAAAACCATAGCCGACGCGCAACTCTCCATGACGGACGTATTGTTGCCCGCGGATGGAGCTGAACGCTTCATGTCTTTGCTCCAGCAGCTCTATCAGGTGTGGGGAGAGCCGTTCCCGGGCGGTTAATAGCGACAGGCTCCCACCAGCCGCACCCAAAGATCTTGCAGAGCAGCGCAGAAGAAATCCGGCGAGCGTTCTGGACTCGGAATTTCTTCAAAACAATCGAATGGTGTGATCCTCGGATGCCTGACGAGAAATAAATCACACCATAGTCAAGCCTGCGTTACTAGCCTGGGGTGGCGACGTGTTATAACGTTGCGCGCCCCAGGTAATTTTTGTTTTTCTGCTTGTTTTTGCGCTATTGTCTAAGTGTTTTGCCAGCGGGCTTATTAAAAGTACTCCTTTCTGTAAACACGATTCAGACTCAGCATCTGCAAGTGACATTGAATCTATTTTGCTGAACTTTTTTGTCTAATTTACGTCTTTAATATAGAAACCAGTAGAAAAATTTGCTTAGAAGTTAAGGGCTGCGATCCAACTCTCACGGCTTAGAAATGATCTGCTTGCAATGCTAATTATAAAAATGATTGGCGGTTTTATACACCCTATGGTATAGTAAATCTTGAAAGCTACACTTTTACGGAAGAAAAAAATAAATTATCCTGATGGGTGTATTCTAGAAATTATTGTCTGGCAATTACCAGAAGCCACGCCGGAGCGATCGCATGGTTATAAGTATAGACTCAATTATAGTGCTGCTAATGGGGTTACGTTGCTAAGGTTCGATAATGAGGCCGGCAAAGGAGACCATGTGCACGATCTGGAAATCGAGTTCCCGTATAAGTTTGAATCACTAGATAAACTTTTTCATGATTTTAGTGAAGGTGTAAATAAAGCAAGAGGGCGAAAGTGAAACGAAATCATAAACTAATAATCGGCGTAGCCACCCTTGAGCAATCATTGAAGGAAACTCTGGATGCTTGTAAGAAAGCCAAGCGCGGACTGCCATTTGGTCCTGTGCATCGTATTGATTTTACTGATCAAGCCACTTTGTTTGGCACCCTGTCTCCTAAACGGATGGAGTTATTACGCTATCTGCGGCAATCCGGACCCATGAGTGCTCGCCAGATAGCTAAAAACCTTTGTAGGGACTACAAAAACATTCAGGTTGATATAAAGCTGCTTTCACGATTGGAGTTGATAATTACTAATAAAGAAGGGCGATACATTGTTCCTTGGGATGATATAAGCATAGAGCTAGCATTAGCTGCTTAAGGACTGCCCTTCTAGTATTAGCCGAGACTTGATTGCAAATTCGTATAAGCGCTGTGGCAACATATAATGCTACTGTCGCTCGATTTTGCAAACTATGGCAACCCACGAAAATATTTTACGATAGTCAGACCTAAAGTTAGCACGAGCTAACAAAAGAGTGCATTAATCTTTAATATCAACATTGTAGTTAAATCGGCTTAAGTGATAGGGGATTGTCATTGAAACACTGTTAGCATAAAACGAGTGCGACCGAGCTTATCCAGGGAGAAAGATGAATATTAATACTGACTTGATTGCAAAAGCTCAAGCTTTGAAAAATTTTGATATAGCGCAAGGTTACCAATGATAAAGATCAAATGGGTTAAGTCAGTTGACGATATACCAACCGATTTATGGCAAAAGAGTTTTTCTCCAGACTTGGAAGGACGTTGGTGGTATTCAGTCATGGAGCGCAGCAAATTAGATGACCAATTTGAATTCTTGTACGGTCTTTTATTAGAAGACGAAAAGCCAATTGGCATAGTGCCTGCATTTGTAAATGACGTTCCAATTGAATTAATAGCACCTGATATGGTGGCAGTAGCATTACGCGTCGTCAGCAAATTGATTCCAGCTTGTAGCTACCAGCGCACTCTTTTCGTAGGTTCCCCTTGCTCAGACGAAGGTACTATTGGCCTGATTCCGCAAGTTTCTCTTGCTCAGGTCGTTAAGCCTATCCATAAAGCAGTTCTTGAACAGGCAGGAAAAATAAAAGCACCGATGGTTGTTTGGAAAGATTTTCCTCAATCGGCACAGTCAGCCTTAGATACTTTGTGCGAAGATAGCCCGGTATTCAAAATGGTAAGTTATCCTGGCACTATTCTGCATTTCAAAGAAGCCAGCATGCAGTCTTATCTTAAAGGGCTCAAAAGCTCGCATCGCCATAAATTACTCAAAAAACTAAAACGTAGCAAAGAACAATTTTCTTTTGATACTGCGGTTATTCAAAATCCTGATGAACAAACTCTCAATGAAATATTTGCTTTGTTTTGGCAAACATATGAGCGTGGCAAAACTAAATTCGAACGCTTAAATAAAGAGTTTTTCTCTCTCATTGCCCAACAGAAAGAATCATACTTCGTCATATTACGGCATCCCAATCAAGGCAATATCGTTGCTTTCATGCTTTGCTTCTTAGTAGGCAATAAAGTCATAAATAAATTTATCGGCCTTGATTATAGTATTGCGCGCGAGTCTAGCCTTTATTTTAGACTCTGGCAGGCTGCTATAGAATGGACAACTAGTCGTGGCATAAAGATATTTCAGAGCGGCCAAACCGGCTATAGTTTTAAACTTGATACCGGTAACGAATTAGAACCACTCTTCAATTACTGCCAAAACAGAAATCCACTCATCAACACAATCTTTGCCCAAGTAGCCCGCACAATTTCCTGGGCAAGCCTTGATCAAGACCTCGCTGTTTATTTAAAAGCTCATAGTGCCGAGCAAATTGAGAATAAAAATGCAGGAAAATAATTAACTAGGGCAAGAACCCATTTAAGAAAATTCAATTTTACTCAGCGGAAAGGGCAACTGTATCTCGTGTTTGTTTTGGCAGTCTCAAATCACCTAGCAGTGCGGCACTCTTCATTAGCCTTTCTAAAAGCAATTTATCTTCTTTGCTCTTGGAAATTATCAATCGGTTTAGGGGCTGAATCATTACCAGGGCTGAAGGAATTGAAAAATTAGCAATGAATGCATTTACTACACCATTATCCAAATTCAATGGTCGTGCGTTGCGGTGAACCACAGCCTGGCAAGTTACTTCTAACTTTTCAAAGTCGTTTATATTATCTTTAGTCAACACTAGCATTTGTCCTGGTTTCATAGTCAGCCGATCTTTACCAACCACAACGAATATTTGGTTTGGCTTTGACTGGACCAAATCAAATACCACTACAGTATTGCCACACTCGCACACGAATACCGTTGTTTTAGATCCGATATATAATTTTCCTTCGCGCGTGCTGACAACAATATCTTGCTCCTGGTTCAGTAAAACATTGCCGCTCTCAAGATCGATAAAATCGTTTCCACTTTCAGGTCCAATTATTACGCCATTGTTAGCCAGCCAATTTATTTCGTAGTCTCCGAAAGTGTGCGCATAGGTTGTTACTCCTTTGATATACTGACTTTCTTGCTCTCTTGAACCATCTTGTTGCTCAACAGCAATAGGACATTTTGGAATTCTAATAGCAATGGGCTGAGCAAGAGCCAATAAATTATTTGACGATCTGGGGTTAGAATTAGCAGAGCCAGCCATATAAAAAACTTGTCCTGCCACTAGCATCAGACACGATAACAATATTACTGCATTCTTCATATGATCTGCCCCCGCTATAGAATAAGAATTTGGCAGCCTTTTGTCATGCCAATATCAAATCATTTACACTAGTCTTATTATGCGCAGAGGCTGAGAACAAACACATCACCCCTCGGGGAAAAAAGAGCCACTGCCAGGGGATGATTCGTCACCACAACAAGACAAAGCTGTTCATTTTATGCACGAGGTGCCGCTATCAATTAAATCCAAGTGATGAACGACAATTAAATCTGTCGGTCTGTTTTTCCCAAGGCAAGCACAAATATGCCGGCAATGATAAAAACACTACCTATTATTTGCATGAGCGAAAATCTTTCGCCGAAAAGGAAAAAAGATATTACGGCGACAGTTACTACATGCAGATGAGTGGCAGCGAAAGCCGGCCCGACCGGGGCGTGTTTCAAAAGGCTCATCCAAGTAACAAATGCACCTACATACCCCAAGATAGCTCCATAAGTCCATTTATCTAAAGCAACGCGCATAATCCACGCCAAGTCCACGCTAGGATGCGTATCTGCGCCAGCCAGTTTAAAAGATACTTGAGACAAAGTGTCAAAAGCTAACAAGATGATAAAGCCAATGATCAAAAATTGACGCATAAAGATCTTTCTAAGCCCCCCAGCCAACAAGGGACACACCTATTGCTATGAGCGAAGCTGAAAATATTCTTTTACCTGTCAATTTTTCGCCAAAGAAAATTCTGCCGCCAATCATAACAGTCATTATATTTAAGCAACTAAGCAGAACACCCTGAGCCAAAGGCACCATAGATAAAAAAGCCATCCAAATAAAAAATTCAAATACATAACAACTGATGCCAATCCAAATCCAAAAATTGCTCAGCATCTCTTTCCAGCGTTCTAAGCCTTCAGCATCGGTCACCTTTGTCGCTGCTGCCTTAAAAGACATTTGTCCGAGCGCATCGATAAACATACATAGCAGCCACAGTGTCGTAGCAATAGAATTCATATTGCTCTATAAATTCCCACGGTGAGCTTGCTCATTTTCGATTGCTTCAAACAGAGCTTTAAAATTGCCTTTGCCGAAACCCGTTGCCCCTTTTCGCTGAATGATTTCAAAAAATAATGTTGGTCTATCTTGTACTGGCTTGGTGAAGATCTGCAATAAATAACCGCCTGCTTCTCTATCAACCAAAATACCTAAGACAGCTAAGTCATCTATATTTTCATCAATCTTGCCCACTCGCTCAGGCAATGCCTCGTAATATGACTTTGGAACAGTTAAAAATTTAATGCCTCTATTGCGAAGCTCTTTGACAGTGTCAATAATATTTGCTGTACTAATAGCAATATGCTGAACTCCCGGTTCTTGGTAATAATCAAGATATTCTTGAATTTGCGATTTTCTAAGGCCTTCAGCCGGCTCATTAATAGGCAATTTAATTGATGTGTTTTCATTGGTCATTACGGCGGATATTAGAGCTGAATATTGAGTGCTAATATCTTTAGCGTCAAATTCTTGATAAATGCGAAAGCCAAATACACGACGATAAAAATCTATCCAATCGGGCAATTTGCCTACTTCTACATTGCCTACTATATGATCAATAGCCAACAATCCTATCGGCTTACCTAGACTTTTTTTTCTTGTTTTAAATGTAGGCGCAAAAGCCCCTTTGTAAGCATGTCGTTCGACAAAAGTGTGAATAGTTGAACCATACGTATGAATAGAACCTTGGCGAAATAAACCATTCTCGTCAGTATGTTCTCCATAGGGAATAGCTATTTTAGCTCCTCTTCCAATAACTGTAGAAAAGGCAGCACTGGCATCTTGTACTTGCAGAGCAATTGTTTTCACCCCATCACCGTGCAAGCTTATATGTTCAGTAATTTCAGTATCAGGTTTTAAAGAACCAGTAATAACCAAAGTGACATTCTGTTGTTTAAGCACATAAGAGACTTTATCTCGTTCACCTGTTTCCAGTCCCCTAAAAGCGACAAGATCGAAACCGAAGCCATGCTGATAATAATAAGCAGCCTGTAAGGCATTACCCACATAAAGTTCTACGTGGTCAAACCCCTTAACAGGTAATTCGGTTACCTTTTCTGGTCGTCCCTTGTCAGCCAATTCAGATTGAGCCATTTTGTCCTCAAAATTCATTTTAGAAGAGCAGGTGGACAGCAATAATTCTATTGTAACTCAGTCATGGATTTTTATAGGAATTGAGAAGAACCTTAGCTTCTTTATTGCTTGGATCTAGCTCAAGAACCGTTTTCAACTCTTGTTTGGCTTCTTCCGGGTGCGCCTTGATTAATGTTTTGGCTAAATCTAGATGTGCTAAGCTGAATTGCGGGGCGATGTTTACTAGCTTTTTATAACATATAGTAGCTTGCTCGGTATTGCCAGTAGTGCGCATTGATTCTGCTATTTTAAATAGGCTCATTACAGCAAAATCTGAATTATTTGCCGCTTTCTCATAATAAGCCATAGCTTCTTTTTTATTACCAAATTTTTCTAAAGCTTGACCGGTCATAAATAGAACACTTGACGATTTTGGAAATTGTTGATTCAGTTTCTTTAATTCTGCCATTCCTTCTTTTTTATTACCACCTATGCACTTTCTCCATGCTTCCAGGCACTTATTTTCTATAACTGCTTCTTGTTCTAAATCGATTTCCGATTCATTGTTTTTGCTAGGCAGTCCTTTATTAACTGACGCGTCTTTAATCACGGCTGAATAACTTGTCTTTGGAGCTTCTACATTGGAGCTGCAACCGAATGAAGCAATTAATATAAATATGACTATCAATAAATAAGACAAATTATGGCAATAACTGCGCATGTCCATAACCTTCTATCGCTTTGTTATTTCTTAATTTGTTCGCCGGAGCATCTGTTGTAGTAACATCTGGCATAGGTACTGGGGTATTTGGAGTGAATTCTGCCTCTTCGACGTTTGTTTTTTGTTCTATAGCTTTTTCAACTGTGCGGCTATCTTTGTCCTTGCTCAGTAATACGTGAACGCGGCTTGTTATTTGTGCTAAATACTTTTGTGGAATGGTATGTGAATACTGCAGGTCTACAAGCACCCGTGCAGCTTGATAATAATCCTCCTTGCGTTCATATAGTTCAGAAAGAACCATTGTGCCAACTAATTGCTTTGACTTTATTTCATCAAGTCTATTCAGTCTGGCAATTGCTTCGTTAATTTGTTCAACACTTGGTCTGCCAAGAAGTATTTCGTGATAGGCAATAAAACTCTTAGGATTTAAAACTGTAATATTTAAATACTCTATTGTGGACTCTCTTGTATTGCCGCTACGCAGCAACAAACGGGCTAAATACAATCTTTTCACCAGATCAGTGGGAGCCAGTAA
This sequence comes from Candidatus Melainabacteria bacterium, assembly GCA_013288645.1. Taxonomy (GTDB): domain Bacteria; phylum Cyanobacteriota; class Vampirovibrionia; order Obscuribacterales; family Obscuribacteraceae; genus JABDBL01. The sequence goes on from JABDBL010000039.1 coordinate 10,348, forward strand.
AACAGCTTTTTTGGCTAATATAATCTGCTCTTCGACATTATTTTTGTCCTCAACCCCAGCAGCTGCATTGGCAGCCTTTTTTGGAAAGGAATTTAGGGCAGTAGCTTGTGCCAGAGCAGATGAAAATTGCAGACAAGAAAAAAATAGCAAAAATGAGATTGCAATTTTTTTTATAGTGAGTAAGTAGCTGCCGTCATTTTTAATTTCTGGTTTATCGACTTGATGTCCTTCTGCCTGAATACTGGCATACACACTTTCTACCGGTTCTCCGGCATCCAAAATTACTTCTAATACTTCGCCGGGCACTAATTTATCCAAATAGAGTTTTGTCTTAACAAAATTCATCGGACAAGCCACGCTGCGTAAATTAAGCTTATGGGTCATATTATAAGCGCTGCCTCGGCTTCGTTCCGTTAATTTGTATCATTCCTTATTTACCAAAACAAGTATCAGGAAAACAGCTTTCTGACTTTGGGCAATAAGAAACATCTCTGTATTTAATCCATTCTTTATAAAAGCATTCGCGCGCCGTAATGTATTTTTTGATTTTAGCCAATATTTCTTCTGGATTTTTGTTTTCTTTTGCGCCAAGACAATTTAAACAATACATTATCTCAGTATTGCCCAGAGACAAATTTATTGTTTTCTCTCTCAAGCATAGATTTTCTCCGCAAACCGAGCAAGCGATTAAATCTACTTCCAGGCAAGAAGTATTAATAGAATCATTCAGACTATCATCAGGAGGGGAAACCATTGTTAAAAGGCGCCTTTCTTAAATGTCACTTATATAATATTTCAGGTGTCGAATTTAGGCTAGTAGCATTTAATGTGGATGGTATCATGGCATGGATTCACGTTGTATTGCAATTTGCGTGATACAAATCCAAATAGAAATATGGGACTAAACATTTGATTGCTTTTGAAGTGGCTTTTATTTTTGTCATAGCTATCGTGCTCGTGGTTTCGATTGCTGCCATGGGGCGACCCCTAGCAGAAGCTTATGCCGAAAAACTTAAAACCAAATATCGCGAAATAGGTTCGCAAGAGGCGCATAGCCTGAAAGAAAATATGCGTCTATTGGAAGGCGAAGTACTTGACTTAAAGGCTCAAATGAAAATTTTGCAAGAAAACAATGAATATGTGGCTAAATTATTGGAATCCTCTGAGAAAGCAACTAAAAAAATTCAGGATAAGAACTAATAAAAAACGCAAGGATCATTTCAAGGCGGTATAGGCAGTAATTCTAAATGAGTGACAAAGGGAAAGAACAATTCCGAGTAGAGCGCGACCCAAAAGGCGAAGTACAAATTGCTGCTGGAGCTTATTATGGTATAAACACAGCTCGAACAAAAGACGAGTGGTTTTGGATAGGCGTTCAAACTAGCCCGCATTTAATCAAAGCCTATCTATATATTAAACAAGCCTATGCCCTCACCCATAGCAAATTGACAAGCTTTGATGCTAAAACTGCTCAGGCTATTATTCAGGCATGTGAAGAAATGCGCATCGATAATTATAGCCAGCAATTCATTGCCGAGTCCTTGCAGTCAATTTCTGGTATCACTCTCAATACTAATATAAATGAAGTATTGGCAAATCGCGCTGAAGAAATACTCGGGGGTAAAGTCGGTGAGTATAAACTGGTTAAAATAGAGGAAGCGGTCAATTTAAATCAAAATGCTGATTCATTATTTTTGCTGTCCACAAAAATAGGCGTTTTGCAGGCTCTTGCTGAACTTGAACCAGAGATATTAAACCTTGAAAGATTGCTTCGGCGTGATGCTCTCACATTGGCCAAAGTTCTCAAAGTCAGTGCCATGCCGAACATACAATCTACAACTGGACAATGGGGCAAACGCTTAAATGTTTTTACTACCGAGCTGGAAATAGCGATTAAACGTATAAGGGAATCTAAAAACAATCTTTTATATGAGATGAACGCAGATCGTGAGAATAATGTATCGGCAGAAGCTAATAATCCGCTAAATGAAATTAATAAGCTTATGCTGCAAAATCTCTCTATCCTAAGTGGCTTCAGATTGAAAGAAGAAGACTTGCAAGTAGCGAGTAATGGTCAAAGCGAATTTGTAATTTCTGATTTAGTTGTTGTCTCCTCAGCACTTAAGGATTTAGCTACAGTTTTAAGTAAAGTTGCTGCTGTAACAAAAATGGCCCACACTGCGCCACAATTAAACCAAGCAAATGAAAATGCATCTGCTACCCCGGTACAAATATTTGCCGATAGTTTACACATGTCCGCTTATCAGGTGGTAAGCAATAATTTCTCTTTTACTTTCCTTGCTCAATGTGAACAATTAGAAAGCGTGATGCTTATGCCCCTGCTAAGTCACAATTTATTAACCACAATAGATATTTTAAAAGCCATAGTGCTAGGTTTTCAGCGCAAAGGACTGCTCTGATTAATATTCTCTGTCAAGCTCGCAATATTAAACTTTGAATATTTGGTACGATTGATGAACTTATGAGCGTGGTAAGATGAGTTAGGCGGTCGTTTTTTACTAAGTCTTTGCCTGTCTATAAATCCTTAAGAACAATGGGACACAATGCTTTTCAGTTTAAATAATAAACAGTTTTTCTTAGTGTCTGTTAGTTTAATCATGACATTATTGTTTGTCCCAGACGCGCAAGCATCAAATAACACCAAGAAGCAAAGACACAGCAGATTTTATCTCGTTCCGCCACCGCCGCCTTATGTTCCGTCAATGTTGCCTGAATTATCGCGCTATCGCGGCTATGGACAAAACTATTACTCTAGTTCAACCAGACAGACTGGCAATTCTCCAATACTTTATAAACCAAATAAGTATTTGACTTATTGTTATCCAAACAAAGGCTAAATTGGCTCTATTGGAGTCTCTTAACATTGCTTTTTGGAAAACCTTATGTAAGATTTCTAACAGTTAAACCTGATAGTATTTAGCAATCGGGAAACATAGTTATTGGGGGATTCTGCGTTGGCCAAAATAGGTGTGCCCAAAGAAATTTTGGATAATGAAAACAGAGTTGCTCTGACCCAGGCTGGAGCCAGAATGCTGGTAAGTCAGGGACACAGCGTGTATGTTGAGAAAAGTGCCGGTATCGGCAGTGATATCACTGACGAAGAATATCGCTTAGCCGGAGCAAAAGTTTTACCCGACGCGGCCAGTGTTTTTTCTGAAGCGCAAGTCATACTCAAAGTAAAAGAACCTCAAGATAACGAGATTCCTTTACTGAATAAAAAACATGTTCTTTTCACTTATTTGCATTTAGCTGCCAAACCTGACTTAGCGCTGGCTCTGGCAAAGACTGGTGCAACTTGTATTGGTTATGAGACCGTGCAAACAGATAATGGACAATTGCCATTGCTGACACCAATGAGTGAAATCGCAGGGCGTATGGCACCACAAATTGGTGCTTCTCTGCTTGAAAAACCACATGGTGGCAGGGGGCTTTTATTAGGGGGAGTGCCAGGTGTAGCGCGTGGCGAAGTTATTATTATAGGTGGTGGTACAGTTGGCACTAATGCGGCGAAAATTGCTCTAGGTATGGAAGCGAGAGTGACTATATTCGATCTGTCTTTGGATAGACTGCGTTATCTTGATGATATTTTTGGCGGTCATGTAACAACAATTTATTCTATAGAGCAATATCTAGAAAACAGATTGCGGGGTGCTGATCTAGTAATTGGGGCGGTATTAGTTGCGGGCAAACAAGCCCCCCGGCTAGTAACAGCAGCAATGGTTAAAATGATGAAGCCCGGCTCAGTAATTATTGATGTTAGTGTTGATCAAGGTGGTTGCATTGAGACTATACATACAACCACTCATTCAAAGCCGACCTATCTTTATGAGGGAGTGGTGCATTATGGTGTCGCTAATATGCCGGGGGCTGTGCCTTGGACATCGACGCGTGCTTTAACTAATGCCACTTTACCCTTTGTTCTTAAATTAGCCCGCTCAGGCTACGGCGCTACTTTAGATGACCCAGCGCTTGCCCGCGGTGTTAATATACACGAGGGAGCAATAGTTCACCAAGGCGTTTTAGAAGCACTTGATACACCAATTAAATCCACCCATTAAACAAAAACATTCAGCCAGTACAGTTAAAAAGCAAGTATATTCAGATAAACAAGCATATTTAACAAAGTACATTTAAGTAAAAACACCTAAACGCACACTTCGAAAACTCTCTATGTCCAAAATAAAATTAGCTTCTTGGAATGTAAATGGCTTACGAGCTGTTGCCAAAAAAGGCTTTTTTGATTGGATAGAAAAAGAAAAACCAGACATTCTTGGCTTACAAGAAACAAAAATTGCCGCTGAACAATTAACGCCAGAATTGCGCGAAAGAGAGCATTATAAAAGCTACTTCTCTCACGCTCTAAAAAAAGGCTATAGCGGTGTTGCAATATATACTCGTATTGAGCCTGTATCAGTTAAAGAAGGCATAGGCATTGAGAAATTTGATCAGGAAGGCAGAATATTGCAAGCCGATTATGGCGATTTTATTCTTTTCAATATTTATTTCCCTAACGGCAAAGCAAGCCCAGAAAGACTGCAATATAAACTAGATTTTTATTCTGCTTTCCATGAAAAAGCAAAAGCCTTAATGGCAGAAGGAAAAAAAATAATTGTTTGTGGCGATTTTAATACCGCTCACAAACCGATTGATTTAGCTCGCCCTAAAAATAATGAAAAAATTTCAGGCTTTTTGCTTATTGAGCGTGAATGGTTGGACAAATATCTTGATACCGGCTTTGAAGATAGTTTTCGTTTATTTCAACCAGACCCGCATCACTACACCTGGTGGGACACTATGACTAATGCTCGGGCACGGAATGTAGGTTGGCGTATCGATTATTTTTATGCAACGACATCCCTCAAAAATCAATTAGATAATGCCACTATTGAGCCACATATAATGGGTTCAGACCATTGTCCCATTACTCTTTCAGTGAAAGTATAAAGACTAACTAAGACACAGCTATAGAATCTTCTATAGAGTGCGTGTTACTACTTTTCTCTTTCACCATAAGACGCTCGTAAACATTGAGATAGTCTTCAGCCATGCGTGAAGCAGTAAATCGTCTTTCAAAAACCTCACGCACTTGTTTGCGGCTTAGGGAAGCAACTTTATCTATTGCTTTTACTGCGTCTGGAATATTATCTACTACAAAACCCGTAATGCCTTCATCTACTACTTCCGGTATAGACCCAGTACGAAAACCAACTACAGGAGTACCGCAGGCCATTGCTTCGATCATAGCTATGCCAAATGGTTCTGGGAATTCTACAGGGTGAACAAGAGCTAAAGCTTTGCCAATTACTTCTTGCTTTTCAGCATCATTTATTTCGCCTATGTATTCGATATATTCGTTATTCAGTAAGGGCTTAATTTCTTGAGCATAATATTGCGTGTCAGCCGGGTCGACTTTGGCAGCAATTTTTAAAGGAATTTTTGCTTGTTTAGCAATTTCAATTGCTCGATCGGGTCTTTTTTCTGGACAGATACGGCCTAAGAATAATAAGTATTTACCGGAGCCATCATCTAGAGCAAACTGCCTTTCTGGCAATCCATGATAAATATTTGCTTGCCAATTCAACCACGGTATTGGTTTGCGTTGAGCATTAGATATAGAAATAGCGTTAAAGTCAGGGTGAGACTCATATATATTGCTTAAGGGCTTATAATCCAGACGAGAATGCATTGTTGTGATAGCTGATGTATTGATTGAACGCAAATACGGAAGATGCCAGTAGTCGCAATGAAAATGAGCAATATCAAATTCGTCAGCACGCTTTAGCACTTGTTCAAGCATTACATAATGAAAACCGGCTTTATCGACTCCTAATTCCTGTTCTAGCCTCAATCCGCGGGGACAAATTGGTACCAACTGGGCAGTAGTTTGCGAATCCGCAGTGGCAAAAAGAGTTACCTCATGACCGCGAGCAATCATCTCTTCTGTTAACCAATAAACAATTCGTTCAATGCCCCCGTACAATTTGGGCGGAATACTCTCAAATAACGGTGCTACCTGGGCGATTCTCATATTTATATTCCGTTAACTATTAACGATTGTCAATAATACTAGGTCTTGTAAACTAAGTCACTATTTATTAAGTACTGCTGAGCTTTTTATATATCATAAAAATGCCGATTTAGCTCACACACTTGTTTTACACAGTCATTTTGGTTCATTGCCCCGTAGTCAAGATAAAATATAAATGACTGTGGGGCGCATTGTCCAATGTGGGCGCTGAGGTATTTCGGCAACCCACCAGCCTTATGCCTTATCAAGCACATGCCGCAAAGAAGACTCTAAATCGCCATATTCGAATTTATAGTCTGACGCTTGCAATTTGCTTGGTATGACCTTTTGTCCGCCTATTAATAACTCATCAGCCATGGAGCCAAAAAGCATTCTCAGGCCAAAAGATGGAATAGGAAGCAGCGTTGGGCGCTTAAGGACTTTGCCAAGCATTTTAGTGAATTCTTTATTTGTCACCGGATATGGTGCAACAGCATTTACCGGTCCGGCTATTGAGGTATTACTAAGCGCATGATTTATGGCTCCAACGACATCATCTATATCGACCCAACTCATATATTGCTTTCCATTACCAATTGCACCGCCGGCTCCTAATTCAAAGGGCAGCAGCATTTTTCCTAAAGCCCCGCCATCTTTGCTTAAAACCACACCAATGCGTAAATTGACCACCCTTATTCCTAAGGAATTGGCTTCATTTTCAATTTGCTCCCAGTCACTGGCAAGGTCTGCCAAAAAACCGGCACCCTTGGCACTTTTTTCATCTAAAATTTCGCTGCCTCTATTTCCGTAATAGCCTATAGCAGATGCTCCAATCAATACCCGGGGGCGGTGGGAGGTTTTTGCTAATGCCTGACATAAAATTTTGGTACTTTCCAAGCGACTGGCTCGAATTTCGTCCATCTTTTCTTTTGTCCATCTACTGGCAACGCTCTGCCCGGTCAGATTGATAATGGCATCCACTGCTTGTACGTCTAATACCTGCAACAATTCATTTTCGTTACTGTTACTGCGCAGGCGGAAAGGAATTACAATATGTCCCTTTTCAGTCAAAAAGGAATTTAATTTAGAACCAATAAGTCCGCTTGCTCCTGTGATAAGTATCTTCATTAATGTTTCTCCCCAAGGCACCCGGAATCCCATCTATTAATAACTAGACCATGATCTATTAACAGTATGGTAAGTTTACTGTAAAGACCCCTAAAAATGGCGCCATGAAAACTCAGCTAGAAACAACTATCGAAGAAGGACTAAATGCTTTGCAAGGACAGCAGTATGGCAAAGCTGAATCTTTGTTTCGCCAAGCTCTACAAAATGCACAGGATGCCAAAAATGAGCTTTTAATGGCTAAATGCTTAGACAATATCGGTGAAGTTTCCTTTTTGCAGGGATGGTATGAGCAAGCCGAACCATATTTTGAACAAGCGTTGGAAATCAGGCGAAAAACATTACCTACAGCGCACGAAGACATTATTGTTAGTTTGAATAATCTTTCTGCTACTTACTTTTTTCAGCGCAAATACCGTCAAGCTAAGCCTCTTTGCGAACAATTAATAACTACATATGAGGTTGTGCTTGGCAAAGAACATCCCGAAGTAGCCACCTGTTTAATCAATCTGGGACTGATTGCCATGGCAGAGGGTAAATTGGACAATGCCGAACAACGGTTTGCTGAAGCAAATACAATTCGGCAGTCAAATTATGAACCAATGAATATTTTAATAGGCAATAGTTTAAGTCACCTTGGCAATGCTTATTTTGAGCAAAAGCGTTACGAACAAGCTAGTCAAAAATTCAAAGAAGCATTGGTTATTTTAGAAGCGCATCATAGTCTAGATAATTCTGATTTACAGGTAGTTGTAAGCAAACTCGTTCACTCTTTAGAGCAAACAGAGAGCTTTAGCGAACTTGAGCAACTTTATCCGAGTCTCATCAGCTCGACTGAAATTAAGCTTGGTCCGGCGCATCCGGAAGTAACAAAATATCTAGAAAAATTAGCCAATTTGCACCTTAAGCAAAATAAGCACGAAGAAGCAGAAAAAATACTTCAACGTCTTCTTTCTATGAAACGCCGCGCTTTTGGTGAAACACATCCTGAAGTAGCCAAACAACTTACAAATTTGGCTTTTATGAAACAAGCGTCGGGCAATGCAGCCCAGGCTGAAACCCTATTTTTGCAGGCGTTAAGCGTTTATGACAATTACAAAAATAAAGGTATAACTGCTCTCACTCCTGCTTTCACTCCATACTTAGAAGCCATAAAAAATCTGGCCATTTTTTATGAGAGCGATAAGCGCTACGCTAAATCTGAAAAACAGTGGCAAGATTTATTGCAATTAGTCGAGCCCCAATCTAAAGTTTACCCGCAGCTTTTACTAGACGCCTATGAACATTTTGCTAATTCGTTAACAGAACAAAAAAAAACTACCGAAGCGCAATCTTTGCTGCAAAAAGCACTGCGCTTTCTTGATCAAAATGGAGATAATACAAAACTCGACAAAGTAGACTTTAAATTAAGACAAGCACGCTTTATCACAACATTGGCTAATGCTCTGAAAACAGAAAATAAATATGCTGAGGCAGAAAAGCATTACAAGAATGCTCTCGATATACTTATGAAGTCATTAGGACCGGAGCATCCTGATCTTGCGCCCGCTTTAGAAGGCTATGCTGATTTGCTTATGCTTACCTATCGTGAACCAGAAGCAGAACATATGCTTAGCTGCGCCCGCACGCTAACGGCAAAGAGCAAAGAGGGAGCTTAACCTAAGGTTAATTTTAAAGGCTAAGTTGTTTGAATAATCTCGAACAATACTTGCTTAGACGTAAAATAGTCGAAGATAATAAGGTAAAGGAACTAAGGTAATAGCGATTAATCAATCATGTCTTCTATTTATCTCGATAATCAAAGAATACCTAAGACTTCCCCCAGTTTTAAGATCGTCTTGCTCGTAATTGTCTTAGCCTCAGCCGCTTTGACCATTTTTTTCATTAATCAGTTCAAAACAAATCAAGCCGAAGAAAAAAAGGATGCTAAAAGAGCTCATGAAGCTGCGCCTGTTACAGTAGCCCAAGCCAAACTAGAGACTTTGCCCTTAGAAATTAGAAATGTTGGCAATGTCGAAGCATTCTCCGTTGTAAATGTTATCGCGCAAGTGGGTGGACAACTCACCGATGTTTTCTTTAAACAAGGACAATATGTAAGAAAGGGCGATTTGCTATTTCAAATCGACCCTCGTCCTTACGAAGCTTTATTAGCTCAGGCAGAAGCTAATGTAGCGCGTGATAAGTCACAAATTAATTCCGCGCAAGCAAATTTAGAAAAAGACATGGCTTCTTCTAGACAGGCACAAGCAAATTTAGATAAAGACTTAGCCTCACAAAAATATGCCGATGTGGAAGTAAAACGGTATATCAGTCTCGTAAATGAGGGTGCCGTTTCGCACGAGCAGTCTGACCAAATGAAAACCAATTCTGAGACCGCAGAAGCCACCGTTGCTTCAGACAAAGCAGTTTTAGAAAATGCCAATGCGGTAATTGACTCTGACAAAGCAGCAGTACTTACTGCCAGAGCTAATCTTAGAGCCGATCAGGCAGCTGCCGATAACTTACGTATTCAATTAGGATTTACCAAAATTTATTCACCAGTTGAAGGCATAACCGGTGCTTTAAATGTGTATCAAGGCAATGTCGTTCGCGCTAATGACACCACATCGCTAGTTGTTATCAACCAAATACAGCCGATTTATGTCAGTTGCTCTGTACCCGAAATTTATTTGCCCTCACTGAGAACCTCTATTGATGAGGGAACAATAAAAGTAAATGTGCGAGTGGATGGCGATAAGAAGAACACCATACTTGGTGGCACGCTCAGTTTTATCGATAATACAGTGGACAAAACAACTGGAACTATAAGATTAAGAGCCACTTTCCCAAATCAAAGTAAGCTTCTTTGGCCAGGTGAATTTACTGACGTAATTATCACATTGCCGGGCGCTAGACCCCAAGTAGTCATACCATCCAGTGCTGTAGTAAATGATCAACAAGGACAGTCTGTATTTGTCGTTCGTTCTGATAACACTGTAGAACTAGTAACTGTCCAGGTCGATCGTACTTATGGTGAGAATTCGATTGTTAATGCAGGGTTAAAAGAGGGTGACACGGTAGTTATTGATGGACAATTAAAGCTCTTGCCCGGTTCGGCAGTAACTATTATTCAATCGCCAATACATCCGCCAAGCTAGCTACATCAAAGCGGATGAATCTCATTCACTCTATTGGACAAAAGCTATTGTCTGATTTCTTGTCCAATTATGGCCAAATATCTAAATAGTCAAGTATCCCTTCCATTGACTGGACATAGGGGGTGCTAGGTTAGCGCAATTGTAAAGCGGTGATTTATTTCTGGAATTTGCATAAGAAATAAGTCATAAAATTCAGCTACCAATAAGAAGGAATTTTGTTAACAAGCACCGCTCTAACTCTGGGCGATATTGTCATGCCTGGATGGCATGCTTGATTTTGTTATAGCAAATTTGGCAATGTCTAGGTGTTCACATAAACCCCGAATACTAAAAGAAACAATCACAGAACCAGCGCTCAGTAGACCAGGATACTTTCGCGAAAACCGCTCGTAGCGGTGAGTAGATGTTCGGGGTCGAGGTTCGGGTTAGAAACGTTCGTTCCATTGGTTTTTGCTGCGCTGCCCATAACCAATCTGGGTAACAGCATAATGGAGAATGCACAATGTCGATTAGAGAGACTTTGTTTGCTCTTGTCGCCGCCTTGAAAGCGGAGTACGAGGAACTGTTCGTCCTTGCGCACGTGGTCTATATCGACGCAGTGGTCGATGGATACACGTATCAGGCGGACCATTTCTCCAATATGGACGATTTGGTCAAGGCGATTCGCGCAATGGACGGTGGTCAAAGTTGGTATTACATCTTTCATGAGTCCGCCACCGGTCAGCGCCGGGCCATCGGCAGCGCCGAAGTCACTGCTGAGATTTTAAGCGAGTTTGCGCTTCCGCGTCCGCTCAGCTACGCTTCCCGATTCGCCGTGGATGGCTGGCTCGAGGGCACACAAGAGTGCCCAGATGAGAGATCCCAGCGAGCACCCTTGGGGTATGAGATCTGCCATTACAGGGGGGCTGAGGCAGTCCTGCAAATGGTGGATAACGACCTGCTCGCTAGGCATGCTCCAGATCTTTTACAGCAACTGAAGAAGGAGGCAAGCGGCTAAGGAGATTGCCTCTGCCCTAACTGGTCCGAAAATCGAAGCGGCTCGATGACGACATACTTGAAGTGGCCATTTGAGATCCGCCTACTGATCCGCTGGGAGTAAGGCGCTAGTAACGTGCTGGCGTAGTTTGGACAATGATGTGACTTTAGTTCAATTCAATTGTCTGCATCGATAGTTGGTGTGTTTACCGCTATCGATGCAGATAAAGGAGGGCAACATGGGAAGCGTTTCGGTCTCACCAATTCACCGGCCTCGTCCTCTGCCCGGACACAACATCAAATCTCATGAGAGCGGGTGGCCGAGTTTTCGCTTCGCCATTCCGAACTCGAGGGGCCGATAATAATCTTCATGTTTCATTTGATTTTTGTTTGTGTTCTGCGGCTCTATGAGCAGGGTTTAGATCCGCCAAAGTACAAAAGCGGTTTTAATTAGTCAAATCATAATTTGACAAATCATGATTTGCTAGTTAAAATTGTCAGTATGACATTCATTGGTCGCTCTTACGAATTAAGTTTTTTGGAAGAACTGTACAGATCTCCCAATGCCGAATTATTTGTTTTGTATGGACGCAGACGGATTGGCAAAAGTGAGTTGTTAAGCCAATTTAGTAAAAAGAAACGTGC
>JABDBL010000040.1 GCA_013288645.1 Candidatus Melainabacteria bacterium
ATATAAAGAGTGCCGAAAATGGCCGTGTTCGGTATTCTTCGTGTTTTCCTGATATTATCTTTTTGCTAAAACCAAGCAGACAAGCCATATAACGACAATAATTTCCTTAAAAGCAAGAAAATCCCAAATATCATTTTCGGCACAGTCCAAAAAAAAAGAACTTATTGCTCTTAGCTTAAAATCTTATTGTTAGATCAAGAGAATATTTGACCTCAATTGAAATACAAAATCTCAAATGCCAGTCACGCTAACGAGCAGATACGACAAGAAGCAAATGAATCTTTGCTCAATAAAAAGCATAATGATGGTGGTCTTACTTAAAGCGTCCGTAACTATGCAAGCCGCCAAAGCCAAGTGAATTAAAACCTAGATAAGTCAATAAAGTAAGTATTAGGCCAATAATGCTTACTATAGATAGACGCTCTGCCGATAATTCATGATGTATGCGTAAGTGAATGTAAGCAGCATAACTAAGCCATGTGACCAATGCCATTGATTCTTTAGGATCCCAGGACCAGTAAGTTCCCCAAGCGTGATTAGCCCACAGTCCGCCGGTAATGACGCCAAAAGTAAGTAATGGCAAGGCAATTGAAATGGATTTTCTGCTTATCTCATCATAAATTTCTGCTTTTTGTGTGCTTACCTTAGTCTCAGCAATCTTGGACAAACTTTTCCAGGACAGGAACATACCGGCTACGCTGCTACCAACAAATAGCAATTGCAGCCAAGCAGTATCAATGCTTGTATAAGTGCCAAGACAAATAGCGCTGATAGCAAGAACAATAGTTATTGCTGCTAAAGCAAGCGATCTCAAGCGTCCGGCATACCAAAGTTCGAGTAAAGAAGCCAAACCAGACAAACAAAATAAAGCGTAAGAAATAATAAGTGGCGGTACATGTATTTGCCGCCAATAACTAACCAAAGCAGGTACTAAAGGGGTAATTGTTTGCTGGTTACCGGGCAGCCAACTACCATAAAGAAAAAACATTGTGGCCATCAAACTGGCTAACCAGCCCAATTGATTTTGTCCAAGTCGTCTGACTAACAAAAGATAGCCGCCTAAAATTGCCCAAGCGAACCACAAAGTAGACTCATAGAGATTGGCCAGTGGAAATCTATTTGCTTCAAAGCCACGAATGACAATTCCGGCCGTTAAACAAGCGAATCCAGTCAAAATCAATATTTCAGCAGCCTGATAAATTTTGACTTTCCATTTGCTTATATTTCCTAATACAAATGCCCAGAAGGCGAGCAAAGATGTTATGCCTGCCACATTGGTCATTGTCATTTGTAATTCTGATATAGACATTTGTATCATTTTATACTTTGCTCACCTTTTGTAATTGATCTACCAGCTTGGCTATTTGTCTAGCAAATGATACTTTTCCTTTTTTTGTAGTACCGCCAATAGTGACAAGCGTACCATTGGAATCGTTTTCTTTTAATTGCGCCCATATTTGTTTGTGCGGAATGGCTGCTAAGCTAATGCCTCCAATAATAAAAATAAATGCTATAAAAACAATTGGTAATCCAGGATCACATTTATATTGTAAGCCTGTTTGGGCAATTGTGCCGTCATAAGTGACTGCTACATTGCCGAGATTAGCAGTTTTACTGGGCAATATCTGCGTTAAAAGTTTAGGTGCAGTCCAGTCTTTGCGTTTAGCAAAAATACGCAATGGTGATTGAGCGTCACGCACAGAAAAAATGAGCACAGCCTCATCAGGTAGTGGTAAAAAGGCAGCAAATAATTTTCCCATTGGTTGTAACGAGAGTGTTTTCAATTCATTACCAAAACGTATTTTCAACGATTTAAGTGACCAACTAGATTGATAGATATCTACGCCATCATATGAAAGTGGATTATTGACAGAAATCGTTTGTTCTTTGATTAATTTGCCCTCTTTATCTTGGACTGCAATACTGCTGTACCACTGTTTTGCTTCGCCGCTTGGATAATCTTCTCTATGTGTTTCGCTAACCGAGGCAGACCAATTTGGTAATTTGCCAATCCACATTTTTGAATGTTCGGCATCGCCAAATTGAAATACTTCTCCAGGTATTACCGGTTTAAAGCCGGAGAATCCTGTCAGCGAAGTCCAAATTACGCCAGTTAACAAAGTCAAAAGACCAATATGTGTAACAGTGGGAGCAAGTCGGCCAAATTTACCTTGTTCCGCCGTTAATTGTTCTCCATTGATCTTAACTTTATAACCATTTTTATTTAAGTAAGCGATAACCTTATTTTTCATTGCGGATAAGGGGATATTGGCTGCGAACTCATTATGCACAGGCATTTTAAGTATTTGATTGGCTGTTAACCAGGGCATGGGTATTTTGAGCAATTTCAATTTAGGAAAAACATGTTTAAAACTGCCAAATATTATATTGACGGTCAAAAAACCAATTAATAGCAAAAATGCCGGCGAATGAAAAATATTAGCAACGCCAATATTAATTAGAAATTGTCCGGTTTGTTCGCCAAATTGTTCAAAAACTTTGTCTTGTCCACCCTGAGATGTTTGTGGACACCAGGCACCGAGAAGGACGAATACAGCCATTAGCGAAATGAGAAAAACAGTTAGTTTGACAGAAGCTAAGCTATTTGAAAGCCATGCTTTTACTTTTTCAGAATAAATGATAAAAGTCGGGGCTGACAGAGGCTCTTGTCTGGCGATTATTCTGTCAGAAACGGTAGGTCCATTCATCGCTAATTTACTCGTTTGAGAACATAGTCAGTGAATCCGGCAAGAGCATCTCTATAAATTGAATTGGGTAAGTCTTTTAAATTGTCTTTGGCTTTTTGACCATATTCTTTAGCGAGATCAATGGTTGACTCAATGCCACCATTGTTTTTTATTAAATCTAAAGCTATTTGTAAGCTCTCTGGCTCGCTAATTTCTTTGGTCGAAATTAGCTTTTCTAATTTGTTAGCAACCTTGTCTCCTCGTTCTAAAACAAATAAAGCGGGGGCTGTAATTATTCCCGATTTTAAATCGCTGCCCGCTTCTTTGCCAAGAGTTGTGCTATCTCCAGTAAAATCAAGTAAATCATCTACAATCTGGAAACATAAACCCAAATGTAATCCATAATTTTTCAAAGCCATTACGGTTTCATTGTTGGCATTATTTAAAATAGCTGCACTATGAGTCCCTGCGGCAAATAAAGACCCGGTTTTAGAGATTGATTTCTTAATATAGTCTTGCCAGCTTATCGTGGTTGAAAATTGTTGTTTCATTTGTTGAATTTCGCCAGCACACAGGTCGCCTAACACTTGGCCATAAATACCTACTATTACAGGGCTCATAATTTTTGATAGGCAAATAGAAGCTTGAGCAAATAGTAAGTCGCCTAAAAGCACCGCTAATCTGTCACTAAAACGCTTATTGATAGTTTGCGAACCGCGGCGGACGGCGGCACTATCTAATATGTCATCGTGTACCAAGCTGGCTGTGTGAATTAATTCTGTCAGTACAGCCAAAATAATTTGTAAATCATTCAATTCTTCTGATAAATTGGTGG
Source organism: Candidatus Melainabacteria bacterium (assembly GCA_013288645.1). Lineage (GTDB taxonomy): Bacteria > Cyanobacteriota > Vampirovibrionia > Obscuribacterales > Obscuribacteraceae > JABDBL01. Next base: position 3,523 of record JABDBL010000040.1, read on the forward strand.
CCCAAGCACTATGTAATACTAAAAGTGGTCGAATACGTTTTCCGCCGGCTTTAAAAATCATAGACAATAACTCGTTTATAATGAGGTTGTCATCAATTAAATTTGTGTTTAGCTGTTTCTCAACCAGGCTTAGTTCAGATATAACTGGCTCAATGAAATCATTCAGATTGAGCTCATCTGTTTTGGTGGATAATTGTATTTTGCTCATCACTCGAATTTTGATACTGAAATGACCACAAGCTAATGACCCTTACTTTAAGACGCCCTACAAAGCATAAATTATGACAGAGCTTGTCATGAAATGTCTTTGAATCGGCTTTCGTTTTATACTCATAACTTAATTGATTGGAGAATCTGGGCACTTTGGTCATAAATAAATTACGATCGGATCTGGAACACAATAAAATTTCACTTGCCGATGCAATTGTAAAGGCGTTGCCTATTTTAAAAGACAAGCATAATGACGCGACCATGAGCTGGTTATCTAATGAGTTGCAAGGTTACAGCAATCCCTTGAATTTTTATTATCAAGCAGAGCACAACTTCCCGCCTTATCGTATTGTGAGTGGTTCACTCAAATTGATGACTAAAGAGGGGAACTTAGTTAATGTTGAGCATCCATTAAGTGATAGATCTAAATATTTTCTTAGTGCTCCAGTTTCCTGGTTGGAGGAATCTAATTCTTTACCTGGCGAAGACATGTGTTATACCGAAATGTCAGAATTGTCTCATGACAAGAGCTCTGGGGAGGTAGTGGTGCTCGCCTATACCCATAGGCAATTACAAGCCACTCTTGCTGAAATTAAAAAGAGACTTATAGCCTTACTTAAATAAAGATCTTATTGCCAATTCCATTGCATGCGTATAGGAGCAAATACGCCGCATTTAGTAAAAGCGTCTTCTAATTTGAGTTTTTCATCATGAGCGCAATATAAAATAGCAACTGCCTGGTTGGCAGAGATAACACCCTCTCTGAATGCACTTTGACAGCGAAGGGCATTGTATAAGTTACTATCATCGATTAAATGGGCTTCTAAAAGTTTTTTCCCTATACGGACTAGGCTCGAGTTGAGGTTTTGCTTAGAGATTACCGTTTCTACCGAGTCGCGACCAATAATTCCTGATTCGACAAGCAAGTCACCTAGTCTAAGGTTTGGCTGGGGTACTTGTGGTGGTGGTTTGAGCTCAGCAATTGCTTGATACACTGGTATTTTTTTGATCGCTACTTGTTTTAGAGCGTTTGCAGCTTGAAAAGGTCTTAAATAATCTCCAATCATTTCTAGCAATGAAATAGCTGATTGCAATAAATTTGATTCAATTAGCTGATGCTCGCTGATAATCTGTACATATGGTTTCTTATCTATCAGTTTGCGCTCCTGAATATCTTGATAGTCTGCTTCAGCTAAACATTCTGCCATGACTAGTAGTTCTGGCAGCGTTAGGGTCTCGCCGCTCGCATTACAATTCTGTCCAGATTCAAATAAAAGTTGAATGAAACTCATTCGACGTTGTATGGCATCGACAAGCAATTTAGAAGCAGTATCATTAGTAGTTTTTCCTTCGTCTATTAAACAAGCGGCAGTAATCACTTGTCCAAAAACCCATCTAGTCATAAAACGATTGATTATAAGCGATTTTCCTAGCGGCAAATTCATATCCGTCGCTTTTTGCACTGCTTGATTTAGTTGATCAGGGCTTACCAGCTTTGCCCCTAATAAAAGGGCGGCTAGAGGATGTATAGGTTTACTTGTACTCAGATGTATGGTTCTATGATTGCCAGTAGCACTTGCAATGTTACCTTTTTTTGGTAATGCGTCTTCAAAAGGTATACCGTTTTGATTAGCAAGTTGCAGAGCATGGCTCGCTTCATCTAATGATATTTGTCCGGCAACTACCATTTCTTTAGCTGTTATGGCTGGTTTCAAACGCTCCTGGCTAGCCAGTTTTAATATTGTTATGGCCCGGTCCAATGGTATTTCAAGACGTTTGGCACAGATGGCCGCTTCGCTTAGCTGGGCGTCGCTGACTATATGAGCTGATTGCAATAGCTTGCTAAATAATTCAACCTCGTTAGTCACAACCTTGACTTTCTCCATTTTGGTTCTTCCTGTTTTCTACCGCCTGCTTAGCCATTTTTCTTGCTGCCGCCTCCACATATTTCTCGTCCGTTATTTCTTTTCTTCAAACTTCAGAGCAGCTGAATTAATGCAATATCTTAGGTACGTTGGTTGCGGTCCATCATTGAAAACATGACCTAAATGAGCTTCGCATTGGCTACAAAGTACTTCTGTTCGGTCTATGCCTAAAGTTTTATCTGAGCGGATCCCCACATTTTCTTTTTTGGCAGCGTTCCAAAAGCTTGGCCAACCAGTACCCGAGTCAAATTTATGATCAGAATCGAATAACAAAGCGCCACAACACACGCATTTAAATACGCCTTTCTCCTTCCAATTATTATATTTCCCGGTAAATGGTATTTCTGTACATTGCTGTCTGGTTACAGCATATTGTTCAGGTGTTAATTCCTCCTTCCACTGTTTGTCAGATTTATTAATCTTGTTCATTGCGTTTATCTCTCCGCTTTTAATTCCTTTTTTTTTCATTGCAGTATCATTGTTTGCGAAAGCACCAACCAGATTGATCAAAAAGATGATTAAAATGAAGAATTTTAAGCACTGAGTACACTTATTTCTCACTAGCTTCATTGGTCGGATAATTACCTATTTTCACATTCATCGGTCTGATGGCGCCATCACGAAAGATAAGTATTGTTATCGAGTCGCCTGGTTTGTGGCTGCGTATTACAGCCTGCACTTCGCGACTAGTCTTTACCGATTTACCTTCTACCTTTTGAACGATATCGCCTTGTTCTAATCCAGATTTCTCCGCTGGACTATTAACTGCTAATCCTGCAACAACTACCCCTTTTGTGTTTGATGAAACGCCTAATGAACGAGCCAGATTTTCATCCATATCTTGCATATAAATACCCAAATAAGGTCGCTCTATACTGCCTTTAGATAAAAGTTGGTCAGTTATTTCTCTTGCTGTGTCAATTGGTATGGCAAAGCCGATATTTTGGGCATCTCCTCTAATAGCAGTATTAATACCTATGACTTCGCCACGAATATTCAGCAATGGCCCGCCTGAATTGCCTGGATTTATAGCAGCGTCGGTTTGTATTAATTCAACATTATTGTTTAAATCTCTTAAAGAGCGCCCCAGGGCGCTAATAATGCCGAAAGTTACAGTATGATCGAGTCCCATGGGATTACCTATAGCTATAACCCATTCTCCCGGTCTTATATTTTTGCTTGTGCCTAATTGGGCAACAGGTAGATCGTTAGCATTAATTTTTACGATTGCTAAATCAGTAAAGCTATCGCGACCAACTACAGTGCCTTTAAAGACCCTTTTATCATTCAGAGTAACTTGAATATCGTCTGCGTGTCCCACTACATGATTATTAGTGAGAATATAACCGTCGGTGCGATATATAAGTCCGGAGCCGGCACCTCTCTTTTCTAATTTATGCTGGCCACGCGAACGAGGCATGCTATTTCCGAGACCTGGACCAAAAAAAAAGTCAAAATTGCCAAAAGGTATAGGCGGAGCGAAAGGACTATCGGAAAGCATGACACTACTACTAATATCTATGTTGACCACACTATCGCTTACTCTTTGCGCAATATCAGCAATCGTGTTTTCTGCCAAAATCATTTTTCCAGTTGGGTTGATTATTAGCCCAGGCTGAACGGCTGTCTTCAAATCACCATTAGCTTGAACCCCTTTGCTTATATGTTCTGCAAAATAATAGGCGCTGATAATCGCCACCAAAAGAGTGACTACAGATCCGATTAACATGCCAGTTATTAAAAGGCGGCCTTTTTCTTTGTAGATCATTCTAATCACCTTCCTCAAAGAGTGGTGTGGATAAATAACGTTCCCCTGTACTGCAGGCAATTGTCACAATAAGCTTATTTTTGTTTTCGGGTCTTTTTGCTACTATAAGAGCGGCAAAAACATTAGCACCGGTGCTAATGCCAGCAAAAATACCTTCTGTTCTGGCAAGCTCACGCGCTGTATCAAAGGCATCTTCATTACTTACTTGTATAACTTCATCAATTACCCCTAAATCCAGTATATCGGGAATAAAACCAGCACCAATACCTTGTATTTTATGTGGACCTGGTTTAAGAGGTTGCCCAGCTAACTTTTGGGAAATAACTGCGCTGTCTTTTGGCTCAACAGCAATTACTTTGATACTTGGTTTACGAGATTTAGTCACTTGACCGACACCTGTTATAGTGCCACCAGTGCCTACTGCTGAAATAAATATATCCATATCACCGGATGTGTCAAACCAAATTTCTTCAGCAGTGGTTGTTCTGTGTATTTCCGGGTTAGCTGGGTTTTTGAATTGTTGTAGCATATGGGTATTTTTATTATTTGCCACATATTCTTCTGCTTTAGCAATTGCTCCTCGCATACCATCTGGACCCGGAGTTAATATAATCTCCGCACCCAAGGCTTTTAGAAGCCTGCGTCTTTCAATAGACATCGTTTCTGGCATGGTCAATAAAAGTTTGTAGCCAGAGGCAGCAGCTACAAAAGCAAGCGCTATACCTGTATTACCAGAAGTTGGCTCAACAAGCAAGGTTTTGCCTGGTGAAATCAGATCTTTCTTTTCAGCATCGTAGACCATAGCAGCGCCAATACGGTCTTTAACAGAACCCAAAGGATTTTGAAATTCTAGCTTTAAACCAATAGTGGCAGGCAGACCAGAAGATATTCTATTCAAGCGTACAATTGGAGTCTTACCAATGATTTGTGTAACACTCGAAGCAATAGGCATATAAGCCTCCTATCCTTTCTTTTGTCAGTCGCTAGCTTATTATTAGCCAAGGGAGCCGTTTACTTTTTTTGTTCAGCTGGAGCAAATGGATTATTGGCTTTTAGTTGAACCAACCATTTTTCACCTGTTTCCTTAAAAATCTTACCCTTCTTATAATCGGGGTCGTTAGTATCTTTGCCTGCTGAGTCCATCATTTGTGTGCCTTTATCAATGAGCTTCTTTGCGCTATTGAGATTTTCTTTGTATTTTCTTTGCATCCTTTTTTCGTCACCACTAAAATCAGTGCCCATGGGCGGATTAGTATTCGGATTGGTGCTGTTTAGACCAGGTAAGACAGCATTGGGATTGCTGTCTTCAAGCGAATCGCCACCACCACCCCCACCACCACCAGTATTAGGAGCTCCTGGAGAGGTACCAAAAAAACTATTACCCCCACCACCATATGCACCTTGACCAGATGCATAGTTTATATTGCCGAACCAAATTGATATAGCTAATATTGAGAAAATAACTATTCTCTGTACGGAAATTAGTTTTTGTATCAATTGAATTTGCGTTTTCATCTTTTTTACCCCATAGCTTGGCACAGTGAAGGCTGTAAATACCAAGGTTAAATTTTTGCCATTACCGCTTGCTCTAACATAGGACATTGCTTTTTAGCGAAATTGGTTACTTTCTCAAAAGCATAGGCTGCTCGCAAAACCTTTTTATCGGTGAGCGGTGCTCCCATAAACTGAAGACCAATAGGTAGATTATTATCAAAACCGCATGGGATGGAAATAGCTGGTAATCCAGCTAGATCAGCAGGGATACTGGCGATATCAGCCATGTACATTTTTAAGGGATCGTCTGTGCGATCACCTAATTTAAATGCGGTAGTTGGCGAAGTAGGACAAATTACCAAATCGTATGACTTAAATACATTATTGAATTCTTCTGTCAGTAAGCGTCTTACTCGCTGTGCTTTTTTATAATAAGCATCATAATAGCCAGAGCTCAATACATAGGTACCAAGCATAATACGGCGTTTTGGTTCTGGTCCAAAACCAATTTGACGAGTCGATAGATACATACTAAACAAATCTTTGGCATTCTTATCTCTGATGCCATATTTAACACCATCGTAACGAGCAAGGTTTGAGCTTGCTTCAGCTGGGTTCAGTATGTAATAGACAGGTAGAGCATACTTAACTTTTGGAATAGATACTGTATCTACTTTGGCGCCCAAGCTGATCAGTGTATCTACAGCTTTATTGATTGCTATTTCAACACCCTTTTCATTACCTTCACCAGTTAATTCTTTGATAACGCCTATTTTTAGACCTTTTAAATCAGTGATTTGCGATAGTTCATTCACTAGAGAGACTATGTCGTTGTCTTGCGAGCGAGATTTTTCAGGGACTGAAGTCGAATCGTTAGGATCGTATTTAGCTATTACTGCTAATGTACGCACAGTATCTTCAACTGTGCGCGCAAAAGGACCTACGTGATCCAAACTTGAGGCTAAAGCAAAAAGACCAAAGCGTGAAGTGAGACCGTAAGTTGGTTTCATTCCCACAACACCGCAAAGCGAAGCTGGTTGTCTTACTGAACCACCTGTATCAGTGCCTAGAGCAATTGTGGCAAAACCAGCTGCAATAGCGGCTGCCGAACCACCTGAGCTTCCTCCTGGTACATAGTCCAAATGCCAAGGATTAGCTACTTTTGCATAGGCGGAGTTTTCATTCGATGAACCCATAGCAAATTCATCACAATTCGTTTTGCCTATACAAATTGCACCCGCTTCAAACAACAACTGTACCGAGGTAGCGTCATAAATTGGTGCAAAATTCTCTAAAATTTTACTACCACATGTAGTCGGATAAGAGTTTACTGCCAGAACGTCTTTGACAGCTAATGGTACGCCGGCTAATGGAGGTAATGGCTTACCAGAAGCAATTAAAGAGTCAATATGTCGTGCTTGTTTGAAAGCTAAGTCTTTAGTCAAACAAAGGAAGGCATTTGTTAAGTGATCTGATTTTTCAATATAAGCAAAATGAGCCTGCATTACATCTACTGCAGAAACTTCTTTGTTCTTTAGTAGCTTGTGTATTTCGCTGGTATTTTTTCCTAATAAAGTCATGATTTTCTACAATTAATTATTTTTTGTATTTTGCAAATAACAGTGCACAATTATGACCGCCAAATCCAAAGCTGTTGGAAAGGGCCAAATTAACTTCTACATTTTTGCGGGCTTTATGCGGTACGTAATCCAAGTCACAATCTGGATCGGGTTTATCTAAATTGATTGTTGGCGGTACTATAGAATCCCTAATAGCCAAAATGCAGACAGCCGCTTCTAATGCTCCAGCGGCACCAAGCAAATGACCAGTCATGGACTTGCTCGAACTTACCATCAACTTCTTGGCATGGTGGCTAAAAACACTTTTAATGGCTCTGCTTTCTGCTTTGTCACCTAGCCAAGTCGAAGTGCCATGAGCGTTAATATAATTTACTGCTTCTGGTTTAAACCCTTTTTCTTTTAAGGCTAACTCCATGGCTCTTGCTGCTCCAGCACCATCTGGCCTTGGTTGCACAATATCGAACGCATCAGCGGTAGAACCGTAACCCACCATTTCAGCATAAATGGGCGCCCCTCTTTTTAAGGCATGAGTTAAAGATTCTAGAATTAAAACGGCCCCCCCTTCGCCTATAACGAAGCCATCTCTATCTTGGTCAAAAGGACGACTTGCTTTCTCAGGTTCATCGTTACGCGTAGATAGTGTGCGGGCTGAAGCAAAACCAGCCATTACTAAAGATGTAATCGGTGCCTCACTTCCTCCGGCGAACATAAGATCTGCTTCGCCTCTTTGAATAAGTCTGTATGCATCCCCTACTGAATTAGCCGAAGTTGCACAAGCTGTTACTGTGCACAAATTTGGCCCTTGTGCGTTATGAAGCATTGATATCCAGCCGGCAGCCATATTTACTATCAACATAGGCACAGTCATAGGCGAACAACGGTCGGGTCCTTTATTCATCAAAACTCGAAATTGTTCTTCTATAGACTGAAAGCCGCCGGCAGCAGAACCAACCACTACGCCTACTCTTTGTGGGTCGAGCGTAGTAGAACCAAGCTTGGCATCTGCGGAAGCTAAATAGCTAGCTGCAACAGCTAACTGTATAAAGCGATCGGTTCGCTTTATTTGCTTAGCTTCCATCCATTTGCTGGCATCAAAGTCAGTAATTTCAGCAGCAATTTTACTTGCTGGCTGTTGGTCTTCTGGAATGCGAGTAACTCGCTTTACGCCAGATCGTCCCTGGACGATACCCCGCCAGAATTCATCTTTACCGATACCAACTGATGAGACGGTACCAATTCCTGTGATTACAACGCGCTCTGCTACCATTGAATTAAAATCGCTCTCTAATAGAACAATACTCTAAGCCCTTTTTGGCAGGGACAAGCTTTTTGTTTTATTAAGATAAAGAGAATCTATACGTGAGCGGAAATGTACTTAACAGCTTCACCGACGGTTGTTATTTTTTCAGCTTCTTCGTCAGGGATTTCCATACCAAACTCTTCTTCAAGAGCCATTACTAGCTCCACCGTATCCAGTGAATCAGCACCTAGATCTTTAGTAAAGCTTGCTTCCATCGTCACTTCATCTGCGTTTACATTGAGTTGTGCGACGGCTACCTTCTTCACTCGTTCGAAGGCTTCCTTTTCTTCCATATTATGCCTAATCCTCCCAATATCTCATAAATTAAGATGCATGAAAATCCGAGCTGGCTGCTAAAGCGCACCACGGGCAACTAGAATATCATGCCTTACCGTTTAGATTAACAGCTTAGGCCGATTCGTAACTACTTTACAAACATTAGTGTTGTATTCCAAGCAATAGTAGTTATTTTTCATTGCTTGGCGCGCGCTTCTAGCTCAGCCTTTATGTGTAAAGTCCGCCGCTTACTTCTATAACTTGCCCAGTCACATACGAGCCTGGTCCGGCAAAGAAAAGTACGGCTTGAGCTATATCCTCAGGCAAGCCCATCCTGCCAAGAGGGATCCGCTCAACTACTTTCTTTATTTTATCTTCACCAAGTGCTTTGGTCATATCTGTATCAATGAAACCTGGTGCTACAGCATTGCTCGTAATATTGCGCGTTGCATATTCTAAGGCGACAGTTTTTGTAAAACCGATAAGCCCAGCTTTAGCAGCTGCATAATTCACTTGACCAGGGTTGCCATGTACACCGCTTGTGCTAGCAATATTTATAATGCGGCCACGTCTTTGTTTGGACATAATTTTAAGCACAGGCTGAGTGACCTTAAAAGCTGAAGTTAGATTAGTATCAATAACTGCTTGCCAATGCTCTTCGCTCATGCGCATAAAAAGATCATCCCTTGTAATGCCAGCATTATTGACAAGTATGTCTATGCGTCCATATTTATTCATTACTGTTTCCACCATCTTTTCAATCTGTTCGCTTACAGTCACGTTACAAGGAGCATCTATTGCGTCGAATCCTTGTGATTTAAATTCTTCGGCGGTGGCTTTGCTCAAATCTACATTGATATCGTTAATGACAATTTTAGCCCCAGCCTGAGCTAAGACAGTAGCAATTGCTTTACCAATACCCCTTCCCGAGCCAGTGACAACAGCCACCATATCTTTTAACAAATCTGATTTTTCCATAGTTTTCTCTGTTGACAATACACTAGACGTACTCATTATTACTCCCATTTATTATGCGCGTGCTAAAAGGCAAATCTGTTTTTGACTATAGCCTGTCTGACTCATTATGCCAGACTGTGACTGAGCAGTTTTGTTACTTAGTTTTTTGTCACGCCTATTTTTACGGGGCTCTAACTACATATTGTTTTCAAGAATATTCAAGCTGTTCTAGTTGGCTGATTGCTGTGCTAACAAACATCCTTTAATATTAGACATGAGAGAGACAATGATAATTACGAAGGCAGCAAGATGAAAGAAAAAATACAAGATTTATCCAAAGAAGAGCTAATACGGATAGTCCAGGGTAGACAGAAGATTGGTTGGTCTTATTATTTAGTAAGACTGGCTGTGGTAGCTGTTGCAGGAGTTATTATAGGTATATTAGGTGTTTATTTTGAGAATGTTGTAACACCATTTGAGCCTGGTACAGGGCTTGCCCATGTTACAACGGTTACGGCTTTTGTGATAATGCTGTTGTTATTGTATTTACAGCTGCAAGATGCTCTAAGTACTAATATTAAAAAGTTAGCTGCTTTAACTGAACTGCTGCGCAAGTCTAATGTCATCAACTAATATCATGAGTAAGACATAATAAAGAGTAAATACTCGTGACTAGCATGCGAAGTTTTTATTCAGTTCCGTCGCTTTTACTTGTCGCTATTTTTGCATTTGGAATCCGTCTAGACTCCTTTGCACAATCAGTACCAGATGTAACCGGACTCTTTGCCCCAGAATGGTTTAAAGAAATGGAAAAGGCTCGCATTACTGCGGAAAAAGGCAACTTTGTTCCAACAGAAGATTTTTTGAATAACCGTCTCGCTAAAATAGTAAAAAATGGGGAGAACCCAAAATATATAACTCCCTATCCTGGTTTCCCAACCAGCTTGTCTGGCGAACTTGCATCACTAGCCGAATGTTATCTTCATTATGGGAAATTTGATCAGGCAGAATCGTTATTTAAACAGGCTATTGCCCTAGCACCAGGAAAACGATCATATGAATGTGGTCTAGCAGATTTCTATGCAAAACAAAAGAGATATGAGGAGGCTGAATCTACACTTAAGCAAGCAATGAAAGTAGCTAAAGATGAGCAATATCAGCACTATAAAGACAAGCTGATTACGCTGTATATGCAACAAGCTAAATATCGCGAAGCAGAAGCACTGATCGAAGAAGGATCTGAACCTGCAGAAAAAGCGGCTACATTGCAGAACCATGATACGGTTGATCAATTATCCGATAGAGATCTTCTCTGTTTAGCCAAATGCTATGATGAGCAAGATAAATACAGCGAAGCAGAAGCTTTATATCTACGTAGTTTAAAAAACTTGGAACAAGCGAAGAGCAGTCCTCGGAGAAATCATGCAAGTCTTCAGGATCAAATAAACAAACTTCCCACGGGTTTACAACATCGCTATGAGTTTATTGGCAATTTTTATCTTAAACATCAAAAATTTGCTCAAGCAAAAGATTATTTTGAGCGTGCTCGATCAATAAAACAAGACCATCCTAATCCCGTTTATTTAAAGCACTCATATTATGCGCTCAGTTGTTTAGCTGATGTAGCTGCAGCAGAGGGCGACCCAGTGAAAGCGGAATCATTATACAAAGAAGCACTGGAAGACTATAGTACACTACCTTTTCCACTTCCTTCAGACGAAGAGATTATCACCCGCAAACATTATGCTGATTTATTAAAGCGCACAAACAAACTTTCAGAAGCAAAAACAATGGAAGCGGGCGCTATTGATTGCCAGGAAAAACTTAACAAATCGCGTCATAGTTATGATAAATGGACAGAAGAGCATGTCAGGCTTATAGATTGGGAATAGTATACAGCATTGTTTTCTTAGTTTTTCTCTAAGTTCCCCAATGTTCTAAGATGCGCTATTGGAGCCACTTTCTGGTATATTTTAAATTACGGTGGCTTTCTGAATTTTGGCGATTTTTTCTGCCGAAGGGTCCACCAGAAATTATGGAAAAGAAAAAGTTCAATTTCACAAAACATGCAATCGGGCTTTGGCGATATTAACCGAGCGCGCTAAAGGTAAGGCTTCTGACTGGGTTTTTCCTGGTCCGGGTGACACAGGACATTTGGTTGAACCTAAAAGAAGCTGGCAGACATTGCTACGGAAAGCTGAACTAATAAATTTGCGTATGCATGATTTGCGACGAACACTTGGCAGTTATATGGCGATGGGAAATCAAAGCTTACAAATGATAGGAAAAGTTCTAGGGCACAAATCACCAACGGCAACTCAAATTTATGCTCGAATGGCTTTTGATCCAATACGCGAAGCCATGGAGAAGGCCCAGAATGATATGTTGGCGGCTGCAGGGATTAGCGACTTAGCTTAGCGAGTTCGAACTAACCGCCTGTCCGGCGAGCAATAAAGTTGGTAGAAAATACACTTGTGCTAATTGCAGATCTCTTGGCATAATTCTCACCTGAAAATATTTTATTGTCACCTTGACTTACGCTGAGATATAGCAGAAGCAGCGTTGGCCTGCTTAGTGGCTTTCTGCTGCTGTTTGGATTTTGCCACATTGTAGGTTACTGCCTTCTGGGTGGAGCTAGCTTCGTCCCGGCGCTCTTGACGCGACTCCTGATTCTCTTGGTGAGCTTCCTGCCGTGCTTCAGTCTTCTCCGGTGTGCTGGTCACAGCAGCGGCCTTGGCAACATCGTGAGTGTGGGCTCGTCTTGTCTGGGCACTTGCTGCATCTGTTGTAACTACACTCATAAGCGTAGCCATTGCAGCAGAGATAGATAGGATTACCTTGACTGTTTTCATATGCCAAATTCCTATATAACGGACGTCAGCCAGGTATTATAACCGAGAAAGTATCGATCTTGCATACTGTGGTAGGATCTTACGTAAAGTGGACTGTATGACCGGAATAGAATTACGATCATAAGTCCCAATCCTCTAGCGAAAGACTACTGACAGCCGAGGTCAAGTACAATTAGCTGAGTATTTTGGTTGACTCTTTACAGGGGTGATCACATGCAAGAAGTTGGCAAGTACGGTGCAGTAAAAGCAAAAACGCCGGCAAACGGATTCACAATAGTTGCCAAAATCAAGCCCGGACATGCAGACCTCATGCGCAAACAGCAGTCCGAACTTGTAAATTTCGATTTGGATGAGATCCTCAAGCCTCTCAAGCTACATTATCTTCGTTGGGTGATCTTCGATAACGACACTCGATTTATGTATATAGGTATCTTTGATACCGATTTTGACAAATACACAGAAGACGCTGTCATGTTGTTTAACAGCCTGGGTCGCACGTCTATCTTCACTCATCTCGAAGGCTTCCCCGAAGACGGGATGACAAATGTGTCCGCCTTCGCAAAATTTGTTCGAGCTCATCAGTGCGATAGCTTCTTTGAATACGCGAGGTACCCGAATGTTACCTCAGAAGAAATTCTCAAGGCATTGCAGCTCAAACAATCATTCTCCAATATGCTCGATCAGATGCAGTAGATTATCTCATGGCAGAGGTCTATGATCTAATCGCAATCGGAGCAGGTCCCGCAGGCGAAAGTGCAACTGAGTTGGCTGCATTTTTCGGACACCGCTGCCTTGTCATTGAAAAGAATCGACCTGGTGGAACAGTCACCACCACCGGTGGTGCACCCACCAAGACGCTACGCGAAGCGGCCTTATATTTCACTGGATTCCGAGACCGGGATGTCTATGGTGTACATATGGAGGCTCCGCCCGATATCGTATTAGGCACGCTGCAAAAACGCACAGTTAGTGTCTGTGAAACGCTTCAGAAGGTAACTGCAGATAATATTGCTAAACGCGGCGTGGAATACATTCAAGGCACTGCGCGCCTGGAAAAAGATCGCAGTGTTATAGTAACATTGCCAGATGGCTCGCAAAAAAAATTACAATCCAAAACTATACTAATCGGCACCGGCTCGCGCCCAGTTCGGCCAAAGGGTGTGCCGTTTGATATTCCTGGTGTCTGCGACACTGATACCGTCCTCCTCAGGGGATGGTTGCCCAAGGAAATACTTATTGTAGGGGGAGGGCCAGTAGCAATTGAGTTTGCCACCATCTGCAATGCTCTGGGTGCACAAGTAACCATGGTGGATAGATCGAATCGCCTTTTGCCGTTGATGGATGGTGAAATTTCCAACCACCTATCAGATTTATTTAATAAGCTGGGAGTGACTGTTCTCTTTGGTACCACCACCGGTGCCATAAGCGCAGCCGGTGACAAGATCAAAGTACAATTATCGACTGGCGCTACAATGCACCCAGACACTGTTTTGTTCGCTGCTGGACGTGCAGCTAACACAGAGGGTCTGGGCTTAGAAGATCTTGGCATACACACCGATGCTCGCGGGCGAATTGCGGTCGATGAACATTTTCAAACCAACGTGGAAGGGATTTATGCCGCAGGAGATGTTCTTGGTCCCACCCTTGCTTCCATTGCTATGGAACAAGGTCGAATCGCTGTTTGTCACGCCTTTGCTATTCCATTTGAAGGAGTTGTCGATCCCACTCCGGTATCCGCAGTTTACGGTATGCCGGAAGTAGCAGCTGCTGGACTAACGGAAGAGCAGTGTCGCGCACAAGGCATTGATTACGAAGTCGGTCGCTGCGAATTGAACCTTACTCCGCGCGGTGCCATCGCCGGTCGTGGTGGTCTGCTCAAGATAATTTTTCGCAAAGACAACCGCAAGTTAGTCGGCGTGCATTGCATAGCAGACATAGCATCGGAACTCGTTGGTGTGGGGCAAATGGCTATCCACTGTGGGGGAACGATGAACACCATTGCCAACATGTCGATGAATACACCAACCTATAGCTATGCCTATAAATATGCTGCTTTCGATGGACTGCGTCGCCTATCGCAAACAAAACGGCCTGTCACAGCCTAACTCAACAATTACTTAAGGGGATTATGATGAGCCCAACTAAACCAGCGCCACGTACTTATAATCAAACCCATGTACCGAGGAAGTTTACTTCAGGGCAGCGGCGCGTCAGCATCTACATTTCCTGGAGTTATCCGGCTGAAGCGAATAGAGAAATAAATGAGCTGGACAATCGCTATTCAACCATGAGCGAGGTTCGCAGAGTTGCTTGGCCCAAGTTCGAGTCTCTGGCGGCTAACCCGATCCTTTTTCAACAGGGGATTGCCGGATCTCTGGAGCTGTTTTTCCGCGCATGGATTCCTTTTCAGCAGTTTGTCGAGGAGACGACCGGACTTGCAGTTCCGGTTTTTCAGCGTATAGATCATGCCGGTTACCATCTGCCGCTTGATGAACGAGTGCTTGAAGACGTTGACACGCTCATGGTATTTGGTCTCGACCATGTAGTCACAAGGCAGAAGGCAACATCAGAGGAAATTGAGGCAGTAAGACGGTTTCTATCACGTGAGGGTACTTGTCTTATTCTTGGACCGCACCACGATGTTGGTCACTCAGACGACGAAAACATAAGAGAGATGGAACATCGCCATCATGGTGATGCCCTGGTTCCTCGTCAGCAGAGCTTTGGAGGATATACACAGTCGCTTATGCAAGGGCTGGAAATACCGATAGAGAATCGTTATGGACTGCGCCCGGCTCGCAATAAGACAACTAAAGAGATGGTGCCCTTATCCATAGCGCATGACTTAGATAAGCGCGGCTTTTTCACTGGTGTTACTACGTTCAACTATCACATGCACATGCCCCACTATGCATTGACGACCGAGAACACGAAATCCATTCATGTGCTAGCGAAGCAGCCAATCGATATGTCGCGGCCGCATCCTTTTACGGAAGCTGGAAATAAGGAGTTCAATGCATTCATATGGCTGCCAGCGAATGGTACCAGAGCTGGTGATGTGCTGATGGTAGACTCTACGATCTTCAGTACACTATTTGGTGCCGATGAAAGCTTGAAACGTTTCTGGCTGAATCTGGTTAAGTGAAGTCTATGAATAGCAATGTGCTCGAACTTGATGATATCCAAAGTGGTGTGCTGCAGGCACGCCCCTCTCCCTATGCAGCAACATACATCTTGTTTCGCATAGACGATCCTAATGACGGCAAAGAGTTACTGCGTCGACTAAGTCTTGTCGTCTCCTCGGCTGCAAAACCAGCCGCCTCAGTCCTTGATGCCGGGCTCGGTGTGGCAATCAGTTTTCAGGGAATGAAAGTACTGGGTGTGCCACAAAGCTCGTTGGATAGTTTTCCGCTAGAATTCCAACAAGGAATGGCCGCTAGGGCAGATGAATTAGGCGACACTGGTGAGAGCAGTCCAGAGCGCTGGGAAAAGCCGTTGGGGACACCAGATGTACACCTAGTTCTTGCTGCGCTCGCACCAGACAAGCCGCGTCTCGAAACGCTACTTGCGCGCGGACGAGAAGCTTATCATCAACTGCCGGGAGTAACTGCAATTTGGCGTCAAGATTGCTACTCTTTAGCTAATGAAAAAGAAGCGTTTGGCTTCAGGGATGGAATCAGTCATCCCGCTGTTGAGGGTAGTGGAGTTCCAGGTACAAATCCAAACGAGGCGGCACTCAAAGCAGGTGAATTTGTGCTTGGCTATCCTGACGAAATGGGCGAATCTCCCGACATGCCTCAACCGGAAGTGTTAGGACGTAACGGTACATATGTCGCTTTGCGCAAGTTGCATCAGAAGGTGGCAGCCTTTCGGCAATTCCTTAAAGCCAGCTCTAGTAATCTTGAAGAAGAGGAATTACTGGCGGCAAAAATGATGGGGCGTTGGCGAAGTGGAGCGCCTCTTGCACTTTGTCCGATGCACGACAATCCTAAGTTGGGAGCGGATGCCAAACGCAACAACAATTTCCTTTATTACGAAGATGATAAGGCCGGATTCAAGACCCCTCCGGGATCGCACATACGACGAATGAATCCTCGTGATGGTATTAAAGATAGTGGCACACGAGTTAATATTCGTCGCATGATCAGAAGAGGCACAAGCTATGGACCACCGCTTCCGGAAGGAGTCTTAGAGGACGACGGCGTTGATCGTGGATTGATGTTCGTCTTTATCGGAGCAAGTATTAAGCGGCAGTTCGAATTTGTACAATCGGTCTGGCTCAACAATGGACAGTTTATCGCGGCAAGCGGACAGAAAGACCCTATTGCAGGCGCGAACGATGGGTCCGGTGACTTGACTATCCCGCGACATCCGGTTCGCAGACGTCTGCAGGGGCTACCGCAATTTGTAGTTACTCGCGGCGGTGAATACCTATTTATGCCAGGGCTGCGTGCCTTACGTTGGCTGGCAGATTTATGAACGTGACAAACATCTAAGACTGTTAGCAGCACTTGCCACATCATTGAGAATTGCTTTTGATCGTTGCTTCCAGATCGTTAAGGTCTGAAAGTCGTTTAGCTAGTAGCTGATCTGGGTGTTGTCCCCTTCTCCTCAAATCATGCTCGTACAAAAAACCCGATATCGCAGACTTTGGCGTTATATAGAGGGCAAGAGCCTCCCCGCTCAATGTTGACACTCCGCCACTCAGTAAGATGCGATTGCTGATTTTAGGTTGCTGCCGGTATCCATAATAGGCGATAGTGTTCAAGGTGCCTGATGTCAAACTCAATGATCCGACAATTGGACCGGCTATTGCATGTTGAGCCGCCACACGGCGAAGTTCTCCTATTTTGTCGGATTCTCGGTGTATAGTTTCGTCTATGCCAATAGTATCCTTGCGCAAAATAGCAAGCTCTGACAGCAACTGTTTATTTCTATCATCCAACTCGCCGGTGCTAGTAAGCAGTCGGGACAATCGTTGGTAGTGTTGCTCCATATCCTCGTTAGATAACGCCTCTGCGTTGCGAAACTGCCCGGCAAGGCGCTTGGTTTGACACTTCCTCATTAAAAGTCCAGTAGCGGAACTCAAAGCTGGTGTAACTGACGCTATAAAGCCGCTAGCAATAAGCGTGGGGCCTAGAGCACCATTGTACCTAGAAGAATTGAGACCTTTAAAAGCTATTTGAACGGCAGCAAACCTGGTAGCGTTTGTGATCACGTTCAGACTGTAGAAAGTGTTCCTATAGCATGAATACTCACGAGCGTGGATATACCACTGTTCAAATTCCGATACCAGCCGATCTTTTATGTACCTGCACATTTCCCCTTTCAGTTCTACTAATTCGCGCCGATTTCCAGTTAGCCTCGCATCAGTCATAAGATTGTCACGGGCTGCAAGAAGCTGGTTAATGTGGTTAACTTTCTGCTTTTCGAAAGCTAATGCTCGCTTGGGAGAGAAACCCATTTTTCTGTCGTGCAATGTTTGCATGCCGTCGGCTACCAATTCTACGGAAGAACTGGCGCCACCAAGTATGGTACCGACCATGGCTGAAGCAAAACCCTTTCTAAGTGCTGTGTCCGATATCAGCTGTGGTTGATTCCAACCACGCACATTCTGACGAAGCCCTACGATAGTGTTCCCGCCTAAGCCTGCCGCATTACCTGTTTGTGCTAGAGGATATAACACTTTACGCCAACCGGCAGTATGATTGATCTCAAGCCTGTATCGGATATTAAATCTGTCGAGCTCCACCAATTCAAGGATGATCTGCCGATCAAGTTCTCGAATGTCATCTTCCTTGCTTGCCACTTCTTTCTCTAATGACGGCGTTTGCGAAGAAACAATATCTGTCAATGTAGAAGCTGACTGCTCAGCTGCAACCGATGCTAAAGGTGTAAATTGTTGAAGCAACAGGAGGCACACAAAAATATACTTGACTATGTGCGCAGCGCCAGATTTTAGAACATGCTCCATATCAAGTACCATTACAGCAATTCAGCCTGGATGTCACAGGTCCACTATTGATATCCAGCTGTCCCTCA
>JABDBL010000041.1 GCA_013288645.1 Candidatus Melainabacteria bacterium
AGGCATGTTGCCTTGGGAATTTGATTTGTCTTGGCAAATAATATCTTTGATGAAACGACTAAAATTAGCCAGACGAGTAAATATGTGCACACCGGAACAACTTATTGCTAAGCAAAAAAATATAACAATACTTGCTGTTGAAAGTCAATAATTTTTGCAGCAGTGCTATTCTTACTCAATCAATTAGTAAGAGCAAATCATGATTCACACAACCGAATCAAACAAAGAAGAAATAAAATCTTTCAATATTGCATTATTTCCCGAAAGCGAACAATTTATTTCTGACTGTATAAAACTGGCTCAGAATAATTTTTCTGCAGAAGCTGATGGATATTTATTAGGTGATAACGCATGGCCACATATAACATTGTGTCAGTTTGAATCAAAATTTACCAAGGTAGAAGCAGTCTGGGACTCATTAATAACAATTCAACCCCAATCGTTATCTATTGGTTTTGACCATTTCTATATAAGACCAGGTCGCGATAAGCATATAAATAAATATTGGCTAGGCATAGCTGTAACTGGCGAAGAACAGCTCACCCTCTTACAAACAATAATTTATAACAAACTCAATGAACTAGGAATTGAGGGTGAAAATATTCCCAGTAATTATTTTCCTCATCTCACTCTTGCACGATGCATAGGAAACAGAATTCCAATAATTTCAACTTTACCGCCCAAAGAATTTTGGTTAAGTTCTTATATATTCAGATTGTCCATAGGACAATCTAGTTCATATGGTGTTTATAGCAAACAACTTTTTTCAACTTTAAATATGTCAAAATCCTGAGAGCAAACTAATTCTCCCTTGTATCCTGAAGCACGGCAATCAGCCAAAATCTGTTCTTCTGTTTCTAGACCAGTATAGTGAAACAAAATCAATTTAGAAACATTGCCAGCTTTGGCAATATCGCCAGCCTGATATGGTGTTAAATGTCCATAAGCAAGAGCACTGTCAAAACTTCCTATTTTGGCAGATGCTTCACATACAAAAATATCTGCTCTAAAACAAGCTGCGCGAATACCAGTACAATCACCCGTATCACCGGAATAGCTAAATACACCTTCGGGTGTATCAAGGCGATATGCAACCGCATTACATTTTCCTGCACCGTGAAAAACTTTAAACGACTGCAGCTTAGCAGAACCAATTTCTACACTAGAGACAGACTGATTTGGTAAAGCATGAAATTGCAAAATAGGCCAAATATCTTCTTCTCTTGTAGGATTATCTGGTACATAGCCATTCCACACAGCAGGAAAGTCTTGAACGATTTGCTGCGGTGCATAAATATTTAAGCTTGAACCTTGTTCTTCTACCACGTGATTGCGTAAAGCGACTGCATGAATATAATTGACTAGCGCATTATGATCAGGATGCGCATGACTTATAGCAATATGACGGATATCAGCATAACAAATTCCCATTTGTTCGAGACGAAATCGAACACCTTCACTACAATCAAATAAAATAGCTTGGTTAGCCCATCTAACTAAAAAAGCAGGAGGAAAGCGATTTGGCAAACCCTCTATATGAGATGCTCCAATACCTGAACCTAAAACTATCAAATCCACAAATTATCCTCATTGCGTCTTTCTAGAAACAATATTCTGTGTACAAAATAAACAGTTATGGTCAACGCTAGCAGCATAATCAAGGAATGCTACAGACCATGCAATTGCATAGCACTTGACCATAAACATCAAATACCTTGACTTTTGAATCATCGAATCAAAAGCCAAGTTTATTTGAAGCCAATTATCTAGTTAATTTGTTCAGTACTTACTTAGTCGAAATAACTTTATAACCGGTAGGAATCGCAAAAGAAGGCATTGCCGGCGGATTAGCCGAATAAGATTTTAAGTTGGTCACAGTCTTGCCTTGAGGAGTAATGGTTATGGTTTGAACCATTGAATTTATATCTTCCCCGGTCCACACCTCAGTTTTCACTCCACCTTGTTCAAATAATTCACCATGACATGGATGGCCATTTATAACTTTTTTACCAAGGTCTTTCCCTTTAGTGCCATTATTATCCTCAGAAGAGGTCAATTTATTCTTCATTGCCATTTTCTGCGCGTCCATAAGCACGATTGACTCTTTTTTAGGATAATCCATTAATACAACAGACTTATTGGCTCCTGTTTTTGATTCAATGCGCACATGTCCCTTACCGTCATTTATCGTAGTTGTAGTAGTAGAACCAGTAGGAGCTGTTGTAACAACAACAGATTCAAATGGTTTAGTTGGCCAACCTTCCGCATATGAAAATGGACATGCTGACAAAATTAAAAACATTGCAATTAAAATTCTTTTTTCCATAAAAAGTCCTCAACGCCAAACAGCATTCTAACTAACTATAAGCCCATGAGTATATATTATTGAGATCTATAAGATTCTCAAATTAAACTGACATTACAGACTATTTTTAATAACCCAAGCTTCATTTGTCTTTAGCATCAACAAATTTTTGCAAATCGCCAATCAAACCATCAAAATCTTCTATATGACACATGCTTTCGCAAAGCTCTAATGGCGTGTCCCAAATACTCTCATATTTATCAAGTACAGTTTTAAGTGTTATCTCTGGTGTTATTTGCATTTTTTCTCCAAATTTGGATAGTTTACAGTGTCAGAAATGACTTTTAAACTATCGATGTCTGGATAAAGCTTGCGTATTCATATTGACGATCGACTCACAAACATAGCCCTACTTGACAAAAGTTTGCGTACGGACAATAATACGTACAGAGGACTAAATCATGGAACAATATAAGGGATCCGTTACAACAGTAGGAAATTCCGAAGCTATTCAGCTAGAAAAAGGGCTATTCAAACAACATCCGGAATTCTCCAGAAAAGCCCGAGTCACTGCCAGTGTTTTTGCTCCTGGCAAAATTTTGATTTCATTAGAAAACGATCCGATATACATAAATGAAGAGGATCCCATTCTAAGTTCTTTTCTTGCATTTTTAGAAAAGGACATGGCTGACCATCCCGAACACATAACTCCGTTCACGGAAGAAGAATACAATCGCACATCAAAACTAACTGCTGGAGTTAATGTTAGTGACAATGAAATTATTCCGGATGATGTCACACTCTAATGCCACCACTCATTAAAAATGGCTGGAAGATCTATTTCTATATTGCCTTTCGTGAAATATATAATCATCTAGCTCAAACAGCAGACTCAATAAAAACTGCTCAACCAGAGTCTTTTACCAGCCATCCGAAAATAAAGCTGTTAAAACGCATACAAGAAATCATATTTGAAGAAATACCGAGTGAACCCGGGCATGCGCGCTATAACTTAGGCAATACATTGGGTCCAACAAATAGGCATTGGCGACGAGCAAAATTTTTAGATCGGTTTCGCTTGTTTTTTCGTTATCACAGCGCTCAAAAGATGATTGTATACGTATGGGTAAATGACGAAAAATCACCTCGACAAGAGGGCTCTAAAAAAGATCCTTATATCATTTTTGAAAAACGACTTCAGCAAAATAACCCGCCTAACGATTGGGACGAACTGTTCAAAGTGTCAAAGCCATTTGAATCAAAATAAAATCAATTGCTCATTGCTTGATGCCAAATTTTTATTCATCTGTTTGTTACATCACTTTCCAAGCCACAATTGGAAGAGATCGTTGGCGACGCATAGTCAATTGCATTCTTTTCTTGGAGAGGCATTAATAGCAAAGGCTATTATCGGTTAATCAGTTCTGGAGCTTTACTATTTAAGTTCTTGGAAAATAATGGTGTCACCATCGCATAGTCCTCTTCCTGGCACGTATTGCAGAGAAAGCTGACTTTGTCCTTCAATATTTATGGTATACATTTGAGTGCCTTTATCAAATAATCTCCAGGTTCCATTTGCTCCAGAAGCAGTCTGAATACTACCGTCCGGAAGGAATTTAGAAGCTCCTAGCAAGGAAGTGTAACCTGCCATCTGTTTATAAGTACCAATTATCGGATCTGTGGTGCTTTTCTGCGCAAATGACACAGCTCCCGTTGCCTCCAATTGGTAATTGCCACCAGTGCGCACCAGTCCACCAGGAGACGGAATCACGCTGATTAGCAATTTTGTCGGTTTCTTTAAATCACCATCAAAAGTATAATCAGTAATTTTACTATCCGAACTTAATACTTTAGAAGTATGCCAAGTATTAGCTTCGTCAGAGAGAGTTACTGTAATTTGAGATTGATAAGGATTACCTAGTAATCCCATCGGTTTAAATTGTGCATGCAGACGAGTGTGCCCTGTGTCCCCCGTAAAATACCAATATTGCGGACCTACAAAATTATCTACAACACCCTCATTAATACCGGGCTGCAATGGTGATGGAGCCTCAGGCTTTAAAGACTGCGCCCCAACAGCCGTTACCGAAAGAGCCATTGCCAAACAACACACCAGAACTAATTTCATATAATTTCTCCATACTAAAAGCATCAACATTTTACATCAGATGAATCAATCGAAAGTCGTAACTGATTATGTGCATCTGTTGCATGCAATGAATAGGGATATATTCTGAGTAAATTTAGTCAGGTTTATAAAACATACTAGTTGTGCATGTAATCTGAGTAAATATCGGATGCTTCTCTTGATAACTCTCCAAAGTAATTTAAACTTAGAATCGTCCACTAGTTCTATTGTCGACTAGTTGTATATTAGTATTGTCATCTCGTACAATTGATCAGTTGTGGATTTGTTTAACAGTCCACAATTTATATAGCTGTATTTAAATTGGTCGAGGATAATTTCTCCGCTTTTGCTTCATGCTGCTGCTGTCAAATCCGTTAAAACTTAATCTATCGTATGGTTAACAATACGTCTGTTCAACAAAGATTAGGATAGCTGTCGACAATTTAGTATACGAATAGTCTGCAAAGGAAAGATGATGTGTCAATAGAACGGAGCAAGATTTATTCGACAGATTTGTGATTCGCAACTCGACGAATATAGAAAGTCTGACATATTAGCCCTGGCGGAACTAGCACGCCAATAACCGACCTACCTTTAGCAAGTGGTCTCTTCTTCTAAGGAAGCGTGTCAATCCACTCGGGCACTATGACTAGGGACCCGATCTAGATGATTTTTTCGCTTTGTTTCATGCTTGTATTCTGAAAACTTAGCCCATCATATAGTCAACAATACGTCTATTCAACAAGGGTAGAAAGCTGTCAACAATATTGACAGTATCGACAATATAGTATACGATATGGTATACAGACTGAGGATAATTTATGGTATCTATACTTGAAAAGAGACAAAAACAGCGCACGGTTAAAGCTCTCGACATAGATATAACCCTTATTAACAAGCAGGCTAAAACGTTGGGCTGCTCTGCTGCCGATGTTATTCATACTATGTGCGAAGACCTACGCAGACAGACTTATTTGCAAGAAGTTGGGGAAACCTTTGACCTGATGCGTGCCAACCCTGAAGAATTGGCTGAATTTGAAGCCGAACAAAAGCTATGGGATTGCACTCTTTCAGACGGTCTAGATGATGCCTATTAAGGGTGAGGTCTGGAACGTCCGTCTTGATCCAACCCAAGGCCATGAGCAAGGCAAAACTCGCCCCTGCGTTATCATTAGTAATGACCAGATGAATACAAAAATGCATTTAAGTATTGTCGTACCGCTCACCCGTAAAGCTCGATATACAAAGTCAGGCAGTCTTTCACCAATAATGGTACATATTTCTGGCAACGAAGGCGGTCTAGATAAAGATATTTATTCCTTGGCATTTCAGGTGAGAACAGTCTCTCACTCACGATTCGCCCATAAGCGAGGAATACTAAGTCCGACGAAATTGTTAGAAGTGGTGCGTTCAGTACAAGACATCATAAACTTCTAAATGAAAAGACTAGTCGTCAATCATTCAGTCTGATAATGTATATTATGTTTCATTTGTCCCAAAACACTGAATTTATGGCACCTTATAAAACGGCTTAAGCAGCTAAATCCACCCTATGATATCCTTCGGTCAGGGCAGGCTAAATCAGGAACGATTAAATGGCTTATCAAATTATCTGGAAGGCAATGTCTACCGACCAAGGTGAAATAGTCGGCACAGAAGAGACCGAGGCACCGTCAGCCCTCGAAGCGTTAAATATATGCCGCTCACCTATTATTTCTAAATTGAGCACAGCCGGTCAATTTATTATTCTGAATATCAATTTGCAAAGCACCGATGGTACACCAGTCACAGTTGATTTACGCTCCGTATATCAGTTTTTAAACAGCCTCAATTCAGAAGGCGGTTTAGTCAAATATGAGAATCCACCTGAGACATTTACTATCAGATTTGGCGACCAACCGCCCGAAGAGCAAACAAATTAATCAAATTGAGATCTTGGAGCGTTAGTAGCAATGCCCCTAATTGCGGCTCCGATATTTTTTGAGGAAAACCTACGCTAAGCCACTTGATGACCACCGATTGATCAACTCGCTGCACCAAGCATTTTAGCAGCCCAATCTTCATGTTCCTGGACCGACTCGGCAAAGTCTGCGCCTACAAGAAGATCACGCCAATCCATTTGTGCGAGTTTTATCGCCTCGCTGAGCTTATGCAGATTACCAAGACTAAGCTTTAGTGCTGCAAATCGTACTCTTTCCAGTTGATACATGCCAGATCCGTAGTCAGGTAGATTGTCACCACACCCCCCCTCTAGCATGGAGATAGCTTGGGACTGATCCTCAGGAGCAAAAATTCGTTGCAGGACTGCTGTTGTTTTTACACCGAGCGGAATCAATAGTTTGTCACCTCATTAATATGCAACCACACCAACGACTATCAAGATGGTTAGCGTGTTACACTGCCAGTCTCTAAGGAATTAAGTTGTCATGAAGACTGTATCTAAGTGGATTACAATCTTAGTTGTTATTACAGCCACCTGTTTAAGCTTGGATATCATATTATCAGTACGAGCGGTTTGATATCTTTAGCTTGCAAACGAAATTTTTTCTCAACCATAGCTGTCATCCTAACATGCCAGAATAAATTCTAACCCGCGGCAATAATGGTCAAGCACCTATTACGGTTGTTTTTCCAATTTTGCTTTTTGTTCCAGTGCATTGATGCGCCGGCTCATGCTAATTACGTGGACGAAAAATGCGATCGAAAGAATACCAACCAATGACACCAGTTGCTCAAATCAACAAGGAATCTAAGCCCTCAGAAAACGAATTGAATAGTCTATTTTAATTCATTAGAAAAAAAATTTAGAATAACTGCTAAATACTAATTGTCGTATGATATATCAGTTGTATTGTCGAATTGTTATCTTATTGTCTAGTGATATCGTTTTAATATCGACCAGTATTAAATATCAATGCCAATAAACTCGACTAAATTCTATTTTGATATGAAACTGCAAACAAAAACATTATGCTTTAGTTGCAGGCTTGATTGCAGCCGCTTCTATCTAAAATCAAAACTATAATGGTAGCGAATTTGATACCATGCAAAAATGAATATAACTCAAGTAAACTTCTCCTTGCCATCTGCTAATCGCAACGATATTTTTCGTTCTTTCAATTTACTTACCACAAAAATTGACGCTCCCCTTCAAGGCTGTAGAATAGAGAGTTCTCACGCCTTTGTGTCGGAACTGGTATACGAGCCGCACTTAAAATGCGGTGCCCGTAAGGGATTGAGGGTTCGAATCCCTCCAAAGGCAATTTTTCAAATTATATTACTATTTGACAATCGGTTTCTATTAATTCGCCTTATTTCTTCTTTGGCAAGAAACAGGCAATCAAAAAACACATGCCTATTAGAAAATTAGTAAGAAGAAAAAGTAATAAAAGGCTAAACCAGTACAGTCTGCCGGTGACCGTATCTCCGCCAGTAACACCTAGATATAAAACCGGCAGGCTGAGTACAAACCAAAAAGCGCCATAGAAAAGCGCAGCAGCTAGAAATTGTCCCTCAAGCATTGCTCTAACAATTGGTCTTATAATTCCAATAATCAGGCTTAAAATACCGCCTATTGCGGCAATCTCATTGACACTGAACACAAGGTCGCGCCAATTTTGATCTAATGGATTATCGTTTAGCCATATACCAGAATATTTATAAACAATAAGCAAAAGAATACCGAGAAACAAGAAGGGATCTAAAAATCTTTGCAATGGTATCACCGATAATACCGACTAAAAACAGGTTGACTATTCATTTTATCATACTGGGATCGAGAATTTTTGCATCTTTCAATACTTTCACTTTGTTTTCTAAAGAACCAATTTTCTCTACTTCTAATTGAACAACATCACCATCTTTCAACCAGGGATACCGCGCGGAATCAATTTCGTTTCCAGTCGCAGGATCTAATTTAGCCATAAATTCTGCAATGCAGCCACTGCCTATAGTACCAGAGCCTAGGAGGTAGCCAGGATGCAAACTAATGTTGTATTCGCCAAGAAAATGCATCAATCTAGGGAAAGTCCAAGCTTGCTTCTTGCCTGTTTGAGGATGCTCATAATAAATTGAATTGTAATTAGATGAAAGACGCTCTTCTCCATTAACTTTCAATCTCATGGACATATTAAATACACCATAATCATCAATAGTCAATTCTTCTGCTGATATGAATCTGGGTCCAAGGCTCTTACCGATTATAGCTTTACTATGCGCTGGACCCAATCCCAGCATGTCCTTTAATTGCACGTCTCGAGCGGACCAATCATTGAGAATGGTAATTAAGCACGACTTTTGGAAGAAATCCAATGCTTGCTCGAAGCTCTTTATCAAAACAGACTCGGTAACTAAACAAGCCAATTCCAATTCGTAGTCAGCCGCTTTAACAGACGCCGGAATTATTACCTCTTCCTTATCACAATAAATTTTTTCAGGTGGCAAATCATTTACATAGTATGCAGCATGATCGTACCAACCAGGCCATATGCTGACTCCCCGCTTTTCTCTTATTTGTCGCACATGCTTTTCAAAACCAAGAAAATCCATAAGTATCTGCGGTTGAGGCACTATTTGACCAAACATTTTTATTTTGGCTACTTCTCGTTTAAAATCCAAAGAATTTCCTTCCTATATGCCGGTTCTTTCCAGACAGGATTATCGCATGCTTCACAACTAAATGAAATTGATGGCAAAAAGGTAAAATAGAAAATCAAACTCCTCTATTCAAGAAAAATATATGAAACACTCAGAAGCCTTTGAAAAACTAGTATCGAGCATAAAGTCAAACATTTCAGAAATTTCTATTGAGAAATTAATAAGCAAGCGCAATGCTCAGGAGCCTTTTAACCTGATAGACGTCCGGGAAGACCACGAATGGGACACCGGTTACATAGAAGGAGCCTTCCACTTGGGTAGAGGCATCCTAGAAAGGGATATAGAAAAGCATTTTCCTGACCCCAACACCTGCTTGGTTCTATATTGTGGCGGTGGTTACCGCTCCGCCTTATCCTGTGACAGCTTACAGCGCATGGGATATAAAAATGTCCATTCATTAAACGGTGGTTTTAGGGCCTGGTCCGAAAAAGCGTTGCCCATTTGCCGAAAATAGTGTTAAAACGTTTGTAGAAAACTTTTTTCAGTAACTGTAATGCCTCACTACTTCGGTGGCAAAAATCACTAACTCTTGCGATTCACAGAGCTATACCTGCTCTTGATATCATGGTGGTGTGTCACGTTATCAGGACACGTTAAAAAATGGCGTAGCACTGGCGTCGGCGGGGTATCAAATGTTTAGGTTACAAAGGCAACAAAGATGATTACTAAAGACATGACGGCTCACGATAAATTAATCGTGGCTTTGGGAGAAGTATTACAAGAAAGGCGCAATAAACTTAGTTTATCTCAAAATGAATTAGCGCGGGCAAGCGATTTTCATCGCTCTTACATTAGTGATGTGGAAAGAGGCTACAGGAATATATCATTAAAAAACTTGAGTAAATTAGCTTCGGCACTACAAGTGCCAGTTTCTCAATTATTAGCATTAGCAGAACAAAAGGTAGAACCTTTTCAGCACGCTACTATTCGAGAATTGTGAGTAACTAGAAATTTCAACCATTGACTGGCTTATTCTTAATAAGCCAGTTAATGGTAAATTAGTTTGATTCTATAAAAAAGCCATTTCGACTTTGTGAAGCAAAATATGACGGAGTTGACCAGAAAAGTTAATGCATTACTCGCTGAACGGCAGCAAAAATCTAATTTACGTAAATTAGATTGTGCAAGAACTGTTAGCCCTACAATAATTCTAATAAATGGCAAAGAACTCATTAATTTTGCTTCCAATGATTACTTGGGTTTATCGCATCACCCTTTTCTAAAAGAACGCGCAATAAAAGCCATAGAGCAATACGGAGTCGGCAATCCGTCTTCACGATTCGTTTCTGGAAATTGCGAATTATATGATGAAATTGAATATAACTTGGCTCGATTAAAAGGTACTGAGGCTGCACTAATATTTCCAAACGGCTTTCAGACCAACTTAACTGTTTTGCATGCTCTGTCTAAATTAAACAGCTTCTTTTTCTGTGACGAATTAAGCCACAGCAGCGTTTTGTTGGGAGCCCAACTGGGCAACCGAAATTTTAAGCGTTTCGCTCATAACAAACTTGATCACTTAAAGCAATTAATGGATAAAGAGCGGAATAATAACAAATGGATCATTACCGAATCTATATTCAGTATGGATGGAGATCTAGCCCCCGTTGACGATTTACTGCTACTTAGCAAAACTAACAATGCATATTTTTACTTAGACGAAGCACATGCCACTGGAGTATTTGGTAATAATGGTATGGGCGTACTTGATAGTCCAGACGAAAGGACAATTATCATGGGTACGTTTGGTAAAGGATGCGGTAGTTTCGGTGCTTATATCGCCTGTTCCCAAACCATCAAAGAATATCTAATAAATTTTTGTGCTGGACTGATCTACACTACTGCTCTTCCTCCAGCTATTTTAGCTTCAATTCAAGCTGCTTTAGAAATAATACCGCATATGGTATCAGAACGGCAACAACTTCTAGAAAATGCCCATTTTTTAAAAACGGAATTAGAGAAAATAGGCTTTGATACAGGAGACACTAAAAGCCAGATCATTTGCTTATATTTAGGAAGTAATGAATTAGCCCTTTCACTAAGTCAATATCTGGAACAAAATGACATTTATGCCCGAGCGATAAGGCCACCTACCGTACCAAATAATACCGCTAGAGTACGATTGTCACTTTCGCTTGTTCATAGTACCTTAGAAATAGAACAACTTATTACCACTCTAAAGTACTGGTATGCTAACAAACGTTGAGCTTTATTTCATACATGGCTGGGGATTTAATCACGCAGTCTGGAAAAAATGGTTGCCTGACCTCAGACAAAGTATTACAACTAACCTTTTTGATCGTGGTTATTTTAAAAACAAAAAACACGATTTCAATTTTAATTTTTCTAGCCGTTCAAAAATCCTAATCGCTCATTCGTTCGGTTTGCACTATCTTTCCGCAAAAGATTTTAGTCAAATTCATATGCTCATATTGATTGGCGGTTTCCGCCAATTTCATGAATACGCGGAAAATTACAAATTCAGTCAAAAACAAATTGAATTAATGAAGCAAAAACTTCTTTTGGATCCAACCAATTTGCTTACTGACTTTTATAGGAATTGCGGACTGGAAAATGCAACTCCTAACTCACCGCTTCTCAATCGTGAACTTCTGTATGACGATCTTGTACTTTTAAATACACATCAGTTAGATTTAGATAATTTAAAATCCATTCCACAAATTTTACTTTTACACGGAGCTAAAGATACGATAGTGAATGCAGAACACAGCAGACGATTACACGAACAATTGCCACATAGTAAATTATTTCTCAATGAAAAAGAAGGACACGCACTACCATTAACCGACGCAGATTGGTGTATAAATACAATTCAATCGCAATTTCACAAAAAACTTTTCGCTAATTCGGCTGGCATCACTCAAGATAAGTAATGCAAAAACCTTCAATAGAACATCTATCAAAAAAAAATAGCTACAAGATCTGGAATCAAACAGAGGTTATTGCGGCAAAATTTTCCAAGAAAGCTCTTTATTACGATCAATTTGCAAATGTACAGAGATTTGCTGCTAATCATCTAGATAATCAAATAGCCAACAAAGTTAATTCGCCGATCCCGTCAAACATCCTCGAAATTGGCTGTGGTACTGGATTTCTATCTCGATATCTGGCTAGTCGTTTCCCTAAGAGTAAAATTGATTTTATAGATCCAGCGGATGCCATGCTTAGCTTATGCGAAAAAAATGTAAATGAACATCTACGTTTATGCACAACTTCAAAAAACCACAATTTCATAAAAAAAAGTATTGAAGATTATTTAGATGATAATCCAAACTCATCCCAAAAATATTCGCTCATTGTCTCATCATTTACTCTGCACTGGGTAACTAATTTAGCTTCAGTTATAAACAGGCTGATAGGTAGCTTAGAAATAGGCGGACAGTTTTTCTTTTCTTATCCCACCAATAGGTCATTTCCTGAGTGGAAATCAGTTTGTCAGAAGCTTAGTCTGCCATTCACAGGAAATAAGTTACCTAGTGCTGAAGCATTAGAATTCTTTGCCAAACCTAATGAAGCAAACATAGTTTGGAGTGAATATTCTTGCAAATTAGCTTTCCAAAGTGCCCTAGAATTTTTTAGAGGAATGAAACATATCGGAGCCGATGCAACTTTTTTTCCAAAAAATCCAGAACATATTTTTAATACTCAACAACTATCTACTAAAGAATTTCGCCAGTTACTTGCGGCATGGAATCAGATGCCTTCAACAAAAGTCGATACAAGGATAAACAATGAGAAGCCTAATAAATATAAACAAACAGTTGACTGTACTTATTGGCTTGTTGAAGGCATAATTACACGTCATGGCTAGTATAAATATAGGGGTTTCAAGCATGACAAATCAAAGCGCGGTCATTGAGAATCAATCTCCTGGCAAAGAAAAATCCGCTTTAGTGAGAAATGATTGGAGCTTAGACGAGGTGCGCCAAATTTATGAAAAGCCTATATTGGAACTCATTTTTCAGGCAGCATCCATACACAGACAATTTCACGATCCGCTCTATGTTCAAAAATGTACTTTGTTATCGATAAAGACTGGCGCTTGTCCCGAAGATTGCGCTTACTGCCCACAGTCAGCTCGCTATGCAACTAATGTTGAGCCTGAGCCACTTATGGACCTAGATTCTGTTTTACAAGCAGCGCACGAAGCAAAAGAAAACGGTAGCAGCCGTTTTTGTATGGGTGCGGCATGGCGAGAAGTCAAGAATAACAATGACTTCGAAACCGTTCTAAGCATGGTCAAAGAAGTGAGCAAACTAAATATAGAAGTTTGCGTTACTCTTGGCATGTTGACTTTTGAGCAAGCAGAGCGTCTTAAAGAAGCAGGCCTTACTGCATACAATCACAATCTAGATACGAGTAGTGAATATTACGATAAAATCATAACCACTCGCAGTTATCAAGATCGCTTAGACACTGTTTATAATGTTGCTAAGGCGGGAATAGATGTATGTTGCGGCGGCATCGTTGGCATGGGAGAAAGTGATAGCGATCGGATCGGCCTTATTCACACATTGGCTACATTGCCCGAACATCCTGAATCAGTACCGGTAAATGCTCTGGTACCAGTTAAGGGCACACCTTTAGCTGATCAACCAATATTATCTGCTTTGGATTTTATTCGCATGATCGCTACAGCGCGTATTACAATGCCAAATGCTAGAGTTAGACTATCCGCTGGCAGAACCAATCTTTCAATTGCGGAACAAACACTGTGTTTTATGGCTGGAGCCAATTCTATATTCGCTGGCGACAAGCTTTTAACAACACCAAATTGTGGAGAAGACCAAGATCAAACAATGTTTAACTTACTTGGTATTAAATCTGATACCGCTCCAGTACCGTCAGCATGACAAAATATTGCACATTTATACTTGCATTATTGCTGCTAAATAACAAGGGGCCCTCAAAAGCAGCTTGGGCAGAAAACTTGAATGACAACAATAATAAACCAGTACTTGTTTCAACGACATCAACAACAGACCAAACAGATATTCAAGCAAAAACCCAGGAAGCAGACAAGCTTTATTGGCAAGGAAACTATAAGCAAGCCATCGATCTATACAAAAGCTTGTGCGATTCTTCTCCTTCTGACAATTTAGAAACTCAGCTGCATTGGCTATCTTCGATTGCCGACTGCTATTGCCGACTCAATGATTATCAACAAGCCGAAACAATCTATGAACAAATCGCTGAAAAACGGAAGAAAGCAAATGGAATCGAATCCACTCAGTTAGCTAGTTGCTTAGCTGATCTAGCGGCTTGTAATTATTATTTGCACCATTACCAAAAAGCTGAGGAATATTGTCAAAAGGCTTTATCTTTATTAGGACGAGCAAAAATCTCAGACACTCTAAGCTTGGCCAAGGTGCATTTAGCATTGGCTGAAACACTTTATCAGCAGAGCAAGTACAAAGCTGCAGCTCAGCAATATTTGGCAGCAATTAATAATTACGACAAACTCTTTACTCTCTCGCGACAAGATATCGTAGAACCCCTAATGGTATCCCTAGAGGGAATTGGCGCTTGTTATTTTTACGATAAGCAATATCAAACAGCAACACCCTATTATGAAAGACTGGCTGATATTCAATCTAAAATATTTGGTGATGAAGATGTGCGTTATGGTTGGACACTTGTCACTTTATCTAAGATTGAGCATCAATTAGACAATCAAGAAATCGGCAATGCTCTCTATGAAAAATCTGTATGGATATTTCGTAAAGCAAACAGAGATAGATTAATCGCCGAATTACAAAGCAAAGGCAAGCTTACGCCAGAAATAGCTCAAAGAATAGACCAATATACATATGGCAATAGCGACCAAAACAAAGCAAAACACGGTGACAGCTCTCTTAGAAAAAATGATAATGGTAACCTGGTTCTACAATGCCTACCTACGGATCGCAGCCTAATTAAGCCTGGTCCCTGGAATCTAGTCACAACAAAAGAATTAGATCCACCTGGCTGGGAATGGTTAGACCCCACACAGTCCTTAAAAGGAATTATTATTTGTGTGCACGGATTAGGACTAAATGCAAAATCTTATCGGTCCTTCGCCAATTCTATAACCCCGTACGGTTATATGGTTATAGCCTTTGACGTACGAGGCTTCGGCAGTTATTTAAGCTCCAAGGGTGGAGATAAATTGAATTTCCATCAATGTCTCACTGATTTATCAACGGTTTTAAAAATAATCAATAAAGACAATAAAAGTATACCCATATATCTTCTAGGAGAATCTATGGGTGGCGCCATAGCTCTGCAAGTAACAGCATTATATCCAGAATTAATGAACGGTTTAATTTGCTCAGTACCCGCCGGAAATAGATACAAAGCTTCCAGCACCGACTTGGACGTGGCTTTACATATTATGAAAGGAATTAATAAACCCTTCGATATTGGTACAAAGGTGATTAATCAAGCTACTCAGCAGGAGTCCCTTAAGAAAGAGTGGGAATCAGACCCTTTTAATCGTCTCAGTTTAAGCCCAAAAGAATTGGTCGAATTTGCCGTATTCATGGGTCAAAACAAAGCAGCCGCCGCTAAAATAACGAAAACTCCGGTAATTATATTTCAGGGGGTGCAAGACAAACTTGTTAAACCGGCAGGTACTATGGAAATATATAATTCAATACCGAACAAAGACAAAGATTTAGTGCTAATTGGCTCTTCTGAACATTTAATCTTCGAAAGTACTACCTGCCCCAAATCAACCATTACTGCCATAATTGGCTGGATGGAAGGACATAATAAAGGACCGGTCGAGGTCTCAATTAAATAAAATATATGCCTGTATTTTAATACCGATAGGGTTATTATATTAATTAGGACTTTGTGAGTTATCTAATGCCTACTCCTACATCAGTATCAGTGCGTGAGATTCCTATATTTCCTCTACCAGAGGTAGTACTGTTTCCTAACGCTGATTTGCCTTTGCATATATTCGAACCTCGATATAAGCAGATGATCAGAAATCTGATGAAAACAGATCGCCAATTCGGAGTTCTCTTACTAGATAGAAAAAGTGGAAATGCCTTTAGCATCGGTTGTACCACCGAGGTAAAAGAGACCTTTTATTTACCCGATGGACGCATCAACATAACCACACAAGGGTTGATGAGATTTAAATTATTGGAAATTACAGAGCACCAACCTTATTTAGTCGGTCTTATTAAATGGTTAATTGATGACCAGCCAAGTGGCGATTTGACTTATTTACAAAAAGAAGCCCACCAGATCGTGAATGACATTGTTAGAATAACTAATAAATTAACAAATAGTTTGATGCCAGGTTGTGATTCGAATAATCATATTCGTTTGCCTGTCAACTTGCCTGAAGATCCTGAACCATTTTCATTTTGGATTGCTAACAACCTGTTCAGTGATCCTTATGAAAAACAAGCACTACTAGGATTAACTGATACCAAACTGCGTTTAGAGCAGGAGATAAACAGTCTCTACCTTCTTAGTAAAGAGCTTGTCGCCAGGGCTGCGATTGAGGATGCATTTGGTTAATAGGCCCACTTTAGCACGTGACTTAAACCTAAACCAAAGAATTAAATAGCAGAAAATTCTGATAATAGTGATCATGGAGAAAATATGAACGATCCAACCTCAGATAAGCCAGAAGAAGGTTTTAACAAAAAATGGGATGCAGTGAGCAATCATACGTCAACGACTACTGTTAATCATATTGAATCTTCGCAAGTCATACTCGAAACACTGAAAACTAAAAGACGAACAGAGACTGCCCAGTGGCTTAGTGGTTTAGAAAAAGAGATTGCTGCCTCTAACACCGCAAATCCAAGTACGACTCGCAATAATTTGCCTTCCCTCTCAGCTAATCCAATGACCACTAGTTCTACCCAACTAGCAGTAGACACTACGATGATCGGAGAAGCAATACAATGGCTAGATAAAATGTTTGTTCAGTTCGAATTGTATGCTGCTCAGTTTAATTTGGGTCGACGAGGAACTAATCTAGTTGTTAGCTGCACTCGTCCAATCAAGAGAACGAATAATACAGGTGGCTTATATTCAGAAGCTGCTGATGATTGCCTCAGTTATGCAGGACACATAGCAACACAGTTTTGGACTTTAGTCGTAAGGGGTTGCGCCACAAAGGTAGAGGTTTTTATTCTTCCCGCAGAATTACTAATAGCTTTCAGCGTAAGTAGCTCAGATGAGTCAGGATATGAACCATTACTAGTCTTAGAATCCGCCTGGCGCGGAAAAGAAGTTATTTGGCATGCGCAAAACACTGTAATTACTACTGATCAAATACCAGCGCTTGCCAAAGAATTATTTGGTGATTTGATAAAAGTCGCTAGTGGCCAAATGACTGAAGCCGAAGTAATGGCCAATCCCATTCAAACGATTTCTTCCAATGATAATCCTGCAATTCCTCCCGCGCTTCCATCAAATCCTAAACCAAGTTCAACGCCTCTAATTGAAGAATTGGTCAACCCCGGTTCAGTCACAATAACACCTGCATCCAGTACAAAAACTACACCAACAGCGCCTATTCCAAATACTTCTGCTATAGTCTCTTTTTCATCATTGGAGAGCATAAAAGCGGCTAATCGATTGATAGCTTCGATTGATAAGGACATTCATGCTTTAATGGAATCAGGCAAACAAGCTTTGGAAGTGGATGATACCGCGGGTTTTGAAAACGTTAAAGGCTTAACTACAAAATTGGAAGCATTGAAAAATGCGATATCAACTACTTTATCCAATATCCCTCAATCCGATTCGAAATAAGTTATGTCTAGTACTTCTATCGCGGCTAGAACAAAGGCATATTGGTTAGAAAATTTTGGCATCGACAATTTAGTAATAAAAGAACTTGAACAACAATCTTTAAGGGCTGGACAAGTTAGAGTAAAATTACACGCCGCCTCATTAAATTATCGCGATCTTCTTATAGTTAAAGGACGTTATGATGCAAAAGTATTATCGTCTGGTCCTTTAATACCGCTTTCAGATGCAGCAGGAGAAATAGTTGAAATAGCCAGAGAGGTTAGTCGCTTCAAAGTAGGAGACCAAGTTGCAACAATATTCTTCCAAAAATGGTTAAGTGGTGAGTGCACCCACGATATGACAAAGTCGGCTCTAGGAGGATCGGTTCCCGGTGTTTTAACTAATCTCCAGGTATTCAATCAAGAAGCACTAGTACATTTGCCCAAAGACTATTCTTATGAAGAAGGAGCCACTTTACCCTGTGCGGCTGTTACTGCTTGGAACGCTCTAATTATCGCCAATAAGCTCAAGGCTGGAGAAACTGTTTTAATTCAAGGTACAGGTGGTGTATCTATTTTTGCTTTGCAATTTGCAAAAATAAGCGGAGCGAAGGTCATACTCATTTCCAGTAGTGATGAAAAGCTTGCTAAAGGCAAAAAGCTAGGTGCCGACTTTTTGATCAATTATAAAAAACTGCCAGAATGGGAGACCGAAGTACGC
The DNA here is from genome assembly GCA_013288645.1 of Candidatus Melainabacteria bacterium. Taxonomy (GTDB): domain Bacteria; phylum Cyanobacteriota; class Vampirovibrionia; order Obscuribacterales; family Obscuribacteraceae; genus JABDBL01. Next base: position 18,576 of record JABDBL010000041.1, read on the forward strand.
AAAATTACAGATGGCATAGGTGTTGATCATATAATTGAAGTAGGGGGAGCACAGACGCTCGCTAAGTCATTTAAAGCTGTACGCTTGGGTGGCAAAATTGCAGTAATAGGTATTCTCAGTGGCACCGAAAGTAGTATCAGTCTTTTACCCATACTAATGAAGAATATTCTCGTTCAAGGAATATATGTGGGTTCACGAGCCATGTTCGAATCTATGAATAAAGCCATTGAAACCAATAAAGTGCGTCCAATAATAGATAAAGTTTTTCGCTTTGACGAAGCTAAAGAAGCTTTATACTATTTAGAAAGGGCAAGCCATTTTGGCAAAGTAGTTATAAAGATAGATTAGGAAAAATATACAGGTTCGATAATGGCTGAAAAAAATATCATCAAAGTTGCAGTTGAAATTGTTATAGAAGCAGATCCTTCTAGAGTATTTAAGGCAATTACCACAGGTACTGCTATATGGTGGTCTGCACCACATTTGCAAAGACAAAGCGCCAACGACTTAGTGATGGAGCCCAAGATAGGAGGCAGATTTTATGAACGCTGGACTATTAGCCATCACGATACTTGTGGAGCATTGCATGCTACTGTTACCGCTATAGATCCTCCTAAGTTATTACGTCTGCAAGGTCCATTTGGTATGACTGAAAGAGCCGCTTGGGGAACAGCCTCCATTGAACTAAAAGGCATTAAAGATGGCACACACGTACACTTTTCTTACCACGCTTTTGGCGAATTAGATGAGGCCATAGAAGTAGAATACAGCCGAGGTTGGGCTGATCTTTTAGGTAGACTCAAGTTTTTTGTTGAAGAAGGTAAGGCAGAAGGTATAAGACAAGACCCAAGCCTTACTCTTGATTGATTTCGCATACAAAAACAGCTAGCAATTCCCTAGTTTGTTATCTTTGCATCTAAATAATTTCCTATGATTTAATTAACAACCGTTTCTATCAGAGGCTGAGGCAACAAGTGATAGTTATCATGCAAAAGATCTTCTTTGGGAGTTTTTATAAATGCAGAAGCAACAATCCCTACTAGATAAAATAACGACACACAAGCAGCAGCCATAGCATATGAACCATTGAATGCACTAATTAACTGTCCGCCCAGAATGGCAGCAGCTGCTGCAGCCAACCGCCCTATTTGAATACAAAATCCAAAAGCGGTGGCACGCAGCTTAGTCTCAAAGAGTTCAGGCACATAAATAAACAAGAGACTAAAAGCCATAACAGCAAAAAACCCAATAAAAAATGTCCAAACAATAAGAGCATTACTATAACTATTGGTAGTGAGAAAGGTTCCTAAACAACAAATAAGAGCTCCTAGAAAGCAGAAACAAAAACTTGCGCGCCGTCCAAATTTAATTACCATTGAGCCAGCCAATAAAGCGGATATTATGCCGCCTATGTTTAAAGATATAGCAACAATACTACGTTCATTGACTGCAGCTGTTCCTACCAATTGGTTAATCCAAGGTGGGATCCAGGATAATACAGCCCAAAATCCAACAATAGCAGTACTGGCCAAAGCAGTGACTAAAATCGTTTTACCTATATTTTGATGATTGAATATTTGTGGCAAACCAAAACTTAACAGTTCAACTTCTTTGTCAGATAATTCTTGCCTCGGTTTTTTGTCCACTTACAGCGGCGTCTACCCATTTTGCTGCTTCTTCATCAGTTTCGGCAAAGTCTTTTTTGCTGCCTTCGGGCAAGTATCTAAACATAAAGCGTTCGCCTGCTTTATTTCTTAGAATCCCACCTTCACCACGCACACCTTCTGTGACAAGTAAGCCGCGTACCCCAGGAGGCCAGACCATGCCTGTAGGATGGAATTGTACAAATTCCATATCAATTAAGTCGGCACCGGCTTCATAGGCAAGTGCTTGTCCATCCCCCGTATATTCCCAAGAGTTAGAAGTTACCGAAAAGGATTTTCCTACTCCACCTGTTGCTAAAATAACCGCTTTTGCTTTAAAAAGAACATAGCGTCCATCTTCTCGATAATAACCAAAAGCTCCTGAAATTCTTTCACCATCTTTTATTAGTTTGGTGATAGTACATTCCATGTAAACATTTATACCTCGATGAACTCCTTGGTCTTGCAAGGTACGAATCATTTCTAAGCCTGTACGATCGCCTACGTGACAAAGTCGTTTATAAGTATGTCCGCCAAAAGCGCGCTGCAGTATTTTGCCATCTTTGGTGCGATCGAATACTGCACCCCAATGCTCTAGTTCTTTTACACGTTGCGGTGCGTCCTGGGCATGTAATTGAGCCATGCGCCAGTTGTTTAACATTTTGCCGCCTAGCATAGTATCGCAAAAATGTGTTTTCCAGTTATCTTGAGAATCGACATTGGCTAAAGCAGCAGCGATTCCGCCTTCTGCCATAACCGTATGGGCTTTGCCTAAGAGTGACTTGCAAACTAATGCCACTGAAACACCTGCTGCTGAAGCTTCTATTGCCGCTCTTAATCCAGCTCCGCCAGCGCCTATGACAAGAACATCATATTCATGGGTTTGGTAGTTTTGATTTTGGGACATAATTTTTTGATTGTTACCTGATTGTTTAATGTTGGACTAAAAAAATCTGAATTGAGGAAAAGCTCCGCAAGCTACTTGGCGAATGCAAAAATCAGTAAAGCCTACCGAAAAAAGGCTTAACCAAGCCCATAACATATGGTGTTCGTTTAATTTAGTTACCCAATGCCAAATTTTAAATTGAGACTTTGTGCAACTATTAGCAGAAAAACAATCTAATTTGCCGCCTACTAAATGGCGACAAGCATGGCAGCCAAAAGAATAACCAGAAAGTAAAATGACATTTCCTAGCATAATTAAATTCCAGAGACTAATGCCAAATTGGCCATCAAAGAAAAAAGCTTTAATAGCGTCATACCAAAGAACTATTAATACTAGGGTGGCTGCATAAAAGAAGTAACGGTGCAGATTTTGCATTACTAGAGGGAAGGTGGTTTCACCACAATATTTTTCTCCACCAAAATGACCTACTGCACAAGCTGG
>JABDBL010000042.1:0-20293 GCA_013288645.1 Candidatus Melainabacteria bacterium
GAATCTCTTTTTGGACACAAAAGATTCCTACTCATTTATCTAATGTCTGGTATCGGTGGCTTTTTAGGCAGTACATTTTCCTAATACTGTAAGCGCCGGTGCTTCAGGAGCAATTATAGGATTGTTTGGTGCTTATTTTGCCTTTTTATATAGATACAAAAAAGAATTAGGATCATTACCGTTTCAGCAAAGTGCCAAAATATTAGGCATTTATCTTATCTATTGCGCTGTTTATGGTGCTACTGTTAATGCAGACTTTGCAGGACATTTAGGAGGACTGATAACTGGCTTTTTATTTGGTTACCCCCTAGTTCCCAAAACTAAATCAAATAACCAGGCAGTCACTGTGACATTCTCTGATTCAAACAATTCCAGTAATCACAAATAAGTATATGAATCCCTATGCTAGTAAATAAATTGAATAAATGTCGGATTCTTATCTGTTACGAAGAAACTGGAGGCGGACATAAATACGCTGCCGAAGCGGTGAGATTGGCAATTGAAGAGTTGAGGCAGGATTCACAAGATGTAGAAGTTACTGTCGAAGCGATGATTAAAAAGACAAATATTCTCAACCATTTATTTGTCGAATTGTACAATTACTTATTGCGAAATCACCAAAATTGGATGAAGTACTATTGTTGGTTTATCGAGTTCTTGAAACCAAATCAAACCTGGCTTGGTTATAAACTTAGTGGAACTTATCTTAGGAATATGTTGATCAGAGTGCGACCATCAATTGTTGTTTCGGTGCATCCAATGGCAAATCACTACATCGCACTGGCTATGAAAGATATTGGTCTAGTGGGCAAGGTGAAACTTGTGATCGTGGTTACAGACCCCAATGCCGCTTTGTGGAGCGGTTGGGCTTGTACCGATGCAGATCTAATTATCGCCCCAAACGATCTTGCACGAGACCGATTGATTGAGCTTGGCATTGTCCCTGATCGAATTTCTATGATAGGCATGCCGATAGAGCCGATGTTCTTGCACCCCCCTGCCGTGAGCAAAGAAGATTTGCTTAGCCAGCTAGCGCTTGATCCTAAACGATTGACAATTCTTTTGTCGGGGGGATGGGCTGGTGGCGGCGCGGTGGCGCAAATTTACCAGGCTTTGGAGCAAATAACAAGACCAATACAGGTTATCGTTCTCTGTGGGCATAATGATAGTTTATTGACAGAGATGAGGCGGCGAAAGGAGCAATCAGTGCTACCTACAGCTATACTTCCTTATACGGACTTGCTCTCTAGTTTGATGAGTGCTTGTGATTTGATAGTCACCAAGAGTGGTGGCTTAACGACATTTGAGGCTATAGCTCGGCGCTTGCCAATGGCTATTGATTTGCTCACAGAACCAATGCCTCAAGAGGTTGGTACCGCAAAGATGCTCATTGAGGCAAATTTAGCCAAGCCACTTAGAAAAGTAGAGGATATTGTACCAATAGTCGAGTCGCTTAAAATTGTTGAGAACAGGGAATCTCAGGCGCTGCCTACCGCGCATAATTTAGATCGGACTGACGCCGTTTATGACATTGCCAAGACGATTTTATCCTTTCGCTAACGGATTGGTGAATAGTGTGCACATTGATATCGCCTATCTTGCGCAAACTCTAGGGTTTTGCAAAGAGATGCAATTCTGAGCTAACCTCAGAGATATCCGCACTACGATAACTGCTTTAGGTCGTTAAGGAAGTTTTGCACAGCACTTTCAGGTGTTGCCCACGAAGTACAAAGTCTTATTGCTGAATTATCCGGTGCGGACACAGATTTTGTCCAGATGTAAAAAGCGTACTTCTTTTGCAAAGCGTCGATCACACCGTTAGGCAGAATAGGAAATATTTGATTCGCACCTATGCAAGCGGCTGGGATTGTATTTTTACGTTGATGGTGCACGAATCGGCAATTCCGAGCGCTAGTTCTTGCGCCATTACATTTGCATGCTTTGCATTATCGAAATAAAGATTATTCTTAAACAGTTCAAGAAATTGCACACTTAAAGCGCGTGTTTTTGCTAATAGTGCACCGCGCTGCTTAAGATGATAGCGAAAATTTTCCTGCAGATTGGCATTAACAATAACAATCGCTTCTCCAAACAGTGCACCATTTTTAGTACCACCAATATAAAACATGTCACATAGATCAGCAATGGTACTCAGATCAAAATTCGCCTCTTTGGACATAATGGCATTGCCGATTCGTGCACCATCAACGTAAAAATACAATCCCAGCCGCTTGCATAGGTGCGAAAGTTCTTCCAATTCCTGTCTGCTATAGATAGTTCCAAGTTCTGTTGCTTGCGAAATATAGACGGCTGCCGGCTTTACGATGTGCACATCATTACGTATATTTACTACTTCTTCAACGGCTTGTGGTATCAATCGCCCTTCCACTCCGCGTACAGCGTTTATCTTGTGTCCTGTCGCTTCTAGGGCACCAGCTTCGAGCGCATTTACATGTCCACTATCAACTGCGATAATGGATTCGTAAGGCTTCAGAAATGATGCAAAAGAAACGAGATTTGCCTGTGTACCATTTGCTACGAAATAAACCCGCGCTTTTGGTTTGTTGATTTTCTCCTGAATCAACTGCTCTGCCTCCAAAGAAAAGGAATCAGCGCCATAGGCAGGTTCTTGTTGAAGGTTGGTTCGCGAAAGGGACTCTAGCACTCTAGGATGCGCGCCTTCCGAATAATCATCACGAAACAGATATAAATATGACATATTTTGACCGCTCTTATGTTGGGAATTATATTTTATTCTAACTATCAACTGGCTTCAACTGCTGCCAGCAAAGAAATAATTCACCAACCTTCAAAGATCGGGCTAGAGTAGAACATGGCTTCAATACGGTCACAAAAATCTCACAATTATCAATTATATTCGATGATGAATACGTTGCTTTAGCTTGCTCTCTTACCAATTGAGAATGTATTTCATTTGCACTTAACTAACCATGTCCGAACCAGCTCGTGAAAATCCATCAGATAGCCCGCTTCGGTCGGAAAATGCTGCCCCTAGCCCAGATATGTTTGCCGATGAAATTTTGCCGGACAGGGCTACGCAAACAGCAGCCAGAAATAAATTGTACACTGGAGGCTCCCCATCAGGCATTTTGTCCGAATGCGATATCTCAGGAAATTCAGTAAATAATGAAAAGCTGCTCCTTGCTCAACGCACTGATAAGCCTAAATCAGCTTCTAAGCCAGAAACAACTGACTGGCAATCTCAATTAACAGATAGCACTGGATCTCCTGCAAGCAAGGGAAACATTTCTAGTATGGAAGCTGCTGTTGAAACAAAGGCAACTGGAACTGTGAAATTAGACGACGGCACGTCAATGACATTCAAAGACGGCCTTGCCCAGAAAACACAGTCTTCCACCGGGGTTGAAATTAAATTTCAACGTGATAATCCGGAAAAGCCAGAAGAGGTGACAGACTTAGAACACAAAGACCTCAAAATTCCTTCTTTGGAAATGCATGTCTCGCGCTTGAGTGGTGTCCAAACTCGAGAATACAATGGAACCATAGAAGAAATCACAGATCCCAAACGTAATTTTCGTTGGCAACGTCAACCTAACGGAGACTGGACGGTCAATGCCTTAAACTCACACCATGCATTTTCGCCTCCCATACATGTAATGCGGGGAAAAGCTGAGCGCACCTCTTTAGGCGGTTATTCTTTTATTGACGAAAATAGTCAAAAGTATCGGTTTAAAGCCGATGGTTCAGCAGATGTTGTTAAACATGGCACTGTTCCTGGCAAAGAACCCGGCACATCAGTGACTTATAAAGACGATATCGAGCAAGAAATGCGCTTTAAAGGTGGTTTTGTGGCTACTTTCAGACATGACAACACCAAAGCAGCAAACGAGATAACAAGCTTAGAATTTAAAGGACCGAAAGGAGAATCGACAAAATTAACCCGGGTGCCCGGGCAACAAAATCAATTTACCGACGGTAAAAATACATATGCTGTTAACTATGAAACAAAAGATGGACAGCTAGCCATTCATAAACCCGAGCAACGTGTTATCCAATATCAATGTATTGATGACACTGACATTTATGTTGATACCAATACCGGTATTACCACAACAGAAAGAGGGCATGGCATTGAAGAAGTAGCTGACCCCAACCGTAATTATCACTTTCTTCGCCAATCAAATGGAGATTGGAAAATTGAAGCCCTTGATCAACGCAAACCGTTTTTACCACCGTCTGAAAAGATCGCAGGAAATTATCATAAGTTAGCCGATGGCGGTTATAAATTTATGGCCTCTGACGGGTTAGTCAATCGGTTTAAAGCAGACGGCTCTCACGACCTACGTGGCGATATCAATGGTATGAAGGAAATAAGAGATAAAATCAACAAAACTACCATGCTCACTAAAGAGCAAAAAGACAGAATCCTGAACAACTATCTTCCCAATTTTGATTGCCGAGACATTGCCGGTAAGTCTGCGAAAGAATCGGAAAAAGAAAAAATTGAAACAATTGCGCAATTATCCACTCTCTTAGATAATCCTTTGCCCGGTGCTTATTCTGATGTCGAAAGAGCAAAGATACTTGAACAAACAGCTTTTCAGTTAGCAAACGAGACAAATTTGCGGCAGCACTTACAAACTTGCAATGTTACAGACATAGGAGCTACTTTTCTTCATGAATCTCCTTCACACTTTGCTAGATTTATGGCTGAACTTGGCAATACCGGACAGTTTCGCACCAAGGACGGTTCTACCATAGTGCCGTCAAAAGAAGATATACAGGAAGCTCTCAAGGATCAGCCTTTTCCTCCGGATGAAAAAGACCCAAGAGCCACTGGTGTTTCAAGAGCTTTTGCCATAGCGGCAGCTAATATTCACTGGCAACGCCGGGATATGGATGTAAATGGCAACAGCGTCGCGTTAGGCAGTCTTAAATACCAACAATCCGGCGGAGAAGGAGTGTTTTTACACCAGAATGGTAAGCGCTTTTATGTAAACGATACAGTTGGTAAGAAGATTGAGCAGCCTAATTTAGACGATTACGAGTTGATCGATGTAGCGGAACAAATTTCAGGTGAGACCTGGAATAATAAAGTTGTTGTAAGTAAAAACTTACGCGATCAAGTAGTATCTTTAAATAAACATTCTTTCGCCGCAAATAAACAAAGTCAGGTAGCTGCTATTAGTAGCGCTGAAGATCTGCACAACGCTCTGTTGAAAAATAAAATACAAATCGTCCAAGTACACACAGGCAATCCACCCTTTTATGATGAATCCGGATATGGCACTGAATCCGGCGCCGGTGGGCCGAAAGGAGGCTGGCATGTGGTGGTAAAAACACATTATGAGCCAGTATTCGATGCGAATAATAAGCTAGACATCAATAAATCTCTGGTTTACTTTGATAATACTTGGAATCCGAATAGATTCGATCACCTCACTAAAACCTCAGCAATACCACTGGCGATGTTTTTAAAATCTATGTCCGCACCGTCTTGAACGAATCGGAAAATATATAATTAGGATTAATATAGAAATGGCATTGGATAAGTTTATGATAAGGTGAAAGACAATGACAAACGAAAACCCTAGACTTTCCGATGATCAAGCAACGGTTAATAATACTGAAGGCAATGTACTAAGTTTATTAGAGGATGCCGGCTTTTTGCAAATAGAAGAGCAAAAACAAAATATGCTTCTTGACTGCGGGGTAATAGATAGCCTGGCTGTGCCTGCTAATTGGACTAGACAACCTGAGGACAAATTACCAACACATCCTTTTCGTGTCGATTTTAGGAGCAATGATAATTCTTTACTATCTTTTCGCGAGAAGGGTTCAAGAGTCTCTGAAGCAGCTGGTTTGCGTTTTAAACAGTCCTTAAATATGCCCTTGAATGAAAAAACGCGCGAGCGGCAAATTACTATTGGTACAGAAGCAGGCAAAAATGAATTTGCCGGATTAAACCCTATACTTGCCGATGATTTATTCAGCAGCGGGACTTTCAAGACCGAAACTGTAAGAATTGTAGAGCTAAATGGAACAAATGTCCTAGAACTTACAGGCGCACGCGGCAAGACCACCGACAAAGGTGAATGGCAAAATTCCGGAATAAAAGTAACAAGCATTTATATAGATAAATTTGGCAAAGGTGATGCCATACAAGAAATTCGCCTGGAAGCACCCACAGATGTTTTTCCTAAATTGAAAACTGATCTAGCCAAATCTCTAAAAACAATCAAATGGAAAAAGTAGCCTGATAAATCTTAACTAATTGCCAGGATTTGCAATCAGTCCTAGGTATTTTTCAACAAGCTGCTAGATAGTGCGTACAATAGTGCCTAATAAAAATCTTGTTGCTTGCCACCAGTACTAAAAGGGAGCAAAGCTCTTAATGATTGATTATCAGTCAGGGCATATTGATTTGTGCAAATATTACGCCTAGCCGGCAATCTCGAGAATCTGATCACCAGCTTAATGTTGGGTAAATAACCAATATTGACTAGCAGACTGCACATGCGACATTAAATACTTCATTTCATCTTAAGTGTGGGATCTACAATGATAGTATGAAAACATCGTCAATAGTTTTGACCACTTTAGGCGCGCTTTGGCTATTAGCGATTGTTGTCGGTACGTTTGTTTTAATGAAGTACGAATATACACCTGGTATAGCAAAAATACCGGGCAGCCAGTGGCCCAGTGCTTCGCAGATACCCTTAAGTAAAGACCGCTCCACGCTAATAATGTTTGCTCATCCGCAATGTCCGTGTACAAGATCTAGCATTGCTGAATTAGCTCGACTTATTGCTCATTGCAAAATACAAGCTAAGGCCTATGTGCTTTTTATAAGTCCGAAATCAATGCCCTTTGGATGGGAAAAGACCGATCTTTGGCGCAGTGCACAAATTATTCCTGGAGTAACAGTTTTGAGTGACATAAATGGTATTGAGGCCAACAGATTTAATGCAGTTATATCAGGGCAAACCATGATTTACGATACAAAAGGGAAATTAATTTTTAGTGGTGGCATTACAGCATCTAGAGGACAAGAGGGTGATAACCTTGGCCTAAATTCGGCCATATTGGCTTTGCAGGTGCAGCCGTTAAAAAATCAAACAACATCAGTTTTTGGCTGTTCGTTAGTTAGCTCAAATAGTAAATAGTCTTAAACGTTTAAATATCTAAACATAAGGATAGGCGGTATATGTCAGAAGTGCAAACACAAGAAGTACAAACGGTAGAAGAAGAGTCTTTGCGTTCTAGGACCAGAGCATTATTTGCTGCTGAACAAGAACAATCCCATCGACGTACAGACCAATTGTTTGCCGGATTGATGATTTTCCAATGGCTAGCTGCCATTATTACAGCCATATGGATCTCTCCAAGAGCCTGGGAGGGTACAGTAAGTACTGTACACATACATGTTTGGGCAGCTTTAATTATAGGCGGTGCATTAACTGTTTTTCCCGTTGCTCTTGTGCTGATTAAACCAGGCAAAGCAATAACACGTTATATAATTAGCATAAGTCAAATGCTTATGTCCGCATTACTCATTCATCTTTCCGGCGGTCGCATTGAGACACACTTCCACATATTTGGTTCTTTGGCACTTTTGGCATTCTATAGAGACTGGAAAGTTTTGTTGACTGCCTCTGCCGTGGTTGCTATTGATCATGCTGTACGCGGTGTATTTTGGCCTCAATCAGTTTATGGAGTTATGACTGTAGAACCTTGGAGATGGCTTGAACACGCAGGATGGGTTGTTTTTGAGGACTTCTTTTTAATTCTATCAATTAATCAAAGTCTAAAATCTACTTGGGACATAGCTTCTAGACAGGCCAAATTAGAAAAGATGAATGAAATCATCGAAGCAAAGGTAACTGAACGCACAGCCGAATTACAAGTTGAGGTCAACGAACGGAAAGAAGCAGAAGAAACGCTTGCTAAAACTAATGCCTGCTTGAAAGAAACATATATAGAATTGGAGCAATCACGTGACCAAGCTGTTAGAGCCTCACGTTTTAAATCAGAATTTTTGGCTAATATGAGTCATGAAATCCGCACGCCACTAAACGCTATAGTAGGGTTGAGTGATCTTTTAGTACGCACTACGAAGTTGACTGATGAACAGAAAGAATTTGGCACAATCATCAATGACTCAGCTGATGTTCTATTGAATCTGGTCAATGATATCTTAGATTATTCAAAGATAGAAGCAGGCAAGCTGGAGCTTGAAGTTACTGAATTTGATATTATTGAATTAATAGAAGGTATTGCTGACTTGGTAGCACAAAGAGCCCGTAGTAAACAACTTTCTCTGGTAACATTTATCGATCCTACAGTTCCTCGAATTTTACGGGGTGACCCAGGAAGAATCCGTCAAGTGTTATTGAACTTTCTTAGTAACAGTATCAAATTTACTGATCGTGGTGAAATCGTATTGCGTGTGACACTCGATTCTTCCATTAACAATCATCGCGCAGACTTGCGATTCTCTGTCAGTGATACTGGTATCGGACTGAATGACTCAACTCAAGAAACGCTCTTTCAACCATTTATGCAAGTTGATGCCTCAACCACACGAAAATATGGCGGTACTGGCTTAGGACTTGTTATTTCTAAGCGATTAGTGGAATTAATGGGCGGAAATATCGAATTTGAAAGCTCTTACGGAAAGGGTTCTGTTTTTGGATTTACAGCCAAACTTGAGATTGTCCCGAGTGAGCAAAAGCCAGTAATAGGACCATTGCCCGATGACCTGCGCGATTCTAGAATATTGATAATTGACGGACCGCTTGGCACGCAACAGATTTTAAATGCTTACATTTCGTCTTGGGGTATGCGCTGTGGTCATGCTACAGACATAGATAAAGCAGCTTTGATGATCAAGTATGAATCAGCCGCTAACGATCCTTTTGATCTGGTATTTTTTGTACTTGACCCCAGTAATGAAGAACCAGGTGAGATATTGGTAGCATTGGATAAAGGTCTCGGACTAATGAAGCCAAGACTGGTTATTATAGGTAGTTGTGCTGACAGAGCATTTGGTAAACAGGTAATGGAAAGAGGTTTTGCTGCCTATCTTCCAATTCCCGTTAGACAATCCAGATTATTTGATTGCATTATCGGACTACTAGGCAAACATTTGTTTGCTACCGAAACAGGAAATATGGCGACTGAAGATCAGAAAAACTTACCCGTTTCTCAAGCACGAAACCTTATTCTGGTAGTAGAAGATAATGTAGTAAATCAAAAGGTTGCTCTTTTACAACTTAGAGAACTAGGGTACGCTGCCCATGCTGTAAGTAACGGACGTGAAGCATTAGAAGCCGTTGCCCGCACAGAGTACACACTTATCTTGATGGATTGCCAGATGCCTGAAATGGATGGACTGCAAGCTACAAAAGCAATTCGAAAAATGGAGACTAAAGCAGGCAAACATTCGCTAATAGTAGCTATGACTGCTAACGCTATGTCCAGTGACCGGCTTGATTGTCTAGCTGCTGGCATGGATGATTATATGAGTAAACCGGTAAATCAGAAAAAACTGCAGGAGGTCTTGCTACGCTGGTTACCGGCAAGTAAGCGTGCGGCTGTTGATAAAACTATCGATACGGATAATCTGTCAGAAAATGCTTCCATGACTGAAAAAGCAATTGAAATAGAAGCGCTTTTTGCCACTTATGATAATAAAGTAGGCAAAGAAATATTGCAAAGCTTTCAAATTGATGCCGAGCGCTTATTAAAGAATATGGCATTGGCAGTTGAGCAAAAAGATATTTTTGCGCTTAAACATAATATTCATCAATTGAAGGGATCAAGTGCAACAGTTTATGCTACTGAACTGGCCAAGCTCAGCAGAGCATTTGAAGAAGCTACTGAAAGTACCAACGACGTTTATAATTGGACACTTCTTAACGAGCACTTTAACGCTATCCAATCTGCCTGCAAGAGGACTAAGGACCTTTCACAGGAAGTCTTAAAAGAGAAAGAGCCAAAAATGAGATAAGCTTGATAGATTAAGCAGCAGGAGCAAATGTACGCAGCCTTGCTACGAATTTGGGATCAACCAGGCAACGCTGGCCCCTGCAGTGTGTCAGTGTATGTAGTGTCTCAACTTCTTCAGCTGAAAGAATCTGTGTTATTTTCACCGGTTCTCGCTCTGGTACTATAGATAATGTTAGTATTTGACGAGCGATTGACGGATCGAGCCAGACAGAGCCAAGGCGTACAGTCTGAATGGCTGCTTGTAATGTTTCAGCAAATCTATTTTTAAGAACATACCCATCAGCGCCAGCAGCAAATGAATCAAAGATATGATTATTTGTATCATGGGCAGTAAGCATAATGATTTTAACTTCTTTATTTTTTTGGCGAATTATTTTTGCTGCTTCTATACCATTCATCACAGGCATCTCAACATCCATCAAAATAATATCTGGATTGATACTTGTGCTAATATCAATCGCCTCTCGTCCGTTTGTTGCTTCGCTCATTAGTGTGCGAGAACCCGGGGGTTTAAGCAGTTTGGTTACCACATTGCGTATGAGCGTTACATCGTCAACCACAAGAATCGAAACTTGTTTATCAGTTCCCCATGATTTTGCCATAACTTCATGAATCTCCTTCGCTAAATCTGGATAATTTAAAGGCTTAGTTAAAATGCCAGCTGGATTCAATTTTAAGCATAGTGTTTCAGTAAGGTCAGTTTTCGTGGTCATGAGAATAATAGGAATTCTTACCCCATCTGTTTGTTCCCGTTGTCTTAGTAATAATGCTAGATCTTCCGTTTCTGCCATATGTAGGTCTAACAATATCAAATCCGGCTTTTCGCCTTGAATAAGCCTTAATGCCTTTTGTTCATTATGAGCACTAATAACATGAAAACGATTTGCTAGACTTGTCTCGACTAACAAGCACGCTACGTAATCGTTATCTATTATTATGATCTTGCGTTTTGGCATTTTCTTGGCATTTTCACTATTGCAATTAGAACAGTATTGAAACGTGGACTACCCTTTGCAGGATTAGTCCTTTATCTAATGTATTTATTTGCTTCTCGATTGCGACAAAACATGTTTCTAGAAATAAGAATATTAACTATTGAATTTGTGTTCTAAATATTAGCTTTTCTACCAGTTTAATCTATAATATGTCTACTCGCATCACCCATACGGCGGTTTTTAGGAAATTCAAGCATTTTATCAGCCTTGGGGTTGCATAAATTCCATCAGGTATCTTCTTGCAAATGCTCTGTGTACCAGGTTTCGCCTATTTCTACGTTTTTTCGGCCCTGGGACTGTCGCGATGTATTTGTGTCACGCAGAGAATAGATGCAGCCGCAATATTGCTGGGCGTAGAACGCTTCGCGTTTGGCAATTTCGTACATGCGTCCCGAGCCGCCGGACTTGCGCCAGTTGTAATTCCAATAGGTCACATCCGGATACCGCGAAGCCGCACGGAGTCCACATTGGTTAATCTGCTCCATGTTTTTCCACCGCGAGATTCCGAGTGAACTAGTGATTACTTTAAAGCCATGCTCATATGCATAGAGGGCGGTGCGTTCAAAGCGCATACTAAAGCAGGCGGTACAGCGTATGCCGCGTTCCGGCTCATGTTCCATACCCCGCGCGCGGGCAAACCAGTTCTCTATATCATAGTCTGCATCAATAAACGGGATACGCATTTTTTCGGCAAAGCGAATGTTTTCCTCTTTACGGATTTCGTATTCCTTTTTTGGATGGATGTTGGGGTTATAGAAAAAAATAGTGAGATCGATACCGTTTGCAAGCATCTGCTCCATAAGCTCACCGGCACAGGGCGCACAACAGCTATGCATCAGGACGCGCCGTTCTCCCTTTGGCGGAATTAAATCGACATGCCTGACTGGTTCAATAATTTGCATATAAACATACTAACCAAATTGATCCATTACCGCAATACTGCACAAATCGTGGGGTAGAAAATACAAGTGCTACATGAAATAACTTTTTCTTCGCCAGTTTCTTCAAAAAGACGTCGTTCAGTCGATAAATACCTCAGGTCGAAATAATGACGTGCAATTTCTGCAAACACATCTTTGAGAACAGTCAAACTTGATAACTCAATAGAAACGAATGATCGAAAAACCAAGTCAAACGAATTATCTTTAAACGGAATTTTGTTTATTCAATTGGAGAGTTTTTCACTTTTATTTTAGCGCTATGTCCATAAACAGGAACATCTTCGATTTTAGTTATAGAAGAAACAATTTGTTGAACGCCTTGACACAATAACTCTATGTCTTTATCCGATACTTTTTTATCATCATATTCAATATTGATTACTGGCATAAAAATCCTAATGGGATATTGCCTTTATAACTATTCCTTACCCTACGCATTACCCGAACGGTTTTTTAGTCGGTTTTTATGAACTAATAAAAAGCATTAGAACCCTGATGGTTAGAAGATTTGGGCGGTATAGGATTCGAACCTATAACCCCCTCGGTGTAAACGTAATTATTTTGCGCAAGTTCAAATAGTATTATATATGAATTTAGCAATGGTAAATATTATTAGTTGTTAGCTTTTATGTTGCCAATTTTTTTGCATAGGACTCGATATTATAGAAAGCTTGCGCTATGGTGAGATCTAACTTGCGGCTTTCTGCAATTATATTGAATTGTTGTCGCCATTGTTCAGGTGGCAGCTCGAGTTTGTCTGGAACAGAACGTTTATGTTGTTCAAAGATCGTCTTGATGGCTTGCTTGGCTTTGTTATTATCCAGTTGACTTGATATCAGTACATTCATATCGATCAGATCCCTGACACGAGAGCTGTCATATGGAGCCGAGGCCATTTTGCGCTTTGGACTGTCAACACAAGTTCCCGTCCAGCCGGTCCATTATACGATCGGCTCTTCCAAACACTTCAGAATGGGAAAGCTTCCTATTACTCTTATGCACATCAGCCCAAGAAAGCTTGTGTCCCCAGGCACAAACGTTGGCTTGGACAAATCTTGGTGGAACAATTTTTGCTCCTGCCGACTTTTGCGCGTGTTAGAACAAGCACGGATCATTCATTATGAATTGACTCCTCGTGCTTGAGAAATCTAGATTGATATTATGGTCGTTTAAATGCGGATAGTGCTCGTTGACGAGCTATCTTATGAACTATTATTTGATGTGGATAATTGTCCCCAAGCTTGACCCCCGCTGCTACTAATTCTTCAACCGGAGCGAGCCAAGGTTCATGAATCCATTGAGCAGATAGCTTCTTAAGTTCTGGTATCCAGCGCCGTACATAAGTACCATCTGGATCAAATGTTTTTCCTTGTAATGATGGATTGAAGATACGAAAATACGGGGCCGCATCGGCACCACATCCTGCTGTCCACTGCCATCCCAAAGTATTGTTAGCTAGATCGGCATCAACTAATGTGTCCCAAAACCATCTAGCGCCCTCTTGCCAAGGAATGAGAAGATCTTTGACTAAAAAAGAAGCGACAATCATCCTGACACGATTGTGCATCCAACCTGTGTGCCACAATTCTCTCATACCAGCATCGACGATAGGACAACCAGTTTGACCATGCTGCCATGCCTTTAAATATTTTTTGTTGCTAGACCAGGGAAATTTATTGAACTCTTGCCGGAATGGCTTATCTGCGGTCTGTGGAAAAAAATATAAAAGATAGTGAGCAAATTCACGCCACGCAAGTTGGCGCAAATAAGATTCACTGGCAGAAAATATTTTTGGTTCTAACAAAGAATTGTGTTTGACAGTGTGCCAAATTATTCTGGCGCTTATTTCACCAAAATGCAGATATGGAGATAATCGTGAAACGCCAGATAAATCTGGGCGGTCTCTGCCATGGCTATAATTTGCCAATCCACCTCTGAGGAATTTACGCAATGTTGCTTGTGCTCCTTTTTCACCAGGCTGCCATGATTCTTTAATTCCTGATGTCCAGTTGATGTTGGGCAACAATTTCAGATCTTCGATTCTTAAACTTTTAAGTGCTGCTCCTTTTGTTATTAATAGCGAATGGCTAAGGAGATGCGGTTTGGGCAGCGGTGGCTCAGGTTCGGGCAGAGCACAAAGTGTTTTCCAGAAAGGAGTAAAAATTTTGAATGGTGTATTATTTTTATTCACAATTTGCTCTGGCTGAAAGAGCAGATTGGCATTATATGAATGAATTTCTATATTGGTCTGAGCAAAGATATCAAATATTCGTTGCTCTTGCTCGCAAGCCCAGGGCTCGTAACTGCGATTATAGAAAATTGCTTTGGCGCGTACTTCTTGAGCAATTCGTAGAAGTGTTTTTGACACAGAACCTTGCTGAATTATCAGTTGCATATGCATTTGGTTTAAAGATTCTGATAATGCTGCTAGCGAGTAATGGAGCCACCAGCGGCTGGCAGCTCCAGGTGCCCAATTACCTTCTTCTTGTGGCGCATAAATAAATATAGGCACAATGTAAAAATAAGAGGACATGGCATTAAGTAAGGCCGGGTTATCAGCTAATCTCAAGTCATTGCGAAACCAGACTAGAGCGGGTGCTTTGTTCATATATGTCAATGCAATTGGGATGCGAAAAATAATCTTATAGATGTGCGACAATCATTGTAATATACTTTGCGTTTTATCTATGGCAATCTGGAGACAAAGTTTTAGAAATTTTGAAAGATAAACCAATTTTAGTTACTGGTGCCACCGGTTATGTGGGAGCAAGGCTTGTGCCCAAGCTGCTGCAAGCTGGTTATAAAGTGAGAGCAATGGCACGCTCGGCAACAAAGTTACGTGGGCGCCCCTGGGCTGATCATAAAAATCTAAAAATAATTGCTGCTGATATTTTCGATCAAAATGAACTTTTACAAGCCATATCAGGATGTAGTGCCGCTTACTATTTAATTCATTCAATGAATCCCCAAAACAAAGACTTTGTCGAAGCGGATAGATGTGCCGCCCTTAATTTTTGTCATGTCGCCGAAAGAGGTGGTTTACAGCGAATAATATATTTGGGTGGACTGGGTCAACATCAATCAAATTTGAGCAAACATCTGCGCTCTAGGGCTGAAGTTGCTCAGATTTTGTGCTCTGGCTCGGTGGCAGTGACTGTTCTAAGAGCCGCAATGATTATTGGTTCCGGCAGCGTTTCGTTTGAGATATTGCGTTATCTTGTTGATCGCTTGCCAATTATGATTACTCCCAGATGGGTGCGCACCCCATCACAGCCGATTGCTATTCGCAATGTATTAGAATATTTAATTGCTTGTTTGGATAACGAACAAACAATAGGACGCGTTTTTGATATTGGCGGTTCTGAAGTATTAAGTTATCAGACTTTGATGGATATGTATGCTGAAGAAGCAGGACTAAGCCGTCGTATTGTCATTCCTGTGCCATTTTTTACATCGCGCCTCAGTTCTTTATGGATTCATCTGGTGACACCAGTGCCGGCTTACATTGCTAGACCATTAAGCGACGGTCTGCGTAATCCAGCTATTTGCGAAGAAAATAGTATCCAATCTATCGTACCCTTAAATTTGTTAGACTGCCGCAGCGCCATAAAACTAGCCCTTGAACGTATTCAATTGCAGACAGTTGAAAGCCATTGGACGGACGCTGGAACAATGCCGCCCGATGAGTGGTCGATAACTGGTGATCCAGCTTGGGCCGGTGGCACGATTTATAAAGACCAACGTAAAATTACTATTTCTGCGACGCCTGAGGCTATCTGGCAGATTTTGATACGTCTGGGTGGAACGGGAGGGTGGTACTACGGTACATGGCTATGGAAGCTGAGGGGTATATTAGATAGGCTTATTGGTGGAGTAGGATTGAATAGAGGTAGGCACAGAGCTGGTGAAATACTACCAGGAGATGTACTAGATTTTTGGCGGGTTTATGCAGTTGAAGTTAATAAGAGACTGGCATTGATTGCTGAGATGAAATTACCTGGACAAGCTACGCTTGAATTTCACATTCATCCAGCCGGAAATAACAGAACTGAACTTGAACAAATTGCCAGTTTTCGCCCTGCTGGTCTAAGTGGTATCACTTACTGGAAAGCAATTACGCCATTTCATGACATCGTATTTGATGGCATGCTCAAAGGTATAGCCCATGCTAGTGTTCAAAAAACTATATCTCAACCCAATAAAATATAGCAAATCTTTCCCCAACTAAATCCCACGAAGCTTTTTTGAGTTATTTCAGGTGGTTATACCCATCAATTGCAAGTGTATCTTTTTGGTTTTGTTGCCAACTAGATTTTGAGCTAAGCAGAAATAATTAAAGTAAGAAATTACTCTGTTCCTGATCCACATGGACAGCGCACATATCAGCCAAGCATTGTAGATCGGACCCAAGTTTGAGATGTTTAAATTTAGAAACCGGTGTAAGTTTCTGTGAAGACCGTGTTAATTGAACTTTTCCACTAAATAAAAATATCAAAACTTTTTTCAGAGATTGGAAGTATTAATGATTTTTTTATTTGTAAATCTGTTTTTTGATAAATTCGATATATGGGATTACCATTTAAGGCTTGTTGGGGTTTTTCAAAAATGCGTCATTAAAAAAAGTTGGATTTTTCGCCGGATGAACTTTATTTTTGAATATACTTCTGATTAGACAAGGAGAGAAAAAAATATGTTCATCCCTCATTTATATTAAGGCAAAATCAGAGTTAGTTTTAATGGAGGAAATGAAATATGACTTTGATATTAAAGAATTTAACACCCTGGGCACGCAAACAATCGCCCACTAGAAGAACAACAAACGAATATAATGCAATGCCAACTTTATGGAGCGACTTTGACCATCCTTTTCAAGAAGTTGGACGTTTGTTTGATCAGGTTTTTGGATTAGAAGAATCAACTAGCTTGGGTCAGCTGGGCAGCCAGTTTATGCCGTCACTTGATGTACATGAGACCGACAAAGAATTTCAAATTAGCGTTGAAACACCCGGTATGGAAGAAAAAGATATTGATATATCTATATCACGTGACCTACTCACTATAAGTGGTGAAAAAAGGGAAGAAAGAAAAGAAGATTCTAAAGGAACTTATCGGCTTGAACGCCGCTATGGTTCATTTAGTCGGTCGATACCACTGCCTGAAAATTGTGTTGACACAGATAAGGCACAGGCTTCATATAAAAATGGTGTATTGACTGTCAAACTGCCGAAGACTGGCGGTTATAAGGAAAGCGTTAAAAAGATACCAATTCAAGCCGCTCAATCGGTCAACAAGGGTGATAATGGCGCCTCCTCGTGAGGCGCCCGATGCCAGGCTTGCCATAAGCTTGAAATTTTATGGACTGGAAATATTTTCTTAAAAACTGGCCGTTTAAATGGTTTCTCAGGAGATATGTGGTATCTGGTACTGGTAGTTCTCGGAACAAAGAAAATTAAATGCGGCGTTATTGGATCAGGCAGGCTTGCTTGACCTGACTCATGACGCAATACTGGTGCGCGAATTAGATTAGTTAGATGGGACTCTTCAATATTGGAATCAGGGTGCCCAGGAAATGTACGGCTACGCATACGAAGATTTAAAAGGACGACAGTTGCATGAATTTTTAAAGACAGAGTTTCCAAAACCCAAGGAGCAAATTGATCAAGATGGATGGCGAATTAATACAATATACTAAAGATGGGCGCAGAATTATTGTAGATAGCAGGCAAGTTCTAAAAACAGATGAAGAAAATAAGCCATTTAAAGTACTGGAAATTAATACTGATATAACTGAGCGTAGGCAGGCTGAACAACGACAATTAGCTTTAGTTGAATTAGAAAGATCAAAAGCGGAACTTGAACGTTTTGTTTATTTTGCCTCTCACGATCTGCAGGAACCTTTACGGGGAATAGCAGGCTGTTTGCAGATTCTGGAAAAAACATATAAAGATAAATTAGATGATAACGCCAGGGAATTAATTCAGTATTCTATTGATGCCGCCGGACGGTTACGCCAGATTGTCAGCGATTTACTTTCGCTTTCGCAAGGTAGACATGATGATATTACCTTTGAGGCTCTTGATCTATCACAATTGCTTGATCAAGCGAAAAAGAATTTAGTAGCGGCTATCACAGAATCGGACGCCATAATCACTAATGATTCCCTACCAGTCTTGCCAGTATATCGTGCTTTGATTATTCAGCTTTTCCAAAATCTTATTGGCAACGCGATTAAATTCCGCAGTAATGACCCTCCCAATATTCATATAGGAGCCCAGCATCTGGAAGGACAGTGGTTATTATCGGTACAGGATAATGGCATAGGATTTGAACAAAAATATGCCGATAGAATTTTTAAAGCTTTCGAGAGACTGAATAGTAGAAACAGTTACCCTGGTTCAGGCATCGGACTTGCTATTTGCAAGCAAACAGTCGAACAACATGGTGGCACAATTTGGGCGAAGTCTGAACCCGGTAAAGGTGCGACATTTTATTTTACCCTAATGGCTCAACAGGCTGATCAAAAACTAAAAAGCAAACAGTAATGAACCCACGCCCACAACGATTTATATGGGCTGCAATGAACTTACTCAGACCATGTGGCTATTTTCTGCCAGCACTTAGTAATTGCTTCTTGAGCAGAGCTATCGTTCAGATTACCTGATGCCAGATTCTGCACCTCGTTTTTTAAATCGCTTACCTCCTTAGCATGGGGAGCATCCGAACTAGCTGCGTATTCAGACAACGAGTCAGAGGCTATTTGTAGGGCGGCCTTGGCCTCTTCTTCTTTATGCTCTATAATTGCTTCACGAGCAATAAGCAGATTTGTATTGGCTCATTCAAGTGGAAGATCGGCAATTATATACTCGAATACTACGCCTGTTTGAATGATAGATAAGGCGTGATTCGCTTCTTCTATCTTATTGTCAGCCAGGGCTTGTTTGGCTTTTTCTAACCCTGCAAGGGCAAGATTAATATCTAATTGAGCACGGCTTTCGCGCATTTCAACATTAGCTGCGACGGGACGATGCTGAGTGGCAGCTTCTGCGTGTTCAGCTTCTTTCTTAGATGTACGCACGGGCTCTAATAGTGCCACAGTATTCAATTCTTCATGCAGAGAGTCATCATTGAGCAAGGAGGCAGCTCAGGATAAAAGGTGATGTGAGTCTATCACTCGTTTAAATCGTTCTTCCGCCTCTTCTATAATCTGTTCTTTTAACGCTTCGGACTTCTTTCGTTTGTCAAAGAGCCAAGATAATTGGTCTGGATGAATTATGTCTTCAGGAATACTTCTGTCACCGTTTATTGCTGCCAATTAACGCATGAGGTGTTGCTGAACTTTCGGGTACTCTGATAAGTACAAAACACTTATTAGTAGCATCATCTTTGCAAACCCGAATTTCTACATCAACGGGAGGAGCAATATTGTCATAAATGATGTTGCGAATCTATGTACTATATTCTTCCTAAAAATCGATCCCAGTAAATGGTGGTTTGGGCTTATTGTCATGATCTTCCACCCCAAGAATAATTAATCCGCCAATCGTATTCGCCATAGCTGCAATTGTCTTTCTCAAGCTTCTATTTATATCGCCCTTATAAACTAAAGCTTGTCCCTCTTCGTGGTCTTTTTCCAAAAAAGAAACTACAGTGCTAAAGTCAGCAGAGTTAAATGAGGTATCGAATAAATTGGACATTTTTGTATAGTAATTGCCTAATTAAGAATAAAAAAAAATAAGATTATGAATTAATTTCGGGCAGAAAAATTTTCCCCTGCATGTACGTTTTTGCCTGGCCTGAGATGAGAACACGTTCCCCCATATATTCGCAACGCAACTCACCACCCCGCTCGGAAAGTTGTCGTGCCAACATTTTATTTTTGCCCAGTCTTTTTGCCCAATATGGTATTAACATGCTGTGCGCGGAACCGGTAACAGGATCTTCGTCAACACCATCACCGGCACAGAAAAACCGGCTAACAAAATCGCAGTCATTTCCAGGAGCCGTAATGCACAAATAACGGCCTAGCTTAGACAACAAATGAAAATTTGGTTTGGCATTACGGACATCTTCTTCACGATCGTATACAAACATATAGTCACGCTTCACATAACATTCTTGCGGACGCAAACCGATTCCAGCCGCCCCGGCTTCAGGTATATCAGCAACTGCTGCCAGCCATGACGGAAAATCAAGGGTTAGCCAGTCCCCTTCACGGCGCACCGAAAGTGGTCCAACGAAACGAGTATTGAAGTGAATCTCATCCTTGGAATAACCAAGATGCTGAAAGATAACCTGCGCAGAAGCCAAAGTTGCATGACCGCATAAATCAATTTCAACCTTCGGTGTGAACCACCGCAACTCATA
>JABDBL010000042.1:20303-20985 GCA_013288645.1 Candidatus Melainabacteria bacterium
ACTGTCTTCTTGTGGAATAAAAAACGCCGTTTCTGAAAGATTATTTTCGGCAGCGATTAATTGGAGAACCTTATCTGGCAGCCATTCATTTAGTGGACACACGGCTGCTGGATTGCCACCGAATAAACAACTGGTAAATGCATCTACTTGATACATATCAGATTCCATTTTGTAATTCATTAATGTTTTTCCCCGTATTGTAATTATTATTCTGGCTTATTCTTCGCAAGGACATAAATGTCCCAACAAGGCAGACATTTACTCAATCACATTTGATTTGCGGAGTAATTCGATGAGCGCAGACAGCCTTCTCATCTGCAACCGCAAGAAGGGCAGAACAAATAACACAACAATGAAACTAACAACGGTTAAGACGCGGATTAAAGCACTATTAGGGCCATCTACTACGCCTGCAACTAGAACAGCTACGACGAAAACTAAACCTATGATCAAATTAGTTGCATCCAAAGGGCGCAATGAGCTTTCGCGTACAATTTTCGTCAGTTCGTCTTTCGATAATTCTTGAAATTTGTCCTTCACGACGAGCTACTCCTTTCTATATGACTACCTTTATTTTGACTTCGTTGTGTCCGCAAGATGTCCGCAGCGATTAGTGTCAATTTTGATAATCTTCCGAAACCCGCTCTGTAAGTGGTGGGCGGTATAGGATTCGAACCTATAA
>JABDBL010000043.1 GCA_013288645.1 Candidatus Melainabacteria bacterium
CGACTCTCGTCAACCCCTGGGGAATTAAGGTCCAGGCCGCGCGCGGGGAGACCAGGGTGCCCCCCGGATCCGGGCACGGGGAAATTCACGTCAGTCTTGACTTAGACGGCAATGGGCGGTTAGGCGTCATGGATATTGATGTCGCTTATCTGCTCTCTTTTGGGGTCGATGAAAGGGGACCGTTTTTCCGGTGCCTCTCAGAGGAAAAGCCCTTCTTCCGGGGCAAGCCGATTAACTCATCGCCCGACCATCGGCATTATCTCGATGCCGAGTGGGAATTGCCCGTCCTGTTTGCTTTTCCTAAGGTGCCCGGCGTGCATTGTGTGCTTGGGCGCTCTATGGAACAGCGCGGGAACAAAATGGAATTTAATTGGGATATTACCTTTATTCGCCGCAGGCGATAACGAATGAGGGGTAATGGCAGAAAGCCCAGAAACAGTCTTGGTCTGAAGGAGCCGAGCCGTTTCTGGGTTTTTCGTCTTTTTTGCCTCGCTTAAGGCAATCTTTGTGCTTCTGGTACTATTTCGTCATACCAGCTGCCATAATATTCAGGATATTCTTCGCCAGTGGTAGAGGTTACCGTTTTTTGTAATGCCTTTTTAATGGCTCTTTTGCCGCCCCGCTTATAGCGGCGCAACCATTCAAGTTCTATCGGATCGACAGGTACTCCGGCTTCCATCAATTCTTTTACTATTCGTATTTCATGCACGATTGCTTCTGCTTCTTCGCTCAAGCAACGATCGACAAATTCTTTACGCCCTGTTTTTCCCGGCACTGGATCATAAGTTGGCTTAACTAAAGCATGCACAAATTCATGAGCAATACTAATTAGCTTATAATTGCGCGGGCAATAGCGTCCAATATAAATAGTGCGTTTCTTTCTATCGTAATAAGCACGGCAAGGCCCGTCTACTAATCGAATGCGAACACCCTGTGCTTTAATTCGCTCCAAATCATCAATTAGCGTAGGCGATTTATAAGCCGCCTCAACTAATCGTTTACCGAATTGACGTTTTAGGTTGCGCATAACCTAGTCAACCTCAAAGAGAAATACAGGGGATGATCTGCTGAGCATTATGTGAAGTTATGTTAATTCTAACATACTTTTCTTGGCAACAGAAGGGGCTGAAAAGCCTCACCAGTGCAAAGATTTTCCAAGGTGCTTTGTTCCCAAGGCTTGCTTAATTGTATTAACTTTTTCTTATAAACCGCCCTGGTCGCTCTTTTGCGCTTCGCATAAAACATTTATTTTTATATCTTTTGTAAATAAGGTCCTAAAGTAATCTAAGCAGAGCATTTAATGTGGGGTGGTTTTGTCTTACGCGCACTTAAAAAGTTTAGACATACTTTCAACTAGGCTTGATTCTTTTACTGAACTAGCGGCCCCTTACAAAAAGCATTTCACAGCCAGTGCTGTAGTTATCGAGCAATCACACATATTGCTTGTCCATCATAAACGCATAGGAGCGTGGTTACCGCCCGGAGGACATGTTGAAGAACATGAGTTGCCTCATCAAACAGCTGTTAGAGAAACAAAAGAAGAAACAGGGCTAAGCATTTCTATTCTAAGCGCGCCTGTCCCAGAAACTGCCAGTGCTAATGCGTTCTTTTTGCCTGAACCACTCTGTATTCACGCTGTGAAAGCCACAGAAGCAAAGGGGGTTTTTTACCATATCGACTTAGCTTATTTGTGCAAATTAAGTCAAACTCTCAAGGACAAAGATAATTCCTTGCCAGACTTGGAATTCAGCGATGAACTACACAATGCTTCGTGGGTAGAATTGAGTAAGCTTGAAAAAATACCTTTGGCTATTAATGTAATCGAATTGGTTGCCGTGGCAAAATCTAAATTAAAGTTAGCAGATTAAGTTTGCTATTCTAGCGTTAGAAAAGAAGCATTTATCGCAGATCTAAAATAGAAAGGAATAGGTTTTAATTGACAGCCACGTTAGTGCAAAAGCTAAGTGAAATAAAGGACCTTAGGGGACTTGTAGAAACTGCTGTCAATGAATTAGGGCAATCTTTGAATGCTAATTGTACTCAGATTTTGCTTGCCAATCCGCTTGATCCTAATAGTGCTGTGATTTGCGAGACTTATTCACCCCCTGGCTCACCAATTGCTTACAATCGCGGCAAGCCAGACAAATATTCTAGACTAAATCTCCCTCTAGACATCAATGGTCGTGGTTTTGGCACATTATCTTTGAGTCGGGCGACACCATGGTTACCTGAGGAAGTTGATTCCACTAGGCTTTTAGCTGGTAAAGTAGGCGAGCTGATTCGCCAAGCTCAGCTCAATGACATTGCTCAACGCGAAACTTTTAGAGAAACTTTTTTGGTTGAAATCAATAACCTGATGAGCTATTCTCTTGGTGTTGGCGATGCCCTTTTTATGGTGGTCAATATCTTAGGCAAAGCCTTACGTTGCAGTCGTTGTATTTTTGTGTGCACAGATGATAAAAGCGCTGGCTGGAAATGTTATGAATACTGGCAACAAGATAAAGTCAAAAGCTGTCAGGAGTGCCGCTGGCCTACGAACGACTCTTCGTTAATTGCTCAAACACTTTCTTCTGATGCCCCGCTTAGATTTTATGAGGGGCAAGCAAATTCTTATCTAACCCCAGCACAAGCAGAATTACAGTTTTCGAACACAAGATCTTTACTATCTTTGCCCTTGCTCAACGACAATAACGTATATGGCTGTGTGATTATTCAACAATGTGACTATCGCAGACACTGGACTATAAGTGAAGTCGACACAGTGCAAAATGTCGCAGATAGAGTGGCAGAGGCACTGGCTAAATTGCCAGAAGAAAAGCGAATCCATAAACCGATTATGCAGCTACATCAGCGCATCGTAGCAGCAGCAAAGACTTCTGATAGTGCAGCTACTGCTTCTTTGGCCCAATCTCTGAAGGGAGCTTTTGGACAGCAAAGTATTCCTAGCGCTGCTAGAGAGACTTTGCACCAATTACCAGCCCAAGCCCTGCCTAAAACACCTATATCAATGAAGTCCGGTAGTGAAGCTATTGGCCACGAAGCACCAGAGAAACAAGACTCTAAGACTACAGCGCAGCAACAAAAGAGAAAGCCGGGCCGAAAGGACGAGGTTTTATCAGCGAAAGCATTCTCTGCTGAACCAAGTATAGTACCGGTGCAAAGGAAAAGCAAAACAAAAGGTCAATCACAAGCAACAGAGGCAAGAACCGGTACCTCAGAAAAAAGTACTGAGGATCTCTGGGGCGATCTTAATTCCATACCTACACCTTCAACTGGGCCTGTAATGTCTGGACTGCAAGGTTCTATGTGGCCTAAGGTTAAAGCACAAGCACAGAGTACTACCAGTCCGCTGCGAGCTTCTCTACATAAACAAAAACCAGCTTCAACCAGTTTAGTTGATTTGCCCGCGCAAAGACAAATAGAAGAAAAGTTTGATCTGCCGTCACAAGAAGCAATGGCAGAAATCGAAGCAGAAACAGACTTACAGGCTAGAGAAAAAGTGGAAAAAGTTTTGTCCACAAAGACGGAAGGAAAAACAAGCAGCGAATATATTTTTTCGATACCCAATATCGACATGCGCACGCTCGGCAGAATAAATGGCTGGGTGGAAGCAATTGAACAAAAAGATAGGTATCTTACACCTCACGCGATCCAGGTAGCAGAATATGCCTGCGATATAGCCAAAGTTATTAATTTACCGGCTGAACAAATAGAGGGGATACGATTAGCAGCATTGGTACATGATGTGGGCAAATTAGGCATTTCTGGTGATATTTTGCAAAAGGCGGATGAAGACTTAGATGACGCTGAGCTTTTAACCACTATGCGGCATCCAATAGACGGGGCTGAATTGCTAGAATCATCTTCTGATTTAAGTCATTTAGCCCCAATTGTGCTTGCTCACCATGAAGAATTTGACGGCAATGGATACCCAGGTGGACTAAAAGGAGAAGAAATTCCCCTAGCGGCTAGAATAATATACATAGCGAACAGCTATCACGGAATGATTACTAATACCAAATCAAGCAAGGGCATACCTATTGCGGAAGCACAAGAACAAATGAGAAAAGATGCCGGTAACCAATATGACCCGGCCTTAGTAGAAGCATTCATTGGCTCTCTAAATGCATAGCTGTTTCGAAAGTCTGTGGTCCTACATCAAAGCATCTTTGTCTATGTCATTTTATATGGGCTGGGAAATCTTCTGGGCACTTGTGCTCGGCTTTGCATTTTCCGCTATTGTGCAAGCAGTTGTAACCAAGTCGGACATGAGCAAATGGCTTGCAGACAATAGCTTCAAGTCACTTTCCATAGCTACTTTAAGCGGCGCTGCGTCTTCGTCTTGCTCTTATGCAGCTTGCGCTATTGCTCGCGCTTTGGTTAAACAAGGCGCCGATTTTAATGCCGCTATGGCTTTTCAATTCGCTTCTACTAATCTGGTTATTGAATTGGGCATACTGCTGGCCATACTTTTGGGCTGGCAATTTACATTAGCCCAATTTATCGGTGGTATCGTGATGATTGTCGTTATGTCTTTGATTTTTCGTTTCTTTTTGCCCAAAGAATTTATTGCCGAGGCAAAAGCACAAGCAGGAATTGACCAAGCAGGAAAAATGGAAGGACATGCTTCTATGGATATGTCTATAAATAGCAAAGAGCCTTTATTGAAGCGCATATTTTCGCAACAAGGTAGAACTGCCATCAGTCATTATTTCTTTATGGACTGGGCCTCTTTATGGCCAGATATTGTGGTGGGCATATTTATAGCGGGCATTCTGTCCGTTGTCGTTCCAGATTCATTATGGGCAATTCTTTTTGTTAAAGATAACTATCAAATGGCTCAATGGGTTGGTCCTCTTGTCGGACCTTTAATTGCCGTGCTTTCATTTGTTTGCTCAATCGGTAATGTGCCTATGGCGGCTGTGCTTTGGCAGCAAGGCATGAGTTTTGGTGGTGTGCTTTCTTTTTTGTTTGCTGATTTACTTGTTTTGCCTTTACTTGATATTTATCGTAAGTATTACGGACTTAAAATGGCAGGATTCTTAGCCATTAGTTTTTATATTTCTATGGTTGTAGCGGCTTACTTTTGTCAGTGGCTCTTTCTAAAAATGGGCATTTATCCGGTACACAGCTCAGAAATGGTAGTCACCCATGGTGCAGTGTTTTATTACACTAGTGTCCTAAATATAATTGCTATTGTTTTTGCAGGTTCGCTCTTTAGACGCTTCTATAAAACTGGCGGTATGTCCATGCTGGCTCAAATGAATAAAAATATAAAAGGCGAAGGAAAAGCTTGCTGTCCTTAAGCACCGCTGGCAGCAATGTTTTTATACGAAATAAAAAAGAAAATGTGCCGGAAACGCCCCCAATGATTTTCTCGGCACACTTCTTCATTGCCTTAGCACAAGGCTACTTGATTTTCAGCTCGCGGAAAATTTTCCGCAGATAAGCTTCAAACGCAATCGGATCGCGCTTGCTGGTCGTGCTACTGTTGGCCTTTCGCGCGGTCATGTATTCGTTTTTTCTCTCGCAGTTGTCTATCCCTATGAAAGGGACAGGGCGCTCCGCTGCTAAAATTAAGGGCACAAGGTTGAACCCGGAAATCCGGGGTCCAACGTTGCCGTTGGCGAGAATAAGAGCGTATTCTTGCCAGCGGCCTACGAACATTTCCAAGCGAGGTTTTTTACAGCCAAAATCCGCCTTTTTACCGAGGAATCCCCCTGCCCCGTACGCCCGAACTTGTGGAACCCAAGTAGGTTCAGGTCCGATTTTTTTAATAATGCGGCAAACTGTTGGCCCGTCCTGGTGACTGTTCTCCAAAACAAGGACGCGGGGACGTTTTCCATTGGAAGCGCTCATCTCATATTCGCCTTTCATTGTCATGGGCTGCAAGGCGGCAGTTCGTAATCGCCTAAGTAGTAAGTAGACGCGAACAACGCTCGTTTGACCAGGGCGTAGCCCGGACTATGTTGAAAGTCCACTGCTACGCCATGGTTTATTGATTGAATTTCGGTTGCCAATGAGGAGGCAGAGAAGACCAGAAACTTGGCTTCAGACGGGATTGGGCCGCAAATGCCGTTTCTTTTTCTTCCTCTTGTTCTTGACGGCCTGGGCAGACCGCCGGAGGAGTTCTTCTCAACGAGCTATCAGCTCATCCAGAACGCCGTCACTGTGCCAGGCACCGCTGATCCACTGTTTAGAGAAGTGATGGCGAGTGCGCTTGCTTTTGGCAAGCTCATAACACTCTTTGCAGTTCGCAATGTGGCCGAGGTAATGCGCGAACTCGCGAAAATCCATAAGCATGATTAACGGATTTTCGATCGCGGTCGCTGCACTGCTGCAATGAGAGACTTTGTGCATCTGACTGCTCCTTTTGAACTGGGTGGGAACCTCCTGACCAATGAAGAAAACGACATCTCATAATTTCACTTTGCAACGGACGCAGTCAATGTATGTTTCACAGAGATCCAGCCGCAAAGTAGTGAAAACCCAAGAGCTTAATAAGCATTTATTCTATTGGAAATATTAATTGTCAATTTATAAAGCTAGCGTGGCTGCGCTAGCTAACCGGAAAATTCTTAGAATAGATGTCAACTATTCTATCCTCCATCATTTCCAACTCGGGTCTTGATAACACAAATTGTTTATAAGTTGTGATCCTTTCCTTATTTTTTAGCAGGTTAGCCTTACTATTTTGTACAGTTGCATGTAAGAGGATAGCCTACGCCAGAGGCCGTCTTTTTATCATTTTTGAACACAGTTGAGGAATTTGAAATGGGTAAATCACTAGGAATAGATTTAGGTACTACTAACTCTGTCGTAGCTGTGATGGAGGGTGGTAAACCTGTAGTCATTGCTAATGCAGAAGGTGCTCGCACTACCCCTTCAGTTGTGGCTTTTACTAAAACCGGTGAACGCTTGGTTGGGCAGCTAGCTCGCCGTCAAGCTGTTGTTAATCCACAAAACACTGTTTATTCCATTAAGCGATTTATCGGACGACGCTTTGAAGAAACAGCCCAAGAACGTGGGCTCGTTTCTTATAAAGTGAAAGAAGGCTCGGATGGTGGTTGCAAAGTTTCTATTCAAGGCAAAGATTATACTCCTGAAGAAATTTCGGCCATGATTTTGCGCAAGCTAAAAGAAGACGCAGAGAAGTATCTGGGCGAAAAGGTGACAAGCGCAGTTATTACTGTGCCCGCCTATTTTAATGACTCACAGCGCCAATCAACCAAAAATGCTGGCACAATTGCCGGACTAGATGTGCTTAGAATCATCAACGAACCAACTGCAGCAGCGCTTGCTTATGGTATCGACAAAAAGCACAATGAAACCATTCTTGTTTTTGACTTAGGTGGTGGTACTTTCGACGTCTCAGTTCTAGAAGTAGGCGACGGTGTTTTCGAAGTCAAATCAACCTCTGGCGATACACACTTGGGCGGGGATGATTTCGATCATGTAATTGTCGACTGGGCAGCCGATGAGTTCAAAAAATTAGAAGGTATAGACTTACGCAAAGATCCGCAGGCTCTGCAAAGACTGACAGAAGGAGCCGAAAAAGCAAAAATAGAACTTTCTTCGGTAACTGAAACCAATATTTCTTTGCCATTCATTACCGCTAACGAGACCGGTCCTAAACATTTGGACTTGCGTCTTACCCGAGCCAAATTTGATGAATTAACCAGACACTTAGTCGAGCGCTGCCGTGGCCCGGTTGAACAAGCCTTGAAAGACGCCAAGCTCACGACCGGACAAATAGATGAGGTTGTCTTAGTTGGTGGTTCAACACGTATTCCGGCTGTGCAAGTTCTAGTTAAAAGTTTAACTGGTGGCAAAGAGCCAAATCAAAGCGTTAATCCAGATGAAGTGGTAGCCGTTGGTGCTGCTATTCAAGCAGGTGTGCTCGCTGGTGAAGTAAGCGATGTTGTATTGTTGGATGTCACTCCATTATCTCTGGGTATCGAAACAATGGGGGGAGTGTTTACTAAATTAGTGGAACGCAACACAACTATACCAACACATAAATCCGAAATATTCTCCACCGCCGAAGATAATCAACCTGGCGTAGACATTCAGGTTTATCAGGGTGAAAGACCGATGGCTCGCGACAATAAGCTTTTGGGTAATTTCCGCCTTGATGGTATTCAACCTGCGCCGCGAGGTATGCCGCGCGTCGAAGTGTCATTTGATATTGATGCTAACGGCATTTTAAATGTCACTGCACGCGACCAAGCTACTGGCAAAGAACAAAAAATAGCCATAACTGCTTCCACCAATTTGCAGAAAGACGATATCGAGCGGCTAGTTAAAGAAGCAGAAGCCCATGCTGCTCAAGATAAATTGGCCAAAGAAGCAGCAGATACTCGCAATGAAGCAGATAGTTTATGCTATACAGTTGAACGACAAATAAAAGAGCTTGGCGAAGCATCATCCACGGCTAAGTCTCGGGCTGAGCAATTAATAACTGAATTGCGGCAGAAGATTGAGCAAAAGGCAGAAACTGAAGCTATCAAAAGCTCGATGAATGACTTGCGCGGCGTTCTAGTTACTCTGCAACAAGAACTCGCTTCTAGAGGGCAAACTGCCGAAGCCACACCAGGAAGCGGCGCTTCTCCTAATGGCGCTAATGGTGGTGCAAGCAGCGGTTCTGCTGGCAATGAAGATGTAATCGACGCTGAAGTCAGTCCTAAAGAATAGGCAAAAAAGCAAAATAAAATTATGGTTGCCCTGATCCAAGCGGCAAGACAGAATAACCGACTTTTAGAGAGCTAAAAGTATCGCCATCGCTGCTTACAAAAACACTGCAAGTAGCCTGTTTGCTTTCGTTGCTAGCACTGATTGCACCCTCTGTTTGCTGCGAAATATGCCATCCATCACCATTAAATAGATTCGCGTAAAAGGGAATAACTTGTGATTCGCTAGATTTGGAAATGGAGTATGTTACCAAATAATCGACACTTCCAGTTTCCTTCTTTTTAGATTCTTGCCCCGAAATAAATGTGCTTCCGGGATATTTTGGAATATCGGGTATGATTACTTCTTTACCTGTTGCTTGGCGGAACTCTTTTTTGAACTTGGCGTTTTTTGGAGCTTGGATATTAGGTAAGGGATAATTATATTGAGATTGGGCCATACCGCAATTCACAAATGCTCCACTATATGTGACAGTGAGAGATAGAGCCAATAAAGTCTTGCGCATTTCTATTTTCCCTAATTTGTCTAGCACTTTTAGTTAGGATAAGCGTAACTTACATTTAGATCTTGTGCTGGCCGTGAAAAGAAATTCACTTGCCCAACTAAATTATTGTAACCAGTAGCGTTGTAGAGTACAGCTCCAGATTCATAGAAGATACTTCCTCTTTCCGTTCTCCAAGGTTGTAGCTCCGTGTTAGCATCAGCTGTGTAAGCAGTTAATGACCCATCAATTTGAGTATTAATAACGTAGTTATCCATTTCCAAGGTTTGTCCTTGACTGCCGTTTGGTCCGGGCATTGTAACGTAGATAACCTGTGCATTAGCTGATCCAGTACCTTCAGGCGCTACGCCTGTATCTTGGGGGCAAGTATTAGTCATGATTAGATTTCCATTACCGTCATCACGTAAATACATTAGACTACCTGGGGCTAACTGTTGAGAATTCAAAGCGTTAACTACATTTGTGACTGACCAGCTCGGTCTTATCAACCGCACACGATTTGTAATATCAGTTATAAACTGATCATAAGTAGTCTGTCCGGCTACATAACCTCCTCTATCCTGAATCTGTTCATCCATCATACTAAACAAATTAGCTGGAGTGCCCACAGTCATGAATTGAGAGGAACTTGGTATTTCTAAACCACGGTTACTGCCTGTTGTTTGCAATAAGTAGTTATTAGGAGATGACCAGTAAACTCGATGTAAGTGCCGCGCGTCCCACCACTTAAAGAATTTTTGACCGGAGGTAAGGATTTGTTGTGCAGCATTTATCTGGTTTAAACTAAAATGTCCTAGACTGAAATTACGAGCATAATTTTGGATTACTTTGTATTTGAGATATTCTACCCATGTCCAAGTCCTGTTGTTGAACGGAACTGTTATATCCACATTATGAGGCGGGCCTTGACCTAAGTTAGAGCCAGCAACCTCGGTAGTTATTGCCATAGCAACATTAGCAGCAATTGGCTGACCATTAGAATCATTAACTGGGGTGACGCCATCAAGTACTAAGCTATGCACGTCGACATATCCAGTCATTTTGACCATGTCAGACAAAACAGCCTTTTGACCAAGAACAGGACCTTCACGTAAAGTAGTAGCGTGCGGATTTCTGCCTGATGCTAGTATTTGAGAACTATTTGGCGAACTATTGCCATCCAAAGCAGGATCACGTTGTTGTCCATGGATCACATCAGCGGTTGAAGAAGAACGGGATTTATTGAACCTAATCCAGAACTGCATCGCTGCTTTACCATGGGCATCAAAACCAAAAACTGTGTGATTTAAGTCTACATTACCATTAGGTAAATACTGTATTGGTGTAGCAAAATATACAGTCGCAAGACCACCAAGTTCAGCATTATTTAAAATGAATCCGCTGGCATCAAAAGCTACACTGTCACCCCCTACTTGTCCGGGTACTGGACCAAGGGGAAGATTACTAATTTGTTCCATACCTGGCAGATTGTACAAACGTAGGAAGCCACCGGGAATACGAGCTGGTTGATCTTGTGGACCACCACCACCGCCTATAAGTCCATTAAGTCCTGCTAATGGATCGCCGCAGCCTATCATGGCACAGGATATGGCATTAACAAAAGTACCGTCTGGCCTTCTACCTGATCCTGTTATGTCAACATTGGCTTTAGAATTGGCTTGAAAGGCATTTGGTGGCACCCAAGCCAAGAGATTATTAAAAGGAGGAGTTGCTGCTTCTTCTACACGTGTTAAATCGATTGCGTGCGGAGTTGCTTGAGGATTATCAGGAACAAAAGAAATTAAACTAGCTTGCGGGGTACCAGGCATAACCGTTATAGGCTCATACCCTTGAGCATAATATACTGTCTCGCCTGCAGGAAACCCGGGATCTGAGTTTGCAGCTGTAGTCTGATCGGGTTTAGGATCTGCGCTAGCCGTATTCTGAGGGATTTGGGCTATTGGAACAGCTTGCCCTGGATAAGAAACGTCAGAATAAAAATAAATGTTACTTGCTCTTCCAGGATTTACATACCCTTGTTTTAAATTTCCATTACGACTGACAATAGTACCGTGGCCAAGCATGTCTAAAGTATTTAAATTAGCCGCATTGTCATAGTAACCATCGAGCCCACCTTGGGCAAAACGTTGCTGAAGTACTTTCCCTATGCCTAATACAGCCCAACATACGGCCTGTGAATGTTGGTATGCGGTGGTTGTACCAATTTTTTGAGCTTCCAAGCCCACTAAAACAGCCTGTGCAGCACATCTATTGTAGGTAATCAAATCAATAGCAGGATAGCCATTGACATTTTGATCAGCAAGACAATTAGTTTGTCCTACTGATCCAACAGCAAAGTCATTATATGGTACCGGTGATTCTGGACAGGTTTGTAAGGTGTTAGCAACCACGCAACTATTGGTTGCTAATAATTGGGGATCGTTTAAAGCCACCGCTGGCTGTACTAAAGCTTGTTTGGCAACACTTAAAATACCCGCGTCAGACGCGCGGTTTAATTCATTACCGCCACCAAATAAACTACCAGCATAATAAAAGAATAAACCGATGGCCAAAATTATAAAGAGAGCGGCAGCCACCATTCCTAGGGCTGCACCAGCTGAGCTGCGCAAACAGCTATTTAATTTCATAGTCTATTGACCTCTCTGCATATAGTCGTCTAATTAGTAAGGAAAAGACGTATATAGTTTTTAGTAATATAAATACCAAATAAAACTCGTTGAGAGCTAAAGACTGAGTTAAATACTTATAAATCTCCTAGAACTTGCGCATAGTAATATACATATTCCCCTGTTGCAAGCCTCCACCTGTTGCCCATTCAGCATCTCACAGTTATCTCACAAAATTCAATAAATTGGGAAGAGCTAATATATAGGCAGGCAATGGTTTTGGGCTATTCAAGTTATAAGTTTAGTAGATGATTGTGAGAGTGTCGTGAGATCGCAAGAAAATTCTAGCCTCAAGCTACTCGAACTGGTGCCACAAGAACGTCTTGATCGCTGGTTAACAGAGTTTTATGGTCATCCGGTCAATATTATCAAGCGGGAGGTGCTTAGGCATCGCGATCTCTCTTATGTAGAACGAATATGGATTGCGGATAGCTTGCCCTCCTCAATTATCTATAAGCTGGTTGCTCCTCCATGGGATATAGAAAAAGACATTCTTGAGTGGGTTTTAATCCCTTCTATTTCTAACTCTGCACAGCTTTATCTAGCAGCTCATTATGGACCAATGATCGCCTTGTTTTTAGAGGACTTAGGAAAGCAATCTCTTGTTAATGTCGGCAACCCTAAAATTGCTGGTATTTTAGGCAAAGACCTAGCCAAAATGCATCGCGCTTATATTTACCGGGTAGACGAACTCATGCGAGCAGGTGTGCTTAGAACAATAACACCTATTGATTACACAAGCTTGACAGAAACTTTGATTAAACAATTAAAAGTCTGGCGATTGATAATAAACAAGGATGAAATTGCTCTGCAGAAACTAGCCTCCAAGATAGCCTCACAATTAGCTCGCGAACCGATATCGCTCGTTCATGGAGACTATTATGCAGAAAATGTTATTTTGCATAATGAACGACTCTCTGTAATTGATTGGTCCTGGTTCACGTTTATCGGTGTTCCTTTGCTTGACCTGGCAACTATCACCTCCGCTCACACCAAGAATGGCAACTTTAATCGCTTTAAGCACGAGGTAATTGAGGCATATTGTGATGAGTCGGCTCGTCACATGAGCGATGTGATTGCACTATTGCCCTATGCGGAAGCCCTCAGTCGTCTTTTATTTTTGCAATGGTTAGTCGAGAAAAAATCAAGGGGACTTGAAGGCACGATCGTTGGGCCAATCAACGATCTGATACTACAGGTAGTGCAAGAAGTCATAAGCTATAATAAGGTCGGGCTATTGTGATGCAGTAGCATCAATATCATCGGTTAACAGTTAGCAAGGTCGGGGTAAGGAATAGGAGAAACTAATGTTTAAATCTGAAGCGGAGCGCATTATCCGAAAAACTATGGAAGAAACAGGTGCTAAATTCACAGAGGAACAAATACAGGCTTTAAGTAAGATGATTCCTAAAATGGCTGCTTTGATTGTTGAAGAAGCTTTTTCTTCTCGCGGATCTAATTCTTCGGGAAAGCCCGGCTCTTTTGGCGGCTAGTCTAGCTTAGGATAATTTTATTTCTTTTGAACAACGCTTTGAACAACAAAAAGTATTCTGATTTTTATTGGATGGAAATAGCTTTGAATGAAGCGCGCCTCTCGGGAGAGGATGTGCCGGTGGGCTGTGTGTTGGTGCGCGATAACGAATTGATAGCAAAAGGCAATAATCAAAAGGAAAAAACACAAGATCCCACTGATCACGCTGAAATAGTAGCAATCCGCCAAGCTTGCTCAATGCAAAAAAGTTGGCGACTAGATGGAACAACGTTATACACCACTTTAGAGCCCTGTCCGATATGTGCCGAAACAATTATGCAAGCCCGCGTTTCCCGACTTGTTTTTGGCGCTTACGATGCCAATTCAGGGGCAGTTGGTTCTAAATTCAATTTATTTGTAGCGGGCCGTCCCTATCCTATTCCGCAGGTGACCGGCGGTGTTATGCAAGAGCAATGTCAGTCATTACTGCAAACATTTTTTCGGCAGCGGCGAAAATAATTCTAAAAGAGGGTTTAGATTATCTTAGAGACTAATCTGCTATTTTTGCTCTTGATATTATGGCCTGTGGATGATACAATTGTACAGTATTCTGTACATGTACAATATAAGGATAAAGAATAATGGCTACCATATCTTATAGTGCCGCTCGCAGTAATTTCGCCAAAGTCATGGAACAAGTTTGTGACGACTATAATCCGACAATTATTACAAGACAAAATGCTAAATCCGTAGTAATGATGTCTTTGGATGAATATGAATCATTGATGGAAACTCTGTATCTTCTCCGCAGTCCTAAAAATGCTGCCCATCTAATGGCATCTATTGCTGAAATTGAGGCAGGCAAAACGAAAAAGAGAAAGTTAATCGAAAAGCCTAAGCAACGCATAAAATAGGGATTGATAAATTGGACTTATCTTTCAGCGACAAGGCTTGGGAAAATTATATTTACTGGCAACAAAATGACTTTAAGCTTTTACAAAGAATCAACGAGCTTATCAGGGACATTCAACGCCAGCCTTATAGTGGAATTGGTAAACCAGAACCATTAAAGTTTGATCGAAGGGGATATTGGTCTAGACGGATCAATCAAGAACATCGTTTGGTATATAAGGTAGAAAATAAAATAGTTTATATTGCTCAGTGCCGTTACCATTATTAGTACAATCATTAGCACAGTTATGCTAGCCTTAGCTTAGATCTTCGCAGGAGAAAAAATGAGCACTAGCACTAGTTTTAGCACCGCGCCAGCACGCGGTATGCGTGATCTGCTACCCAAAGAAACTGCTTTGCGCGATTGGGCAATAATTAGTCTGGTAAAAACTTATGAGCAATATGGCTTTACGCGCATTGAAACTCCGGCTGTGGAAAACATTGGACAATTAAAAACATCCGAAGGTGGAGAAAATCTCACTTTGATTTTCGAGATTTTAAAGCGCGGCGACAAGTTGGAAAAAGCGCTAAGCGAAAATAGCGCGGATCAACAAAAGCTGATTTCTGAATTGAGTGATCTTGGTTTACGTTTTGATTTAACTGTACCTTTAGTACGTTTCTTCGCCCATAATCAGGCTCAATTGCCTTATCCTTTTAAATCTATACAAATAGGTTCTGTGTGGCGCGCTGAAAGTCCTCAAGCCGGGCGCTATCGGCAATTTACGCAATGTGATATAGATACTTTTGGCATTAAGTCAGAAATTGCGGAGATGGAGCTTATACAAGCTACTGCCGATGCTTTGCTTAATCTCGGTTTTGAGAAATTTACTGTGCGTCTTAATGACCGCCGCATATTGACTGCTTTAGTAGCATCTTGCGGCTTTAAAGACGAGCGATTCGACAACGTTTTCATTCAAATAGATAAGCTTGATAAAATCGGGTTGTCTGGCGTTAAAAAAGAATTGCTTGCCAATGGTCATGCTAATGAAGCTGTGGAAAAAATGTTTTCCTTGTTGGGCACTTTAACTAATAAGGACACAACTAAGACTGCCCTTAGTCAAATCCCGTCTAATTGCGATAAAGAAGCAATTATGGCTCTCGATAAAGTTATTACGGCAATAAGTAAAGCCGCCGCCGGTCGCTATGCTATTGTTTTTGATCCTACTTTAGTGCGTGGTATGGGCTATTACACAGGACAAATTTTTGAAATAGTTATTGCCGGTGCAGCACATTCAGTAGCTGGTGGTGGACGTTATGACAAAATGGTGGGCAAATATTCGGGGCGAGATGTTCCTGCTTGTGGCTTCTCCATTGGCTTTGAACGTATTGTTTCTATTCTTATGGAAAAAGAACAAAGCACAAAAACAGAATTGAGCAAAATCGCCGTTATTTTTGATCAGGATCGCGATCACTTAACAGAGGTGTTTTTAAAGGCTAATACTTTAAGGGCAGACGATAAGTGCATTTCGCTCTTGCCCAAGAAAAAAGACATGCGCAAACAAATCGATAGTCTTATAGCAGAAGGTTTTAATGGCTATGCCATTTATCATCCAGAAAAAGAAAAGCTCGATGTCAAAGCGTTCTAGGCAGAATGTGTCTACAAGTCAAAAATTATGTCCAGTTTTCAATTTTGAGTCCGTCAATTCGACTAAATTCGCGGGTGTTGTTAGTGATCAAAGTAAGTTCATGGGCTAACGCTTGGGCTGCGATCAATGTATCCAACGGTCCTATTGGTTTACCTTTTGTCTCTAGCTTGGCGCACAGTTTTCCATAGGACATTGCTGCATTATTATCGAAATTGACAATCTTTAAGGGAAGTAAAAACTGATCTAGAGCCAAATTATTCTTTTCAGTAGCCTGACTTTTGGCAATGCCGTATCTCAGTTCAGCAACAGAAACTGATGACACAGTGAATTGTTCGATGTCATAGGTTTTTAATTTCTTAGCCAATTTTTCGGACTGAGAATTAATTATGTATATGCAAATATTGGTGTCCAGCAGGTATTTCATTCAAATATACCTGGGCGCTCCTGTTTATCCTTCGGCTGATTACGTTCTAGCTTAAGGTCTTTTGAAAAAAGCGACAAGCTGTTCAGTAGAGTGTCCCAGCCATGCTTTTTGGGGATAAGCACCACAGCATTTCCCATACGTTTAACAAAAACTTCGCTACCTTCAAATCGAAATTCTTGTGGCAACCTTACGGCTTGACTTTGACCATTGCGAAATAATTTTGCTGTTTTCATAGCACCCCTTAGTCTAGACTTATAGTATATACTAATTGACTGTTCTTTTCAAGTTCTGTTTATTCAAATGGCTTATTTTGTTAGGTCCCAAGCGCTCGCATTACATAAAGATTGCCGGCAAAGCGTCCATTGGGTGTAAAAGAGCCGCCGCTTTCGATAGAGCGTTCTTTCAGAATGCCGCTACTAGAGCTATTGTCACAGACCAAAACTTTGTCATTATCGGCAGCAGTAATAATGCCTATATGAGCATGGCTGCCTTTTAATCCATAAACAATATCGCCAGCCTGAAATTGACTTTTGTCGTAGATTTTTATTTTGTGCCAGCCTAAATGGTCCAATTCGCCCACCAGAGCACTAACGCCAGCCGAACCCTTGATATTCAAACCAGCCTCGTGTAGCAATTCACTCACTGTAGCGGCACAACCTAAATAGCCACGCTGACATAAAGAGGCAAATTTAGTGAAAGCCCAGACAGGACGACCTAAATTATGTCTGGCAATAGAAATCAGTTTGTGTGCTAAAGACGAAGTGTGATTTGGCTCGGCAGGTATTTCAGTTGAAAGACCAAAAGAATCAATTGGGTAGGGGTAAAAATGATTTATTGAATAATCTATTGAATGATTTTCTGCTTGTTCGCCTCTATGCTGTTTTAGATAATGCCGTCGATGAGCA
The DNA here is from genome assembly GCA_013288645.1 of Candidatus Melainabacteria bacterium. Taxonomy (GTDB): domain Bacteria; phylum Cyanobacteriota; class Vampirovibrionia; order Obscuribacterales; family Obscuribacteraceae; genus JABDBL01. The sequence goes on from JABDBL010000043.1 coordinate 17,197, forward strand.
AAATTGCCTGCAGGCGGCTCAGCAAAATATTGCCCAGAATAATATTGTGGATATTGCTGAGCATAAAAAGGTAAGGCAATGGCGGACTGAAAATAATAAAAGTTCTCATAATACCGGACTAGGGCTGCCAGATATGCTGTTTCAAGCAATAGTTTCTGGACTAATTCAGCCATGGCTTGTCTCACCAGTATTTGCTCCAATGCTGGCAAAGTGTATTTTCGTTCTGTCTGATAGTCGTATGAGTCAAAAAATAATTTGCTATTTAACTGAGTATCATTAGGCAAATCTATTTCCAGAATGATTTGGGACGGACACATTTGGTTGTGGGTATTAAAAGAATCCATGCTTTTATAAATAGGTATTGCGCGAATCATGAAGATGAGTTTTCATTTGGAATTATCCAGCTGAAAGCTATTAGATTAATGAATGCTAATATAAATGCCGCTATTTGTCAGTATTTGGCATTACAATTCTTGTCATCTCATTAAAATGGCTCTTTACAATTAGCGTAAGGTTTTCCAACAAAATAAAAAAGAAGTTAATAAAGGCGACCAAGTTTGCTGTTCCTGATCGCCCTTATCTTAGCGAACATTCGCCGTGCCCTGAACGGTATTCTGCTGGGTGGGCTGATGAGTTTAGCCATACCTCCTTATGCCTGATTGCAGTTCTGCCTGGATAGACTCGTAGACCTCCCGGCGATGAACCGAAACTTGGATAGGTGCTTGGATACCGAGGCGGACCTTGTCCCGCTGAATATCGACGACAGTGATGAGGATATCGCTGCCGATCGTAATGGACTCGTCTCTAAAGCGCCAGAGGCAGAGCCCGAAATTCGTTGGGATCGGCTGTAAGGCGGGTCGAAGGGACCATCCCTCAACGGAGACCGCAGCAGGGATGCTCCTTTTATCGAGGATGCTGTCGGAGACCTCCTGCCGGTGTACTTCGATTAGGGACGGCGCATTGATAGCCAGTTGGACCTTGTTCTCCCGGATCTTTATCACGGTCACGAGAATGCGGTCGCCCAATAGGATTTGTTCTCTGGGGTGCCTCGAAAGTACCAGCATTGGTGACTCCCTTGTTGCTGGTGTTCGTGCCGGTTGCCACTGAGTCGTGAACATCTCACGACATAACTTTATGGCTTCCAGACTCTTCGATGCTCATCTAACTCATAACCGAAGGGCTAGTGCGATGGCGCCTCCTTAGTAAGAGAGATATTCTTCAGAATTAAATGGGTCTGGGGCTGTGGGAGGTGACTAAACTGGGGAAAATGGGATATGCACTGTTTAATTAACCGAAAAGCTAAAGCAGAAGCAAGTAAGCAGATCGACTTTTATCAGTCTGCCCGACTGGTTTATTTTGCCTTTGGATATTCGCTTGAAATGTTTAAAATGCCTGCTTTACATCTACTTTTGCCCCAATAGATTGGGCTCATGAGTATCGAAGCCTTAAAAAAGTTAATCTGCAATGCAAATATTAATTTGCCACCTTGCAGTTGCGCTAACCGCGCTAACCGAAGTAAGGTTTCCTTCTAGAAACCCTTAGGCTGATACGTTAGCTTATTAATTCGCTTCTGTATAACTGAGACTTGTGCGCACGTCTTTCATAAGCAAATACAGGCAAAAGCCATCAATTGGCCAGGGTTCAAAATTGTATTGCCGGTAAAATTTTTCGGCGGCCTCATTTTTGGCATCAACAACTACACATCTAATACCTGTGTTTTGGGCAATTGCACAAGCTCTGGACAGTGCGTCTTTAAGCATGTGACTGCCTATTTGTTGTCCCTGTTTTGTTCTATCGACCGCTAGTCTGCTTATGCGCAATACAGTTATGTCTTTTTTGCCTAGTCCGCTTTTACTAACAGGGGCGAGCACTTCTTCATGTATGACTGATCCCACAGCAAGAGAATAATAGGCAATAACACGATTTTCTTCGATAAGGACATAGGTAAATGTAGATTTACTTACCTGGTTTGGCCAGGCGCTTTTTTTGAGAAAACTATTGAGCAATTCATCGCCGCAATCGAAAGCTCGTGTATCATGCCCTGCTTCCAAACGGCATGGGCTTTTCATTTCCTAGCCCTCCCAAATGTCGGTTTGGCAAATGAGTTGACGTAATTGCGGCAGATCTTTAGCCGGGGCATTAAGAGCATCATTTAATGCTTGCCACTGCTTATCGTTAAGAATAATATGACGTTGATCAAGAATTACTTCTTCTGCTGCCTGATAAGCTTTGTCTATAATGAAACTGGTCATAGTGGTTTGTTGTAGTCGGGCAGCATGCTCGATTAATGCCTTTTGTCTGGCAGTTACTCGTAGAGCAAATTTTTCATGTTTGGGTTCTGGCATTTAAATAAACTCCCTACAAATACTTACGATTGCCTGTGCTTTAGTTCAGAGCAAGTTCAACATAATCACCCGCCTTCAATTTGTTGACAGCTTCCTCAATTAAGGCAAGATAATTTTTGAGTTCTGCTTTTTAATAAGATCTCCGTTTGTTAATAAAGACCAGCCCTGCTCATAAGCTGTAACGACGACGTGCTTTGCTAAAGCATGCCTCAGTGCCACAGGTGTTCCTTGATCCAAAAGTATGCGCAGAATGGTCTCCTTAAGCAATTGCCAGGCTTTGTTCGGCAAATTCCAGCACGGCAATAACGTGATCTCGACTAACACCAGGAAACCATGACAAAAATTCATCGATAGTGGCCCCGCCCTCTATATTTTCGAAAAGTGTCTTCACCGGCACCCGCGTGTTTTTAAAAACCCACACCCCACTCACTTTCTCAGGATTGTGCTCA
>JABDBL010000044.1 GCA_013288645.1 Candidatus Melainabacteria bacterium
TTTTGCATAATGACTTTAGCAGCTCCTTTGGATGCTACAAAGCGGCCATTGAAGGTTTGGTGGTCGGCAGCCGCAAATGGATAAGGCACGAATATAGCCGGTGTGCCGGTTGCGGCTAATTCGGCAATTGTCATAGCGCCAGAACGACATATTGAAAGATCACAGGCAGCATAAGCAATGGCTAAATTATCAAAATATTTTCTCGGTTTATAAAGTGGGTTATTGCGTAATGAAGGGGGAAGGCTGCTTTCCATATCTGTCCAGTTTTTATCACCGACTTGATGTAGTATTTGAAAAGCAACACTTTTATCACTTGATACCATAAGCAATAGCATTTCATAAACTGCTAAATTAAGAGCTTGTGCTCCTTGCGAGCCACCGGTTATCAGCACAACTGGTAAATTGGGTTCAAGATCTAGCTGTTGGCGTGCTTCTTGCTGAGAAGGCAAATGCAAAAAGCGCTCCGTCAAAGGATTACCGTTAACAATAATTTTTGCCTTTTTATTCAGACGTTTAAATTTAGTTTCTGCTGCTGCCATACCTAGTGAAATTACTTTGGCATAAGGAGCAAATGCTTTATTAACCAAGCCAGGGTTTGAATCAGGCTCGTGAATAATAATAGGAATTTTTTTTAGCACAGCTGCACTAAGTGCTGGCGCTGCCGCATAGCCACCTGTGCCTAAAGCAACAGTGGGCTGAAATTTTTTCATTACTTTTAGTGTTTGCCAGACTGCTTTACTAAGCTGCCAAGGAAAAACAAAAAGCCTAGGTGAAATTTTTCGTGGCAAGCCGATTACTTTTAAACCGACAAAATCTAAGCCATTTTCTTTGGCTAGCTTTTCTTCTATATGTCCTTGCACGCCTAAGTAAATAATTCCTTCTACATCGCTGCGTTTTTTTAATTGCTCAGCTACAGCTATAGCCGGATAGACATGACCACCTGTGCCACCGCCGGTTAATATTATTCGATGTGCCATATCAGCTAATTAGCCTTCTGTCTAAAGGGTCTTGTTCTTCCTCTTCAGGCATAGGACCGCGATCGCGTGAGATAGAAAGCAAAATACCAACCATAACTAAAGTAATAACAATTGAAGTGCCACCATAGCTAACAAAAGGTAAGGTGATACCAGTGACAGGAAGTAGACCACTGGTTACCATTATATTTACCATCGCTTGCAAAGTAATAGAGCTGGTGATTCCTATAGCAAGAAAGCGTCCAAAAATTGTGCGCGAATTTACTGCTGCTTTAAAGCCGTAATAGCCTAGAAGAACAAATAAACTAATTAGAGCCAGACAGCCAAACCAGCCGAATTCTTCTGCTATCACAGCAAAAATAAAGTCAGCATGTTGTACGGGTAAGTAGTAGAGTTTCTGCAATGAGCGTCCAAAGCCAACGCCCATAAGCCCACCAGAACCGATTGCCAATTGCGCTTGGATGATATTCCATCCTTCGCTTTGTGGATGCAAATAAGGATTGAGCCAACTTTGAATGCGCGCCATTTGATATGGCGTCTTCTGAATATGGTGCCAAACTACAAAGAAACCCCCTCCCAAAGAGAGAAAAAGCAATATTGAATTAGTGCCGCTAGCATAAAGCAAAGCAAGCAAGCCACCTAGAATCATTAAAGCCGTACCTAAATCTGGTTGTTTGATCACTATAAAAGCCATGATCAGGGTGACTCCTATGCGGAATAAGATTTGTCTATGCCACCAGAAATATTGTGATAAGCCAGCTGACATAAGGATTAGTGAAGCCAATTTACAAAATTCAGATGGTTGAAATTGTATAGGGCCAAAACCAATCCACCGACTTGAACCTTTAGCGGTGACAGCCAAGCCTGGCATTAATGTTAAGCCAAGCATAAACAAAGAAATAATAGCTAGTGGCCAAGCAAGGCGTTTCAATTGACGATAATCTTGCCGACTTAAAATATACATACAAACTAAGCCAATAACACAAGCAATTGCCTGCCGTCTAAAAAATACAAAAGTATCTTGATAGCATTGCAAAGATTCCGGTGCTGAAGCACTGAAAACAGCCATTAAACCGAAGCCACAAAGAGACAAAACTATAGTAACGATAGCAGGATCTGGCAGCCCTTTATATTCGCCACCCACTTGTTTTCTAGCATTAGCTGCGCGTCCTCTAGGACGGTTGCCCGACTTGAGCCCGCTTGGCGTGGATAATATCTTTGAAGACATTACCTCTATCCTCAAAATTTTTGAACATATCATAGCTAGCACAGGCAGGCGATAGAACCAATGGGCCAAGTTTAAGCTTGAGTCCTAAGTTTATTGCTTCTTCCATACTATTCACCATATATACATTCGCTACATCAGCTTCATTTAGCGCTTTAGCAAAACGCTCTTTTGCTTCCCCTAAAAGGATAACAGCTGCTGCTTGATTTCGTACAACTTTGCTAAATTCTTGCAAAGCAGTCCCTTTATCGCGCCCGCCGGCAATTAATACAATTTTTTCTTTGAATGCTTGTAAAGCTTTAATAGAAGATTCAGGATTAGTGGCCTTCGAGTCATTGTACAAAGCTACACCGTCTATGGTATCAACATATTCTAAACGATGCTCAAGAGCTTTAAATTTTTTGATAGCATTGCCGATTTGATTGACAGATAAGCCGCATATAACTGAAACAGCAATAGCAGCTAAAGTATTTTCAATATTATGCTGACCTATAATGGGCAGTTGATCTATTGAACAGACGCGCTCAACTTTGCCATTTAAGCGATAACAAAGCCAATTATCTAAAACGAAAGCAGCTGGCTCTTTGCCCTCTAAAGTAGTTTGTTGAGAAAAAGGAAATGGTTTGGCTTTTATTTTGCGGGAAGCGACTATTGGATCGTCTATATTGATTACCGCATAAGCGTCTTTGAGTGCTTTCGCGTCTTTGAGTTTTTTAGTATCAAATTGATCTTGATGGGCAAATATATTTTCTTTGGCAGCAATATAAGCGTCCATACTTTTGTGCCACTCTAAATGATCTGGCGTGAGATTAAGCCAGACTGATATATAAGGGGCAAAATGTTTGGTATAGAAAAGCTGGTAAGAACTTACTTCCATTATCAAATAGTTTGGCTCTCCTCCTGCAGCACCGTTAGTTGCACAGCCGTTATTAGGTAAGTAATCCAAAACAGGAGAACCTATATTGCCACAAGCAGGAGCGATAAGACCATTGCTCTGAAAGATATGGCTAACTAAGGAGGTTGTAGTTGATTTACCATTAGTGCCTGTTATAGCAATTATTGGTATTACGCCTTCTGTGCAGGCCAATTCGATATCAGAAATAACGTCTTTACCAAGAGCATAAGCCTTTTTTATCACAGCGGTATCCGGTGCAATACCGGGGCTAGTAATAATCAAATCGGCTTGCTCAAGAGCTCTATCCGAGTGTCCGCCTGATTCAACTTCAACGCCCATTTGTTTAAGCTCATCCGCTAAGGCAATATATTCTCCTTGAATTTGTCCATATTCAGAAAGTATTACACTGACTCCACGGCTGGACAAATAACGAGCAGCGGCATAGCCAGATTTGCCAAGTCCTAAAATAGTTGCTTTTTTTAAGCGCTCCGGCGGTTTCATTCTTCGCCGCCTCCACTCCACTGCATCATAGTTTTGATCTTGCTTAAGCTCTTCATAATGCTCATAGCATAGCCTATAAGGCTTTCCTTCTTTAGCTACCAACGAAAAATTTGAGTAAAAAACAAATATAGACCCAAAGCGGGAACGCCTGGCGTGGGCGGTCCCGCTTTGGAATCTATAGCATGGAATGGACCTCATAGTGGCTGGTCAATCAAGGAAACCCATGCCGAAAGTTTCCCTAAACCAAATCTCCAGATCTTCGCAGCGTTTCCGTGCCTTGAGCTCTACAGTAGCCTCGCTTTGAGAGTAATGGAAATGGCAGCAGGCTTCGTAGACCTGCTCTCGCGTAAGCAGTGCAAGATCAGCAGCGCTATTGACAGACGGATCCAAGTCTCGCCAACGCTTCCACCGAAAAGCGGGCAAAGGGCAACCACTCCCTTGAACGCTATCGAACGTGAACCCACTCAGTCTCTGATAGAGTGCTAGAGTGGCACTATTGTCCTCAAGCTCGCAGCGACGCCGCAGAAATTCATCATAGCCCCTAGGGTTTGAGCAAAGAACGGCAGCCGCAGGCTCGCTTGGCTCTGTCACTGCACAAGTGGATTCTGGCGGAACAGTGGGTTCGCTCACTGCACGTGCCAAAAGAGGCGTCAGGGCGTCGATCAACTGCACTGCATCAATGTTATCTCCAAGGCTCAGGAAAAGAGCCAAAAGCTTTGAGTCAGCCGGAAGCTCGGCAAGCGCTTTTTGAATTGTCACAGGGTCCGCAATCAAGAGCCGTTTCATTACATACTCCTGTTCTGACCAAAGCAAAAGCCCACTGACCCACCGCACGGTGGATTCAAAAGTGGCTTTTCTAACGTATTTACCCTATATAGGGTTGTGACCTCAAATGTAGTTCATGGGAGCAATAGCCCACCTTGGCACAGCAGCTATAAACATATCAAGCCTAATAGCTTCAAATATTTAGTCCTCTACGGATGGCTGAAAAAGGTTATCAGACGGCTTGATCGCCACTTTCTTAATGAGCATTACTTGACTAATTCAGTAGTTTTTATTAGCTACTTTTTATGCCTCTTCTAAACTTAATTGCCGCTTTACAATTATGCGAGGTTTGCGCTAAGTGAGCTTTAAATTTTATCGGGTGTCACTAATTTCACAGCTTCGCTTCAAGAGCTAGAAGTAGCAAAAATAAAGCATAGTCTCATGAAGGACAATTAGCCACCCTTTTCTTTACGTTCTAATTTAGCGGCTTTGTTTTCTAGATTTATTATGCGCTTATCCACTTTCTCTTTTTCTTCGGGGCTAAGATCTGGTCTTAGACTTTCGTAAGCTTTGTATTGCACAATTGCCTGTCTTAAATTGGCAGAAGTTTTAGGTGAAACTTTTTCTAAAGCTTGACCCAATTCATAACGAGAGTCAGGGTATCTGGGATTTTCATAAATAGATAAATGATATTTATCAATAGCACTAGCTGTTTGACCGTGCTTGAATAAATCATGAGCCAGTGTATAGTCCTGGCGAGATTGATCTCTTGCTTTTGCTACAGCATCTAGGCCATATTTGGCTCTTTCACTGGTTTCAGGGAAAGCGGCAGCTTTTTTATAAGCAGCTTCAGCATTAGGCATGTCTTTAATCATCAAAGCAAGATCGGCTACAGCACATACTTGTTTGCCAGTATTAGCGTTAGCCAAAACAATACCCATTTGTTGATCAGCTTCTTTAAATTTATTCTGGGCTAATAAAGCTTCAGCATAAGCTACACGCTCACCGTCATTACGTGGAGTACCTAATTGAGATAAATCAATAGTGGCACCAGCCATTGAACGGATTTTTGCTTGGGCCAAACGCAATTCCATATCATTAGGATTCATTTGCACAGCTTGATCGATGAGTAAAGCAGCGCTTTGATATTCATTAGAAGTAAAAAAGGCGCTGTTAGTTTCGCGATTAGCTTTTAAATATAAAGCACGCGTAAGCCCTTGAGCGGCTTGACCATTGCGTGGATCTGCATTTAACACTGAACGATATTCTTTGATAGCATCGTCGAGCTTATCGACACGCAAGCTCTCGTCACCAATGCGCTGATGCAGAGCGCTATTGTTAGGCATTAGTTCTAAGGCAGAACGTAACTCAGCTATTGAATGTTCGTTATCACCACGTGTTTCTCTAATATCGGCAATGTGCAAATATGCATCAGGATTTTCGGGCTTGATTCTAATAGATTCTTGAAATTCTCTTACTGCCCCTACACTATTGCCTTGGGCTGCATAAGCTTCGCCCATAGCCAAACGCACAGGAGCACTGTTAGGATATTGCGCTAAAGAAGTATTCAATTCTTTAATTGCATCATCAAGTTTTCCTTGTTGCAAATACACTCTGCCCAATCCGTAGTGAGCAGTGGAATTTCCAGTGTTAATAGTAAGAGCTTGCTTAAAAGATTGTTGGGCGCCAACCAAGTCACCTAGTCCCAATTGAGAAACACCAAGTCCAGAATATGCTTCTGAATATTTAGAATCAATTTTTGTTGCGTGTCTAAATTCGTCAGCAGACTCACTTAATCTACCTTGTTCTTTGTAGATCATCCCCAGTGTGTAATGCGCTTCGGGCATGTCTGGATCTTTAGACAACGCTTGCTTGACCATAGATTCGGCATTTTGCAAAATTGAATCTTTGTTTTTAATTACAGTATTTGACGAAGATTGCAGACGGTTGAATTCAACTAAAGCTTTGCCAGCCAAAGCCTGAGAACTTTGTGGATCTGAAGCCAATATTTGATCAAATTGTTCAGTGGCCGCATCGAGCTTAAATTGTTTTGCCAGTGACAAACCATAACCCACTCTGGCAGCAGAATTATTTTTATTTCTATTCAATGCTTCTTTATAAAGATCGGCTGCTTCAGAATATTTGCCTCTAAGCATTAGTTGATCGGCAAAGAGTACTTGTCTATCAATTTTGCCTTTTAAAACTTTGCGTTTAGGATTGCTTACTTCATGTGTTACGTAGCCTAACTTCTTTGGCTGAGCAGCAGCTAATTCTTTACTTCCCTCAGCTGCAAATGCCTGAGAAACAGAAAGTAAAGTGGACAGTAGTAAGCTGAGAGACAGTGCCTGAAACTTATACATGATTTCAAAACCTCTTTGCAACAGCGCCTGAATTCAATCGTTTCAGGTTAGCAGCCAACCTTATATATGTATAGATTTTGAGAAGAGATTTAATTGAAGCTGTAAACCAAGCTCTTGCAAAGCGGTAGCGCTAGCTAGCTTCCATCAAACATCACATGATAGAAGTTAAATCTGTTCTGATTTACTTCCCAACAATGTTTACTTGATTTCAATTTATAAAAAGTGGCAGACTGAATTATCGTCATGTTGACTGTCAAACCCGCAAACACCCAACCCAGTCAGAAAAAAAAGAAAAAAAACAGGCAGAACACTAAGAATCATAGCGCTAGGGCGTTGCCTACTAGAATGCTATCCAACAGCAAATGTGTCCAGCAAGTTCGTCAATACACAGATGGACTCAGCTGGATAAGACCGTAGCAAAATTTCGTTCACCAACAGCGTCAATTTCATTTCTCAACAAGGAGTTTCATCGTGAGCATGTTCAAATGGCTCGTGTCTGACTGGCATTACCTGCTTCCAGGACCCACTGGGTTCGGCTTGGAAATCGTGCGGCGAGGTCTGGTTCAGACCTATTGCGAATACGACTACACTGTCTGCGACTCCCGCTGGGACAGACCGCAGAAATATGGTACGGGTATTTTGCTCCGAGGTTCGGTCGGGGAAGAATATCCAAGCCTAGTCCTCACCGCGGACTACAATTGCGGTTGGCCTAATCAGCCAATAAAAGTCCGACAAGGACAATATTGGGCATATGCAGAGCCAGTGAAACGACAGAAAGGTCGACTGGCCCTATTTAGACTCTATCAGCCTAAGCGATTGGGCTTCACGCCACGTCCAGCCAATGCTCTTCCTCTTGGAGACGGCAAGCTTTATGAGGGAGACCAGGCAGCCATGGTCGGCTACCATCGTCCGTTGTCCGAACGCAATGACTATCTGTATTGTCCTTGGCCGTGCGTCCTACACGCCGAGCCAGCGAAAGTCACAACTGACTGGGAAGCCGACGGCCACCCGACACGATTGAGAGTGGCTTCCAAAAATGGGATGAACGGTTCGCCTATCTTTGCCAGGCAGGCTGTGGTCGGCATTGGTCTGCATTGGAGGAACTATCCCATTGCTGGAAATATGGCGGTGGCAGACCTTCCTGAATTGAAAGATTTCCTGCAAGGGTTACTTGGTGATGACGGACAGGTTGTCTGCAACAAGTCACCTATGCCGGCAGAAGTGTGAGTGATTTCGGTTGATCGTTTTTAGAGCAGATAGCACCTAATGGACCAGATGCTATTTGCTCTTCTTTTTTATTTTTTCGTACATAATATATACAAGGAATAGCGATTCTCTAGGAAATGGCAATTGATCGAAAGTGATCAATTGGTTTAAAACTATAGGAACGCGTCAATCTGGCAAATATTGATTGATTTGATAAGGAGAGATTGAAAAATGTCCGGTCATTCTAAATGGGCAAATATCAAAAGACAAAAAGCAGTTGTCGACGCTAAAAAGGGCGCTACATATGCCAGGCACTCTAGAGAAATAATTGTGGCGGCACGCTGCGGAGCAGATCCTGCCGCCAATTTTAAATTGCGCCAAGCAATAGACAGAGCGAAAGGCGAGGGCATGCCAAACGACAATATTCAAAGGGCAATAGAAAAAGGTTCTGGCGGAGGACAAGGCAGCAATCTGGAAGAACTTACTTATGAAGGTTATGGTCCAGGCGGGGTAGCAATTTTAGTACGTTGCACAACTGATAATCGCAACCGCACAGCTGGCGACATACGTAGCTATTTTTCTAAATATGGCGGCAATATGGGTGAATCAGGTTGCGTAAATTGGCTTTTTAAAGAACGGGGTGAAATTACAATCGAAAGTGATAAAGCAATTGATGAAGAAGAGTTGCTGGCTTTGGCATTAGAAAGTGGCGCAGATGATATTGAAACAGATGAAGCAAGGGGCAATGATTCCTTTATCGCTACATTTATATGTAATACACAAAGACTTGAATCGGTTAAAGAAAAATTGGCGCTAGCTAAAGCCTCAACAAAATTACTTGTAAAATCAGCCCAAACAAATATGGTCCCGCAATCAAGCATCGAGGTAAGCGACAAAAATATAGCCATCCAGCTTATAAAACTGCTTGACGCCTTGGAAAATCAGGATGACGTACAACAAATTTATGCCAATTTTGATATGGAGTCTAATTGGTTGGAAGAATTGGCTGGTAACGGATAAGCAACAATCGATTGCGAATTGTAAAGAGCTAATGGTCTTGATTTCCATGTTTTTTGAAGCCGTAAACGCTCAACCATTGAGACTTTTCATGTTTTTTACTGCCGGTTAACATATTTTACGATTTAAGTTTAATGGAGACTTGATTCTTTTTTACGTAGCTTAACTAAAGGAGCGGATCTTGACTGCTTTGGACAATTCTTAATCCATACACATGTCTGTAAAGTCAAATCAGCAGATGCATAGCAGGGTTATCAAGCTCTATAAAGATCTCAAGCATTTTGTCAATAGTCTGTATCTTAAATATAACTCATAATCGTTGAATAACCCGTATATTCAGCAAAATTCGCACTAGTAGAAATTTTTTGACCGCAGTGCCTCTATTTTGCTACCTTTTGCGAGTCGCAAGTCCAATCGGAGCTTTACATTCAACTCAGGTTATTTATAAAAACTCTTCATTCGTGAAAAACCAATAAGCAGAACGAAGACAAGTAAATAGCGCAAAAGCTGAGTTGGTTTAAGTAGGTGAATTCGGGTGCGAAAAAATTCTATTAATCGGAAAACAAATTTGAGTCTCAAAAAAATTAAATCAATAACGCTAAGCCTCGCTCTTTGTTTGATAGCTGCCGGTCCTATTGCAGCTGCTGGAGCAGCAACAGTTTCAGATGTTGAACCTGAAATAGTTGCTAGCAGTTGGAGCGATGAAGCTAATCGCTGCGCTGCAGTTACTCTTAATGGCAAAGAGCTGTTTCGCTTCAATGCTGCCTCAGACAAAATCGGCGAAGTAGCAATAGAAGACAAAGCAGAAGATCTTGCCAGCAAGCTTGATCAATTAGTAAAGAGTAAAAAATTCAATCCAGACAAACTTTACCCAGTAAAAGTTAAAGATGGAGTGATTCTAAAAACGGATGGAATCGACTTACTTAAGTTTTCCAATTCTGAACTAGCCAATTCAACAATACTTGGGCAATCTGCTCTTATAGACGCCCGGGACTTAGATTCTAAGGTTGTAGATGCAAAATCTTTAGAATACGGGCTAAAGCTAACTAATGTTATTCGCACTGCGTTTGGCGTTAAGGCTTTGCCAATGTCTTTTCTTAAATTGGCTGAACTTACCGCACGTCATAGTTTTGACGATTTAACAGCAATAGCCAAAGCTACAGAACACTTTAGCGGCAATGCTTCGTGGTATGGACCACATTTTCATGGTCACAAGACTTCAGATGGACATATATTCAATCAAGACGGCTTGACTGCTGCCCATCGCAGTTTGCCTTTTGGCACCAAATTGCTTGTAACCAATCGTAGAACCGGTGATTCCTGTGTTGTTAAAGTTAATGACCGCGGACCATTTATTGGTGGTCGTGTCATAGACTTATCTAAGGGCGCTGCCAGGCAGTTAAACATGCTTGGTTCCGGTGTGGCTATGGTTGACTGCATAGTAATTGGTCGCGAATAGCTAATATAACAAAGTAAAAGTAAGTATTATTGCTTTGCGCCAGTTTGCTTGTTTCTTTTAGGCTTGGGTTCATATGCAAGAGATTCTTCGGCTACTTTCATATTGATAGCAGTAGATTGATAAACTGATGAACTAAATAATTTTTGCAACCTATCGTGCAATTCGCTTAGAATCTGAAAAGCTTTTCCAGTGATTTCGGGCTTGCCCAATTTCTCCTGAGCTAATCTTTCTATAACCCAGTCATGAATCATTGTGCTTACCGGTAAACCATAAGAGCATGCCAAGTCCTGCAAATCCCTAATAGCTTGTTCTTCAATACGAAAATTCAATTGTTCGCTTTTAGCAATTTTCTTTGAAGCGGCTTTGCCTACTTCAGCTCGCCGGCGATTGCGCTCTTCCGTCGATATTATAGTTTTGTGGTTTATCTTATTCATGGTTCAGCCTCATATAGTTTTTTATATTTAGGGGTAAGTTTGGCTGCATGAAAAACAATATTTTCATTAGGCTCATAACAAAGACTGACTTCAATTGGCCACGGACGAGTACCGCTATAAGCAACAACCATATCTTGGGCATTTCCTTCCTCATTATCATGCATTTCGTAAAAGCGCCGGCTAGGGTTTTTGTCACTTAAAACATAATCGATTTCTGTTTCGGTAATTCCGTGCCGATAAGCACTTTTTAAAATCCGATAATCCTTGGGCAACGCGCATTCCTCTATGTATAACATATTGTATAACAAAAATCACTCCGTAGTCAAGAGATCTAAATGCAAACGCGGTTTGTCCTTTTCTGCAATACAAAATAAATAAAAAATGCAAAAGATAAGGAGGGCGATTCTGTTGTGATTATCCGTTCTGTCATTGTCAAAGGACTTTCACCTCCTAGTTGTTGAACATGTCTGGCACACAAGAAAAAACGAAGCTGCGCTTTCACGCAGCTTCGCGAGGATCGGTATGCACCGGGAGGCAATGTTGAAACGGCACCTGCTCCGGAGGGCAAATCTTATCGACCCGCCCGACTGTAAGAAACCTCGGGATTGTAAAAGAACCCTTTGGCCACGCTTGTCCAGTCGATGTCATAACGACGGTTATTATCGTACGGACACACCTCAACATCCTCAGCCCTGCGCCGCACGGTAAAACCCCAGACCGAGAACGATTGCTCAGCCCGGCACATGGTATCTTTATGCGCAACCAGCACGACGATGTTCCTTTCCTGCCCAATCCGGACCGGGATGAATAGCTGGTTGCGAAGGATAACCCGATGGGCCCTATCGCCCTCGTGCAGAACAGCAACGACACCTCCGGCCGTTGAGGTGTCGTATTGGGGAGTGAGGTGGCACATTTTGTCCTGGACCTGCCGATGAAAATCAAGCACTACGGCCTCATTCGTGCCACAGTAGGAGTTAAAGGACTCACTCGCACTTGACTTGACACGCCAATTTCCGCCGTCTTGAGAGACATCAGAGAACGACTCATAGCGGTCCAGAAGATGCTTCCTTTCAGTGGCGAGCTCGAACAGTCTCCTTTCGAGGGCATCACCGCCGCGCGTGAGCATGTCCTTCAGTCGCTCCAAAAACTGCTGGTCAGGCGTATCTTTGGGTTTATAAAAGGGGTTGAGGATATTGATCATCCCCCTTTCTTTGCCTTTACTACCGAAGTGCAGGCTCTCTTTGGTGCCGAGCCGCACCTTCACCACCCGGTAATCCCCGCTGATCTGCGCGGCTACACGCTCTATACGGGGGTTGAGAGCACCGGAAATGATTTGTTCCAGACACCGAGCGACCTGGTATCTTTTGGCGTCAGGCGTCACGACGACCTGGGTAATACCTCTGACTTCGCTGCTCCACGAAGTCCACCAGCACACCGTGCGGAGCAGGTAAGTGCCGCCAGTAAGCTGGTAGATGGAGGACGTCCCCGAGAATCCACCACGCCGACTCAAACATCCGCTCAAGTAACGGTTCTTAGCAGGAAGGGGGTCACCCGCCTCATACCGATCTGTGCAGAGAGTGACCTTCCCGTCCGTAAAGAAGTCCTCCCAGTATTCGCCACCAGTACCATCCGCCTTGATTTGGCCGCCGACCTGAATCAGAGAGCCATCTATCTTGCGCACCACTCGCGCCAGAGTAGAGGGCAAACCAGCCGCCTTGAGAGTCCTGTACATCCAGGTGGGGTTGCGGAGCGTTCGACTAGACATTGGAGATCTCCTGTTACGGGATTTCAATTGGAATTGGAATTGGAATTGGAATTGGCACATACTTCATCAAGCAAGCACTAACCGGTCAGGTGAAAGTGCCGGTTTGCTGCTTTTATTTGTCGGTCGCCATTCGTTTGCAGGGCGCATCCATCACTGCCGGAAGCTGACGTTACAAATTATGCCATCGCGATGGTTGGTCTTACGGGGTTTGTAGTCAGTTGGCTGGTGTTTTAGATACTCATACCTGGATAAACGAATATAGCGTATGTTCACCTTATCAAGTATGGGTATTTGAAATCAAGAGCATTATTCAAGAGCGACGAAATTGCATAAATGCCTAATGTTGCTTGAAAACTGAGCCTCTTATAAATTCTGTGAATGGCTTAATCTGAAAACTTTATGCTTTCTAATGTACAAAAAACATCTTTACAATTGGCGCAGCCACTAGCAACAACTTATATTCGTATCGCCTTAACACAGACTAACGGCACCCCTACGGCATATGATACATATCGAAGAATTAGTCAATTTATTGGCCCGCCTGGGGTCTTATTGGCATCTATATTGTTTACAGTAAATACAAAATGCCAAATTTAGGCTTGTTTATCGCCAATCTTAAAGCCAGAATATAGTCAAATATCCATACTTGCCATAGCCTGGTCGAAAAGCGTACGGTCCAGAACTCAAATGTGCTGAGCGCTTAGGAAAGAGCAATCAGGTGAGGAAAAACAAACACCATGACTGCTAAAGAAACCAGTGCCAAACCTTTGCATAATTTAAATTCCCATAACCAACAAGATGTGCGAGTGAGAATTGCCCCCAGCCCAACTGGTAGTTTGCATTTAGGTACAGCCCGCACTGCCCTTTATAATTACCTTTATGCTAAACGCTTCAAGGGCAAATTTGTTATGCGCTTAGAAGATACCGATGAGGAGCGTTCAGAAGAACGCTTTACAGAAGATATTTTTGCCGGCTTAAAATGGCTTGGGTTAAATTGGGACGAAGGTCCAGATATTGGTGGTCCTTATGCTCCTTACAGACAAACGCAAAAGGAAAATCATTATTCAAATATCGCTAACCAGCTAATAGCAAAAAGCTCTGCGTATCTAGCCTATGAAACACCTGAAGAATTAGCGGCGCTAAAAGAAGAACAAAAAGCAAAAGGGCAGCCGCCTCGTTACGATAATCGTGGACGCCATCTGAGCCAAAGCCACATTGAGCATTTTATAAAAGAAGGACGGGTACCTTCGGTGCGTTTTATCGTAGAAGAACCACGTACTGTTATTTGGCCCGATCAAATCCGTGGACAAATGGCAATTGAAACTACTGACCTCGGCGGCGACATGGTTATAGTTAAATCAAGCGGCATTGCCACTTATAATTTTGCCGTCGTGGTTGATGATGTTGATATGAAAATCTCGCATGTAATCCGGGGCGAAGATCATATTCACAATACTGCTAAACAACTTTTGATTTACGAATCATTAGGGGCCAAACCGCCTCAATTTGCGCATGCTGCATTGATATTCGATAACGATCACCGCAAACTTTCAAAGCGCGTGCATGGTGAGAAAGCACATATAGACTATTATCGCCAGCAAGGTTATTTACCTGAAGCAATAGTAAATTATTTAGCGCAGATGAGTTTTACTCCGGCTGACGGTCGTGAAATATTCACTTTGGAAGAAGGTAGTGAAATGTTTGAATTTGCTCGCATGAGCAAGAGCCCCGCTGTTTTTGATTTGCAGCGTCTAAATTGGTTTAACGGTCATTACATAAGAAGCTTGCCAATTGAAAGTATAACTGAGCGCTGTATGCCTTATTTAACGGGGGTGGATACTTCTAAGTATACGGATAAACAGATACAAGAGATTATTATTTCGGTACGTGAGGGATTAAGCACACTGGCTGAAGTGCTAGCTGCAACCCGCTTTTACTTTATCGACAAACCAGAAATTAACGAAGAAACAAAAAAATCAATCTTCACTAATCTACAAGCAAAAGAAGTGCTGACTAGAACAATACAAGAATTGGGCAAATTACCTTACGGCGATCATAAAGGTTGCAAGCAAGTGATAGACAGCATGGGCAAGGAATTAGGGGTCAAAGGCAAAGAACTTTATTGGCCTTTGCGCGCTGCATTATCTGGTGCTACCCAAGGACCTGATCTAGGTTCTATCATTTCTATCTTAGGCGCTGAACGCATAAAATCCAGGATAGAAGCGGCTCTCGCTAGTTGTAGCTAGTATAATTTTATTTATCTAGTTGTTTTGAACCCAATATTTTATAAAATCATACCAATATGCTTATCTACAATAGTCTGACTAGAACAAAAGAAGAATTCAAGCCGAACGACGGCAAAACAGTAAAGATTTACGCCTGCGGGCCCACACCTTATGATTATAGCCATCTGGGTCATGCCCGTGTTTATATTATCTGGGATGTTATTCAACGCTATTTGCGCTTGATTAAGGGTTACGACGTTATTTATGTGCGTAATATAACCGATGTAGAAGATAAAATCATAAACAGAGCCAAAGCTGAGCATACCACACCAGAGATGGTGGCACGACGATTCACTTATGAATTCTGGCGAGACATGGAATCTTTAAACATTGAAAGACCGCATAGTGAGCCACGAGCAAGTGAATATATTGGCGAGATGATTGAATTTATCAAGGGCTTAATTGCTAATGGACATGCTTATGTTGTAGATGGCGATGTCTATTTTCAGGTTGCTTCTTTGCCCCAATACGGACAGCTAACCAAACAAAAGCTGGAAGACATGATGGTGGGTGCCAGAGAACAAGTAGTGGCGCAAAGCGAATTAGAAAAGCGTAAAAAGCATCCGGCAGACTTTGCTCTCTGGAAAGGGTACGAAGCAAGCGCCGACAGCGGCAAATACCAGGGCTTTGGCGAAGACATAAGATGGCAGTATGGCTGGGAAAGCCCCTGGGGTAGAGGCAGGCCTGGTTGGCATATAGAATGTTCGGCTATGGTTAAAAGTTTGCTTGGTGAAACGATAGACCTGCACGGCGGTGGAGAAGATCTGTTGTTTCCTCATCATGAAAACGAGTTGGCTCAATCGACAGCGTTACACAACAAACCGCTGGCACGCTTCTGGGTGCACAATGGCTTTATTCAGGTCAACAGCGAAAAAATGTCTAAATCGCTGGGCAATTTCAACACGATTAGAGCTTTGCTTGAGCAATATTCGGCTGATGAAATTAGATTATTTATTTTACAAACACATTACCGCAACCCGATTGATTTCACTCCCGAAAGTTTGCAAGCTTCGAAGACAGCCTTGCAGCGCCTTGTAAGAGCTGTGGAATGCCTTAGATATAAGAATCCCGACAAAAAAGATCTGCCTGCTCAGCCAAGCCAAGAATTAATTCCCCAAACGCCACTAGCCTGTTACAACAACTTCCATAATGAATTTCGCCGTGCAGCAATGGACGATGATTTCAACACAGCTAAGGCTGTGGCTTGTTTGTTTAAGTTGGCAGACAAGATTATGGAAACACCTGAAATTGAGGAAAAACAAAAAGCGGCTAAAGTATTAGTGGATTATGCTGGCGTGCTTGGTTTGACGCTTGCCGATGAACGTCAAAAAGTGCCCGCTGACACAAGCAAAAAATTAATCGATTTGCTTTTGCAATTACGTTCTGAAGCTAAAGAAAAAAAAGATTACAAAACATCAGATATGATCCGTGCCGCTTTGACCCAATATGGCATAAGTGTTATGGACACTAAAGAAGGCAGCATATGGGAAGTCGATTTGGCAACTGATCAATCTGCTGCAACTCCTGTGAAAAAGTAATAGTAAGAAAGCAAGAGCAACCCCAAAGACTAAGCATGAGTTGTTCAGGCTTGCACTTTACAAAGACTTCTTCGTGTTTTGCCTGGGGATGATTTTTAATCGAGCGACAACAAATTGTTTACTGGCTCTTTACCAAAGGAGGCAGTATGCAGCTCTAGGTCTGTGCTAGTCTAAATGATCCATTGTTTCTCTTATTTTTGGATTATGTTGTCAGCATCACCCTTAGTAACAAAAACGTCGCATCCGGCTGTTTATCCCACAACTTTCGTTGAGGCACCGGCCTTGTCTGCCTTATTAGGCGCCAAAATTATTTTTGCGGATGAAACCAAGCAGCCTACAGGTAGTTTTAAATTCAGAGCAGCTTACAATGTGGCTGCATATGTTCAGCAAACGCATATAATCGCTTCTTCGTCAGGCAATTTTGCCCAGGCCTTATCTTATGCTTGTTCTCTAATGGGTAAACGATGCACAATCGTTATGCCTATTAAATCAGCTCAGGTAAAAGTAGATGGCATAAAAAAATATGGCGGACAAATAGAATTTGTTGATACGGATAAAAAGGGACGAGCTGAGAGGTTAGCTGAATTAGCCGAACAAAACCCGGATGCTTATATAACTAACGCCTACGATAATCCCTTAATCATAGAAGGCACTAAAAGCCTTGGAAAAGACATAGCGAGTAATAATGAGCACTTTGATTACGTTATTTCGCCCATTGGCGGTGGCGGGTTAATCAGCGGTATTATAAGTGGTATCAAAGAATCAGAGCGGACAAAAACGACGGTTATCGGCGCTGAGCCAGAAATTGCTAATGATGCTTCACTCTCACTCAAGGCCGGTCGTTTAATCGCTAACACAATTGAGCCGCAAACAATTGCTGATGGGGCAAGAACAATTAGCCTGGGTAAACATAATTGGGAAATTGTCAGACACAATCTTAGGCAAATTATTGAAGTGCCTGATGAGAAAATAAAAGCAGCAGTGAAAATGATTTATGACCATTTGCAATTAAAGGCTGAACCAACCGGGGCTTTGTCTTTTGCCGCAATTTTGACTGAAACAAAAATGTTTAAAAATAAAAGTGTATGCTGCGTTATTAGCGGCGGTAATGTCGATGAACAAGTCTTTCAATCGTTAATAGAAAACAGATAGTAGCCTTGAGAAATTAGTGGCAATGACCAAAGGCTCCGCAAAAAAGGGGGCCTTGCGCTAGCTTCGCTAGCGTATAAGTGAACAACTAATCGGCAAATTTGCTAAGAATCTGCTAATCAAATTCATGTCGCTTCGGTATATGACCGCCACGCGTAGATTATGGCTTTTCCGAGCAAGTCTTGGCCCGCTTGAAAAGAGCTCGTGAGATGGCTAAGGTAGAAACTGTTCCACCCCGTATCTTCGACAAGATAACTATCCGCCCAGACTGCATAGCCTCACTCTCGCGATTTTTGGGTCACTTAGCTGTGATCAAGTGAAATTGCGATTGAGTTGGACAGAGGCTAGCGGGTAGGGGGCAGAACATTACTTATGAAAAAGGGAGAGCTCATGTCGTCCATTGGCGCTCCGCGGGCTTCTTGCACACTTCCATTCGCCTGTGCGGAGGAAGAGGAATCTCTCGGATCGGACTTACTCAGTCAAGCTGACCTCCAACAAAGGAAAACTGCAGATGTCGCGTACAAAAAAAACCCGTTCACCATCTGAGGTGACTTCCAAGCCGGACACACCCGCGCCCGCCGCTTCCGCGCCGGCTCGTGATCCAGCGGCTGCCCGGGCCGCGGTCATTCGACTGCTGTTGTTCGCTGTGAATGTGCGGAGACTGCACAAACTTAAAGAGCTGCAAAAGGACTTCGAAAGTGTGCTCAAAGAAGCAAAAGAAAGGGGGCGCGAAACTGATTGGCCCACAAGATCGCAATTCGATCGCGCCATAGGCAGGACGTCCGGGAAGGCACTGTTGAAGGCGATCTGCTCGAGACTGCAAGCAAGTCCGTGAAACCGAAGAGAGCCAGCATGACAGCTGTGTGTAAGCTGTTTTGCAGGCTGGATATTGTTTCGTTCCCTACCTCATGTCGAGGTCAGCTGGTAGTTAGAGCTGAGCACCATACAAGCTATAAACCCCCCCGTTCGTGGCGGGGGCTGCTTTGGTGCTGGAAAACGAGGCATATCTGTCGGGTCTCGTCCAACCGAGAAACAGGAGAAGCAAACCATGTTCGGACCCCAAGCTTTCTTAGAGTCTGTGATTGCGCAGCTCAGCAGAGATTTAAAAATGGCAGTGCCGCCGCTGCGCGCTTATGCGCTTCTGCATGAAGGTACTGAGCTCGGCAGGCAAGCCGATGAACTGGCCAAGCTGTGTCGCCATACAACAATACCGGCCCGCTTCAAGCAGTTCGTGGAGGCGCTCAACCCTACAGATCCTGACAGATTAACACCTGCCGATTGGGCTGCTGACTTTTCGAAGGCGGCTGCCCTGCTCGGTCCTCCCAAAAGCGCAATCCTTACCACTCAAGAGTCGCCCACACATTCTCAGAAAGGGTTGCGGCAGATCCTCAAAAAAAGGGCGCGCACTTTTCACAAAAGGGTTACCGCTCCTCGCCACCCCTGGCCGGACGAGCTCAAGCAAACGCTTGTGTCAGTCAGTGCGGCCACGATCATCATCACCCGGCTGAGACCCAAGTGTAAACGTTGGCAGCGATCGCTTGAGGAGCTCGCCGATTTCGCGCGCTTCCTAGGAGGCGACACAACTGTCTGACAAGTTGCACCAACCCGGCGGATCGTGTATCTCTAGTCAACCGACACCAGGAGATGTTATGTCTCAGAAACGAAGAGCTCCCGAGACTCCACAAAGAGACAACTATGAGGACGCAGCGTGGCTGGTTTCGCATACTCTGTCTGCCACGAGATATAAAACGCTGGAAGAGTTGCGAACAAATTTCGCCAGCGTGGTGGGCGGGCCGCAAGTCAAAGAGCACGAGCACCAGTGCCCGAACCGAGCGAGCTTCGACCACGCCACATCAATGTATCCCGATGAGATGCTTCTAGATGATCTCTACCACACCCTGAAAGGACCGCAATAGAAACAACAATCGATCTCGGTGAGTTAGGGAGCCACCATGGAAGCAACCCTCTCTCATCGAGGACAAAAGGCACCACCATTAGCTACTACCGAGGGGTGACTCAATACGCGTCACCCTCTCGGTTTTCATACCATTTTGTCTTCCTACAAAACATAGGACTTCTGCTGTGTCAATCACGCACTGTGCCGCCCAATGCCACTATTTCTTTTTGCATTTCTTCTAAAGCAGGCTTGTATTCCGGTCTATAGTTTCTAAACCAACTAATCAAGGCACCGACAACGGCCGCAAGTTGTGCAAGGAGCTTTAGCCGATCCACTTATTAGGAAAAATTTGCACCCTTATGAATTGATCAAAACATTCGGTGAAGTGCCCATACGAGTAAAACC
>JABDBL010000045.1 GCA_013288645.1 Candidatus Melainabacteria bacterium
AGCGCTAATGATTTATGGAATTTGCATACACTCGGGTTTCGCGGCGAAGCATTGCCCAGTATTGCTGCGGTAAGTAAGCTAACTTGTTTTACACGCACAGATAAAAGCGAAATTGGCACTAAAGTCTTTTGCATGGATGGTGCAATGACAGTTTCTGAAACTGGTTGCGCCAAAGGAACGATAATTGAAGTAGAGGATCTTTTTTACAATGTGCCTGCTCGGCTTAATTTTTTAAAAAAGCCAGCTACTGAGTTTGCGCATATTTTAGATATCGTGCAAAGTTTGGCCATTAGCTGCCCTGATATTGCTTTCGAATTATCTCTAGATGGTGCGCCAAGGCTGAAAACATTGGGTACCAATGAGTTGGATGGGGCAATTGTCGAGAGTAATTTTTTCAACGAGCAACAAAGCTTCATTACTTTATCGGGAAAAGACGGCGTGCTGGGACTAGAGATAGAAGGCAGACTTGTAAGTCCTAAAAGTTTCCGCGGCGACCGTAAAGGTATTATGACTATAGTAAACAATCGTCCAGTGCGCTGCGCGCTGGCATATAAAGCGCTCGATTATGCCTATGCCGATTTAATTCCTCGCGGGCGTTATCCATTAGCAGTGCTTCATTTAAAAGTTAGCCCCAGTGAGCTTGATATTAATATTCACCCTACAAAAAAAGAAATTCGCTATTCGCGTGGAAACGATGTTTATTTATTCATGCAAAGACAAATTATGCATGCTTTGAGAAATGCTGATACTCTCAAGTTTAATTTTTTCAACATCGATACAAAGACAAATGCGGAGCATAACGTTACTACGCAGCCGAATCAATTAGATTTTGAACCTTTGTCAGATCGGCCAAGAAATATAGCGCCGACTTCTTTAAATACTACTTTATTTAATCGCATTGCCCAAGCTCAAGAAAAGGGCAAACAGCTTTCTTTAAAAGAAACAGGCGAGACAGTTTATTTTGATCGTTTGTCTGTACCAGCAGTTTCCGCACCAACTGACTCGGTATCATTAACCGATTCGGCAACTTTTGATAATGTTTCAGACTCTATGACAAATAGTACGCCAAGTCTATTTCCATCTATTAAAGCTGTATCTTTACCATTAGATTGGCATTTGGTTGGCTATTTTGCCAATACTTATATTCTCTTAGAAACAGCTGAGGGTCTTTCTATTGTTGAACAGCATATAGCCCATGAACGGGTATTGTACGAAAAACTGTTGGCTGCCAAAGCCGACATAGAAAGGCAAAATTTGCTGATTTCGCTGCCTCTACAATTAACCAATGAGCAAAAATCGGTATTAGAGGAAAATATTGCTGAGTTGAACGAGCAGGGTTTTGAATTTGAAATTGAAGGAGACAATGTTACTTGCGCACAAGTACCTGTTGAATTAGCGCACAAAGACTATGCCAGTGTCGTACAAAATATACTGCAAGAATTAGCCGAAAGCACTATGCTTAATCCTAAACTTGATATTGTTAAATCTATCGCTTGTCAAAGCGCAATAAAAAATGGCATGCTTTTAGTCGATGACCAAATCATCGAATTGCTTAGCGAATGGTATAGAACGCCGCGCAATGAAACTTGTCCTCATGGACGCCCTATTCAATTGAGTTTTTCTTACGACCAACTATTTCAAATGTTCCATCCTGCTTAAATGAGGCTGGTCCGATGGGGATACCGCAAATTGTACTCACAGCACTTGGATGGGTTGCAGAAGAGATTGATCGTCTGCCATCTACCATTCTTAAGAAGTTTAGCCGTTAGTTTATTTAATTTAGCCTGCTGACTCGAATATTATAGACAGCCTGAGCGATTCGAGGTTTTGCATGTCAGGAAAACAATTGTTTTCCTGACATGCTTCTGGAGCCCGTTTATCTATATGTAGGAGTGCTTGAAGTGGCCATTGCTGTAAGAGACATTGGCTGATCAAGAGCAAATTGTACGCGTGTGCCGCTAGGAATTTTTACATCCTTGCCTTTACGCCACAGGTTACTTCCCAAACCAACAGCACCACCGGTGGCAACACCAACGATTGCTCCAGCACCTACTGCGCCACCAACAATGGGGGCAAAGCATATGCCTAATAATGTACCGCCGGCGGTCCAAAGCCCTGTTCTGATAATGCCACTTTTTACGGTAGAAGAGGTAGTACGTCCTTTTAGATCGCCTTGTTTATCTTCATGAATGCCTTTGTCTTGATTGGCAGTAACTGTGGCAGATAATGGATAATGAATGCCGTCTGGAGTGACTGCACCAATGAGACGTAAGGTCATTTTGCCATTTGATCCAGCAAGCCCAGCTTTGTCAGCTGATGCCACTTGTCCTTCAAGGCTTGTGCCTCCCGGCAAAACCAAATCGCTACCTAAATACAGTGGCGAATTCAATTTGGCATTAAAAAGGTCCCCTGGTTTTGCCAATGCACTATCAATAGGACTGGTTAATGTGGCATCTAGGGCGGTGCCAACGGGGGCATAAGTAACGCGTCCTTGTAGTTGTTGTTGGGAACTGGGGTTGCTATTGCTACTATATGCATCTGCCATTGACGGCAATATTTGACCAAGCACTATAAAGTTTATAACCGCTAAGCTAACTGTTGTGCTGACCACCGAATTAATAGGTGTCCTTTTCATGATTGCTCCTTCTAGCTATCTTTTATTACGCATGTATCAAATTTGGAAATAGCATATTATCTTAATTTGATAGGCGTTTGTTTTAAATCACAGATTGAAAAATTAGTATATTAAACAAGTTTATGTAATCATACGCGGTAGCATATTTAATATCATTAAATTTTGGTGCGTGCAAGCAAATTTTAAGGAGACAATTAATGAGATTGGTAGCAATAGATATAGGGACTACCTTCATTAAATGTGGACGCTTCGATGGTGATACATTAAAAGAGACTTGGCGTTATCCCACAAAAGATAGTGGCACCGTTGGTGGCGACCTATTGAATCGTGTTGGCGATTATGAATTAGCCATGTCTTCTGTAGCACCATCGGCGGCGCAAAATATCGAAAAAGCCATGAAGCAACCGATCTTTAAAATTACTCCCCAGTCACAAAAATTCATTAAGGACTTTCATCCAGAATATGGTGCTGACCGCGTGGCAGATACTGTAGCAGCACGTCAGTTTTATGCTCCGAAAGAAAATCTGGCAGTATTTGCTTTAGGAACCTGCACGGTCTTGACAACAATATTGGCTAGTGGCGTCGTTGATGGGGGCTTTATAGCATTGGGTTATCACAGAATGATTTCTGAATTACAAGTGGCTAGTCCGCTAGTCGAAACAATTAAAGACGCCGATTATAAAAAATATACTTTTGATTTCGGCTTTACTACTAATGATCAAATAATGAATGGTGCAGCGCTGGCACAAGTAGGTATAGTGGAGCGCTGGCTTAGGCTTGTCCGCGAAAAAATTGGCGAACCGCTTGTCACTGTTGCCACCGGGGGTAATGCGGCCTTACTTGTGGGACAAAATAATGGTTCAGAAAAACTAATAGATCATATTGATCCACATTTAACTATTAAAGGTATCCAATTGATTTACCGGTCAAGCAAATAGCTCTTTACAAGAACAGAAATAATGAATCTACCTAATCAGCAATTGATAATTTGACCAGCCCATTAAACTTTTGTCCTTGCAGATTAATCAGCACTTCTTTTTCATTTTGTTCTATCCATTCGAATGAACCGTAGTCAAAACGTTTGACGAAACCACGTCCGTTAGAAACTGGTCCTTCATAATCTAAATAAATAAGACGATGAGGAGTTGAGGGCGCTGCCTTAAGGTTGATTTTTCCTTGCTGAATATGCTGAGCTAAAAGCTCATTTGGCTTTTGGCGTAGTTTCCAAGTGCATAAATCATTGCCATTTTCCAGCATAAAGTCCCAGTGTAATTCTGGATAATCGTGTTCAAGAATTACAAAACGAGGCAAAAGGAAATTCTCTTATGATTGGCTGCACAAACGTTGTTAGACTATACTGCAATTGTTTTAATTATGGCAAAGATATTCTACGATAAAGATGCCGATTTAAGTGAGCTCAATGGGCTTACAGTAGCTGTCATTGGTTACGGCAATCAGGGGCGCGCTCATGCTTTAAATATCCGCGATAGTGGTGTAAATGTTGCCGTTTGTGCCAAGGAGCACGGGAAAGGTCACGCTCAGGCGCTTAAGGATGGGTTTAAGCTAATAAGTTTGCGTGAAGCGGTAAGCAATTGCGACTTGCTTTCAATAATGCTACCTGATGAAGTGGCTGCGGATTTATTCGATAAAGAAATTATGCCTAATATAAACCGCCCGGTAATTTTAGTGTTTGCCAGCGGTTTTGTTGTACACGAAAAGCTTATTACTTTGCCGGCTAAAAGTGATGTTATCCTTGTTGCGCCCACAAGCCCCGGTCGTTGGCTACGTACTTTCTATAAAGAAGGCAAAGGCGTGCCCGGCTTAATCGCTGTTGAACAGGATGCATCAGGACACGCTTTTACCAGATGTCTTGCTTACGCTAAAGCGATAGGCTGTACAAGAGCAGGGGCTATACTTACTAGCTTTAAAGAAGAAGCTGTAACTAATTTATTCTCTGAGCAAGCTGTACTATGTGGTGGATTGCCCGAATTAGTTTGCGCTAGTTTTAACACACTAGTAGAAGCTGGTTATCAACCCGAATTGGCTTATATTTTTTGTTTAAAAGAAGTGAAATTAATTGGTGACTTATTGTTTGAAATTGGTCTTACTGGTATGCGTGAAGCTGTCTCTAACACAGCAAATTATGGTGGTGTAAAAACAGGCAAATTGCTCATTGATGCGCATGTAAAAGCAAAAATGCAAAAGGCTCTGGCTGATATTGAATCTGGCAAATTTGCCAAAGAGTACATGTCCGAAGCCAAAAATGGACTTAAGTCGTTACAGGAGTTTATAGCTCAAGATAAAAATTCAAAGCTGGCCACAGTAGAGAAAGAATTGGCCAAGTCTATCCGCTTTAACTAAACTTGCACTTACTCAGCTGACAAAGAGGTTGTCGATCAAGCGTATGCTGTCTAATTTTGCTGCAACAAGCAAAATTATTTTCTTTGTTTGTGGGCTTACCGGTTGTAAGTTGTCGGCATCCCGGCTTTCCAAATATTGCAATTCAAAATTTGCTTCTTTGAATTTCTGCCGAATAGGCTTGAGCAATTGTTCCATCTCATCCTGATTTTTGCTTTGTGCTTTTTGTAATTTAGCTGCTGCTTCTTGCAGCAATTGGTGAATACGGGGTGCTATAGCTCTCTGCTCTTTGCTTAAATATGCATTGCGCGAGGCGACGGCTAGTCCATCTGGTTCACGTACAGTTGGTGCCCCGTATACGGTGATAGGTAAATTTAGGTCTTGAATAAAGCGGCGTACGATAAGTAGCTGCTGATAATCCTTTTCACCAAATATAACGGCATCGGGCTGGACAATGCTAAAAAATTTGACTAATACTGTAGCCACACCGGTAAAAAATCCGGGACGAAAATGTCCTTCCAAAATGTCTGCTAGAAAAGCTGGCGGCACAACCTTAGTGCTATTGTCTTTTCCTTCTGGATAAATCTCGGACATTTTCGGCATAAAAATGGCATCAACACCTTCTTTTTGACAGGCTTCAATATCTTTTTCGGGCGTGCGAGGATAAGTGCCAAAATCTTCCTTGGGACCGAATTGCATGGGATTGACAAAAATATAAAGGACAACTTTATCAGCTATTGTTTTTGCTATGCGTACAAGAGATAAATGTCCCTCATGCAATGCACCCATTGTCGGCACAAGCGCTAATGTTCCCTTTTCTTCTTGGCGCCAACGTCTAAAATCTTCTATGGTTTCAATAACAAGCATTTTATTTTCTATACAGTTAGAGGGTATTTCCTCATCTCAGTTAAACAATGCTCTAAAGAAAGATATCAATCTATCATCTTTGATTAGACAAGACCTGTAGCAAAGAGTTAGTATTATGGCACCGAGAATATATATTTGGATGTAATAAAGATGCATATGTGGCAAAAGTTTTCCAAACCACCTAAAGACTCTTGGAAAGCTTTTGCCTGCCCAATTAAATTTGCCGTTGCGGTTTTATCTATTTTGGCCGGTGCCTCGTTGTTAACAGGCGTTGCGGCCGCAAATGTCGATGAAAGCGGCATTACTAATTCGACTCTCAACAAAAAGAAGACTTTAGATACTGCTAAGACCCAACAAATAGTGCAAGATACGCTCAATGCATACGGCGGTGAGTCTAAGTTTAAGCAAGTATATGAGAAAGGGTGCCATGGTTTTGGCAAATACACCCAAATTTCTTCTTTATCTGGAGCAGCCAATACTTTTGAAATAGAAATATTCAACAAAGGCGATAAAATCCGGGAAGAGATGAATGTTTTAGGAGAGCCTTTAATAGGCGGCTTTGATGGTAAGCACTCTTGGCTAAAGCAATACGGGGAAATTATAGAAGATAACCCTGGCGGTCAAGATTTGGCTAGGCAAGAAATTGAACATGGGCTGCAGGTTTTGTTTAAATTCGGTGCCGGGAACACTCAGTTTGACTATATTGGAACGAAGAATATTGGTTCTGCTGATTATGATGTACTGAAGGTTACAACAGGCGATGGAATATCGACTATCGTTTATATTGATAAGAAAACACATCTAATTGCTCACACAGAATTTGTTGGAATCGAGGATGAGCAGGGCTTAGCGGTGAAAAAATCTTTTCATTACGATGACTATCGTCCATTTTTAGGCAGCATAATCCCGTATAAAATGACCGAATATAACGGTGACAAGAAGGTTTCAGAGACTGTGTTAGCCTCGATCAAAGAAGAGTCTTTGAATGACACATTATTCAAAGTTCCTAAAGCTAATCCGCCCCTATTAAGCAAAAACCAATCCATCACTATCCCTTTCCAGATGTTTAGCGGCGAAATCATTATTGATGTAGCTATAAACGGCAGACCTGGTTATTCATTGGTTGTCGATACAGGTGCAACACAAAGCTTGATTGATGCAACAGTTGCTCCTCAATTAGGACAAACAAAAGAGTCGGATTTGTCCATAACAACAGGGGCTGGTAGTGTCCCTATGAGTTATATGAAACTAAGAAGTCTGCTCATTGGTTCTTTACCTTTTCAAGATCTGCCGGTAGTCGTGGCGGACCTTGGAGCTTTAAAAAAAGTCGTTCCTACAAAAAATTTGGTCGGCATGCTCGGTGCAAATATTATGCGCCAATTTCTTATAACTTTCGATTTTCCCAATAGCAAAATAACTTTCGCTAATCCAGATAATGCCATGCCTCACGAAAACGTATCCATTATTCCTGCCAAGCCAACATTAGGCGGAGCAGGCATGATGATTGAGGGTGAATTAGACGGCCAAAAAATAGACTGTTTAATCGACACCGGTGCTGCTTATAGTCTTATCCCTTATGAATTGGCTAAGCAAATTGGTGATAAATCTATGCCGGCAGAAAATATGGTGCATGGTCTGGACGGCAAACCGGTAAAAGTGGCTACTGGTCAATTTAATACTTTAAAGCTGGGCAGTGAGACTATTCAACACCCAGGCTTTTTGGTTGCTTTTGACAAAACAAAACCATTAGGCATGCTTACTAATGGTTCGGTGGCTATTTTGGGGAACCCCACCTGGAAAAATTATTGCTTGACTTTAGACTACAAAAGGCAAAAAATTATTCTCAGTAAGCCTTTACCTGTCACTAAAAAATGAGCCTTTGAACTAATATGTCATTTAAAGATTTTTTGAATCCCGAAGAACTGACAATGGTGCGCTGGGCGGTGATTATTTTTGTTTTGATGATTAGCATGATATTGTTCTGCAATTGGCTTAATTACGCTGTTTGGCCATAGAATCTTTCGGCCCAATGATTCCTACCGCTGCCTGACGAGCCAGCGCTCCTGCTACTTTTTTTCTAACGCGACGATTTATAATCATCCTTGTATTTTAAAAGTAAAACTTTCAATTTGCTAGGAAGAGATAAAAATGCTGTTAGAAGATTTTTGAATCCAGAAGAAATAACGGTGATCCGCTGCGCTGTGATTATCTTTTGTATTTTCTGTTTAAAGATGGACTCAAAATGTGTTACAATTGGTGTTACTAGAGGTGTGATATGCTAAAGAAAGCACAATTGAAAACAATTAGAAGAAGTTTTGCTCTTCCAAGCAAGCTGATTGATGAGGTTCTATCAGTCAGTACCATTGCTGAGCAGTCCAATTTAAATAAATTAGTTACCGTCGCCTTGCAAGAATATGTGAATAATAAAAAACGGCGCGAATTTGAAAAGTCTATGCTGGAGATGGCTAATGATCCGGAGATTTTGCGTGAATGTGGGGTGATCGAAAAAGAATTTAAGCAAACAGAAATGGATGGTCTTAGTAAAGAGAGGTGATCAAGCGCGGCCAAATTTATTTTGTGACGCTTGATCCTGTGCAAGGGCGCGAACAGGCTGGCAGGCGGCCGGTTCTTGTGGTATCAGACGATATTATTAATGACTTGCCTCTGGTTGTAACAGTGGCCGTGGGTACTGATGCTGCCCATATCAAACGATCTTATCCGACAAATGTTTTAGTCAAAGCAAAAGAAAGTGGTCTTCCTAAAGATACTGTTTTTCTTTGTTTTCGGCTGCGTTCATTAGATAGAAACAGATTTATCGATGCAAAAACAGGAAGAGTTCAACCGATTGGTGCTGTATCCGGAGATAAGCTTGAAGAAGTTGAATTGGCTTTGAAGGCTGTTTTGTCATTGAAATAAATTATCGCTTTTTTCCACTTTGTTGCAGCGTGTGTTGCTCCTGGCAGTTGTTGAATATGCCTGGCAAATATATGAACTAAACGCAAGTAGTTTTGCGTTTAGTAATCGTCCAATGAAACATAGTGCCGGGCAGATGAAGCCGGGAAAAGCCCATGTACTAATGTGCTTCTACCAGTCTGGCGAGCGCCGTTAAGCATTATTACTGGCGTGTCCTGGGCAGCTTCAAGAAGTAAATTTTTAAGATTTCTTGGCAACGTAATGCCAATATCTTATCACGCAAAAGTCGGAAATTGATATTTGAAATGTCAATTTCCATGAAGGGATCGGTACGAGCTGTTTGTCAAGCAAGATTTTCATAGATCAATATTTCGTGGCCCACTGTTGTCGCGCTGCAAATCGACTCCTGCTAGAGAGGGGCCTTTTAAAAGAAAGTCTTTGAATTTAACTTGTTTGCCTTTTAGTTTTTCGTATTCTTTAGCCGAGATAACAACCACTTTGTCTTGGCGACGATGAATATGCTGAGGACCTTTTGTTAGCACAAGATTGAATAATTCGCTAAATCTATTTTTGGCCTCTGCCAGATTCCATTCAGTGTCCATAGAAATTTATTGCCCTGCATTATTCTAAGAATAATTGTGGCGGAAAATAGCTAGATTGTCTAGATTTTTTAAATCGATATGTCTGGTTTTACGGTGGGACTTTGACCTTGGGGCAAGCTCACAGGGTTAGAAAATAGGAAAAAAGATAAAACAGCCACTGAAGCGGTCCGCGATTGCGGTGCTTGCAGTGGCTGTACGACCAGGAAGGCCACGACTCTGGAGCGCCGCCTTCCTGGTCTTCTGGGGTTGTTGTGGTGACGACGGGTGGCCGTCAAGCAGCAAGGCCAAGACGGCGCAGGATACCTTCAGCGGCCATCAGACCGCTGCAACCCGCTGGCGTGATCCCCCTGGTCCAACCGCTCGTATCACCGATAACGATGATATTCGGGATGCTCGTCTGCATCCACTTATCAACGACAAGCACGTCCGGCAAGATCTTGCACTCTGGAGCGTGGATCACCAGCTCTTCCCTAGCGATCCCAGGGCAGATCTTGTCGTAGGCGTGAATGTATTCGATGATGCCCGCCAAGACTTCCGGGGGATAGGCGGGTGTGATGTCGCCGGGCGTGGACTCGAGGGTCGGCTGAATCCAATTCCTCGCCAATGCGGCGGGCGTGGTTGCCCTGCCAGCCAGCAAATCCCCGAAGAGCTGCACCACCGGCCTGCCGCCGCCGATTTCATTGACCCCCTTGGCGAACCAGACAGAATACTGCTCCGGTTGCGAGACGGCCAACTTAGCCAGGACGGCGAAGTTGGTGTTATCTGACGGCCTACCCGCCATGGTGTGACCGTTCACGAGGACGCAATCGTCTTGGGGCTCGGGGGTGACCAAGCCTTGGGGGGCAGTTGCAGAAGTTGCGGACAACGAGGTCATTGAGGTCCTTGATGACCTTGTAGAACTTAGCCTCGTAAGTCCGGCGGTCGAGTTCTCTTGTGACACTCGCGCGCGTTTCCAGGCGCACGCCAATGTCCGCGATTCCAGGCTTCTTGGCCAGGTCCCGGTAGAACTCCTGTTTTGCCAGCCAACGGGATCCCCCTCGGCCAACGGAGAAGACGACGATGTCGTAAACCCCCATCTTCGGGTTAACGAGCGTCTTGTTGCGGACTTCGCTGTGCGTCACCAGGAACTGTGACCCCAGCCGCGCCACCGACTGAACCTGGTGTTTCCAGCGAAAGTTGATGTTGGGGCCGGCCTCGCTGATGCTCTCTTGAATAGCGGCGGCGATTTTCATCGCATTGTCGGTGCCGTAGGCGGTAAACCTCTGAGACTGATAGAGCATGCCGGCCGCCTCGGCCCTGGGTTTGATCCAGTCGAGAACGGTTTGGTCTGGACTGAAAATCGGCCTCTCGACGGGTGCGTGGGATCTGAACGTTTCGTACACCACATCGAGGTAACTCTGGAATTCGCTCTTGCCGATCAGCTCATACAGACTATGGTTGCCATGCGATGGCGTGGCGTCCAGGTTGAGCTTGGCGTCGTTCTCGAATCCTCCCTTGCTGGGTCCGCAATAGCCGCAGATGGGTTCTGGGCATTGTGTGAGTTCACCTCGAGCGATGGGGCAAAGCTTCCGCTTATTGAACGGCGGGCCCGGTTCGAAGACGTCCACTTCGATGTTGGCCGCCCCTGCCACTCCTTGGGCGAAGAAAGTGCCGGACACGCCGGAACCGACCAGGGCCACTCGCTTCTTGGTTTGCACTGGATTGTCCTCTCGTTCTTTCTTGGGTTGAGATCGTGATGTGGGAAGACTGGCACCGGACTGTTGGATTGAATCTGTCAGTGCGGTGCCAGCCGTGATGTTGATTGCTATCCGACGAGTGAAGCGGACGGGTGGAAGTAGGTGTAGGTTCCTGGCACCCCGTTGTGTTGCCCGGAGAAGTGACTGCCCTCAGGAAGTTCCGGGTCCTGATCAAGCTCGTGGAAGTAGCACTGTCCCGTTGGCACGCCCAGTTCGAGTTCCACCGGGAAGGTTCCCTCCAATCTCGCCTCGTCGGTGTGACTGCGGCAATTGGGGTCCGGGTGAACTCCCCTGGAGCCAAGGTTGTTCGTTTTGCCGGCCCTGTCCCAGAATGAAAGCCCTCCGACATCCATCGCCAAGAGCGGGCGATCACCGAATCTGTCTTGGCGAACAGCCGCCAACCCGATGATCTCGACCGAGTGAGTATGGATGAACTCGCCCGGCAGCATCAGATAACTGGGGTTTTCCGGAGTGAGCGTCACCGTTCTGTAATGACGCTTTAGCATTTCCTTGGGACACTGGGTGCGGGGCTTCCAGGCGTAGCGCATCAGGAGCGGTCGCAGACTCTCGAAGCCGAAGTTGAGCACGAGAGTCTGGAGGATCTGTTGCCGGATGCTTGGCCGCCGGGCAATGTGAAGCTCTGAGGCGAGGTGGAGTTCGAGCGAGTTGACGTCGAAGAAAAGCCCGTTAGCCTGCATGGGCTTTCGCCAGGGTGGATTCCACGTCGGGCCAGGCGTAAGCACCACCAGGCGCCCGTCTTCCAGGGCCTCGATGATGCCTTTGTTGCTCAGATGTCCACCTCGGCGCGGACGGCAGGTTGGCGCCATCCAAATGGGATCATCTGGAGTTGAACCGTTCGTCAGGCGTCCGTTGGGATCTAGCCCCTCCATCAAAGCTTTGAGGAAAGCCGGATTCTCCCGCCGCAATAAACCGAACAGCTCTGTCAGCAGCGAAAGTCGGACGCTGGGGTTCTGAAAGAGATCTCGGACGTTGTTCGCCCGAGAGAGCCATTCGGTAACCACCTGAAGCGTCTTGCCCTTCTGTGCTCTCATGGGACCCATGGTTCCCCCTCTCGTTAATGGTGCTGACATAGCCGCCCCAGGAACAGTTCCTGAACTCTACGCTTAGTCAGTTCACCGGCAAATGGCTCAAGCGGGGAAAGCCAAGCTTGGTCAAAGTAATGTGTTTTACTTGATTTTGCTTTGCTGTGCCCCCGCGGAAAGTTGAAAAAAATTGGAAGTTGTCACTATAGTCTTAATTGGCATAGGCTAGCAAAAGCAACAGAGTCAAAATTAAAGACAGGCCATAGAATTAATTGGGGATATTACAGATTGGCGATGGACGGGCTTCCACTAGCCTCTTTGCAATGTTTTGCTTATCTGGTCGATATGCTTTGATCTGCAATTATTATAAATTCTTATTTTTGGCCAACACCTAGCGCGGCTACGCTAGCGCTTGGCAGCTTTGCATATTAGCTTCGCCCCGCGCTGTCTAAGGACTCTCACCTCCTAGTGTTGAACATCCCTGGCACACAAAGATAGAAAAACTCCGGAGACGGTCACTGGGACAACCGCCTCCGGAGTTTCGAAACCTGTAACTGCGTTCGATGACGTTTACCGGCAGAGACATCATGGTCACGAAAGTTACCTGCCCCGATTAGGTTTCGTTAAGGCTGGACCTTATACGAGCTGGCGTTTTGCTTTGGCCTGCTCGTGCACTTTCACGTGCTCGGAGTGTCCCAACACGTGCGGGAGAGAGGCACCGACGAACTCGGTGATTCTGCTGTAGTTGTGCTCGACCATATAGGCGAGCATACCATCGCTCAATTCTCGAACCAGCTCCTTGGGATCGCGGAACATGAATGCCGTGCACATCTCGGCCGCGATGGCTCCGTACCGCAGGAAATTCAGGCAGGTATCCCACGAGTCGGCACCGCCGATGCCGACCAGCGGCACAGCGCCGTCGTATTCGTCGCGAATGATCTCGGCCATTGTCGCCACCTTCTCACAAGCGATCCAGTGGATGGCGGGTCCGGAGAGACTGCCACGCGTGCCGTTGCCGCTGTTGGAAGGCCGGGGGCTGCCGGTCTTCGGATCGACCCCGCCCAGAGCGCGGATGGTGTTGATGCCCGCGGGGATACAGTGGGCATCAAGGACCGCTCTCGTCACCGAGGCGATATCGCCGTTGCCGGTCATCTTGGCCATAACGACGATTCCGTCGCCGACCGCCTCCTTCACCCAGGAACACGTATTGAAGGTAGCCTCCGGGACCTCGCCGACCGCCCCGCCCATCCCCCGTTCAGGCATACCGTGCCCGCAACTGAGGTTGAGCTTGATCACTTTCGCACCCCGCTTGACGAATCTGTACGCGATCTCCTGCCAAGCGTCTTTGCGGGGCTCTTCCATGACGGAGGGGATGAACAGGCATTGGAGTTGCTCCACGGCAAGCTCCATGATCCTCTCCCACTCGTTGATGTCCTTGTCGCTGATCAGTTCGGTATTGATCAGACCGATCTTCGTTTTGCCTAGCATCTGAACCGCCGTGCGAGAGGCCGGGTTGTGGATGAGGCTGGCGTCGAGGCAGCAGGTTTTGCCGATGATGGCTCCCACCCCAGCCTCGTCGAGCGCCTTGATTTTTTCCCATTCAGAGCTGGGCGGCCCGCTGGCCACCCAGAATGGGTTGCGACAGTTGAATCCTGCGAAATCGATCTCCAGCAAAGGGGAGAGCAGAAGCCTGGAATCGTCAAGTGTGTTCAGCGTCGGGGACATTGCGAACCATCCTTTCTTTGTAGGTTACGCCGTCAGCACATTACCAACGGCATTTGCTGGACAGGAGTCTGGTAAGAAAAACTGTGTGAAAGGAAGGGATGCCTATGGTTAATGTCCCAAACGAGAGGATCTTCCCTCGTTTGGGACTACGGTTGTTGACTGGTCGGCGGCTGTTAGGCCGCGAAGGCAGACAGCGGATGGTCAACCAGTCGGAATTTCTTCCTTTCCGGTTCATCCATCAGGCCGTCGTCCACCATCTCGTTCAGGAATTGCAGCCAGGGATTCCAATAGCCTGCGTAGCTCCCGGTCCCGGCATCGACGAGATAGCGGACGCTGTTACTTTGATGGCACATCTCTTGAGACGTGCCGAATCCGCCGGCCCAGAACAGGTTGTGCTGATTGTCTGGACCCAGCAGACCGGCTTGCCGCAGGTCGATGGAGTCCAGCACAACCAGGACACTGTGGTCGTCGCAGGTCGCCTGGGGACGCCCCTCGACTTTGGTGCGTATTGCTATGCTGGTGCTCAGTTTGTGGGCTAATTGCGCAGCCCGACGCATGAAACCATCATAACCACCATGCCTGACGGCCACCAGCGGGCACTCGCGGAGATAATCCATGAGTTGCCTGTCGAAGAGAGCGATAACATCATTCGGCAAATTGTGGGCTCCAGAACCCAGCACGCCGATAGATTGCTCGTATGGTCCGAGTTCTCGCACGAGGACCTGGAGTTCGTCGCGGTAGCTGGTGATAAAGGCATCGGCCTGGTTGGAGCTGGATTGCTTTCGACGCCTGGACTTTGACACGTTGCGTCCGCCTTCACTGGCCAGAACTTGTAGGCGCGAGAGGGCTTCTTTGCCCCCAGCGGCTACTTCGAACCAGTGCAACTCGCGCTCGTTCATCAGTCCGTTTTCGACAGCGTGATGGGCGAGAAGGGCCAGTTGGTGACCCTGCTTTCCCACCAGGATGATTCCATGCCGCTCTGGCAACGCGTGGGTCCTCTTGGCGATCATCAGATTGAAGTAGCGTGCTGCGATGTCCAGACCGCCCGAAAACAGCACGGTTGCTCCGCAGAACCGGTTTGCCAGCCAATCCCGCCCGCCGTGTGAAGGACAACCGAGATGGACAGCAAATTCGCCACTGGAGGATTGTCCACTTAGCTCGCTAGTTTCAATAACAATTGCGCGAGAGCGTGAGCCGGTGCGGCCGAGGTGCCCTGGTGTTCGTGCTTCGGCGGCTGCTCGCCGGGCCAGACTTGGTCCGCTTCGTGCTCCTGATACCAGCACGGTACCACCGAGTCTGACAATCTCGTGGGCAAGCTCAGTCGCTTCGTCCGCTTCAGGGCCTTTGTCCGAAGCCGATCCGCAAATCTCCACACAGAATCGCCTCGGCAAGGGGCTGCTGACGATTTGGTCGTATCCGGTCCGAACAGTGTGGAGACCGAATTCCAGGCTATTCAACCTATTTGGGCTCGACATGAGGAGACCTCCGTCTCTCGAAAAAACCGCTGCCGGGGAATTCCGGACAGCTATGCAAACACCGACACGCCCCCTAAAATCTCTCTCTAGCCTCATCCACCCCAATGCAAGCCGCCGAGCTTGCGGACACCTAATGTGTGGTGTTCTGGTGCGAAAATCGGGGTTAAGTACTTTCTCTCGACACGAGGTTGAGCTGTAACGCAAGCACAATCAAACTGTCGTTGTGTTGATGATTGTGTGTTGTGTCTGCCCCCAAAAGAGATTTTAAAGAAGTCACTATAGTCTTAATCGGGATTGCTCCTTGAATGCAACAAAAACCAAGTAAAAATTAAAAGTGGCGAAAGTGTGCGTTAGGCAATAAGATTGTCTATAAATAGGCTTTCAAGAGTCCTTTCACCGTATTCTCAGTGCCAGATCGATATGTTTGCTCTATACAAATTGAAGAATCATTATCAATTTTTATTTTAAAGCAATAGCTAGCGCGGCTCCGCTAGCTATTGCTTTAGATTAATTTCATACCTAGCGGGAGCTTGTGCTAGTGCCTCAACAATTGCGGCAATTGCTTGCGAGGCTGTGGTATTTGGTCAGGAAAACGACCACAGCATAGACAATGGCAGGCAGATTCTGCGCTGGCCCATTATCAATAATTGATTGCCAAGATATACCACGAACCCGACTGATTTTGGCGCATAAGCTTTTCCTGGACCAGCATCAAGGAATCGGTCAATCGGTTTGAAGTCGGCTGGCGTTACTGTTGATGATGCTTTTATCTCGAAAAGGGCAAGGCGACGGCCTGGACCTTCTGCAATAATGTCGATCTCGGCATTTTCCGAACGCCAATGGGATAAATGCCATTGGCTGCCGGTCAAAGATAGTGTCTTTTCAAGTTCCTGGTAGAAATAACTTTCCAATATTGCGCCCAGGGCTGTCGGATCAGACCCCATATCAAAACTGGCTGCTGTCTCGTTCCGCAATGCTGCAGCACAGCCAGTATCGAGAAAGTGCAGCTTGGGCCAATGGGTAGCCCGCTTGACGGCTGAGGGCGCCCATGACGGCAAACGCTGGACCATACAGACTCGCTCCAGTGTGTCCACCCAACCTCCTACCGTTTCTTTCCGCGCACCCACGGCATTGCAGAGCTTAGACATATTGAGTTCCTGTGCTGTGCGAGCTGCCAGTTGATCTATTAGGCGGCGTAACAGATCCGGCTTGCGCACCGGAGCGACAATGGGCACGTCCTTTACTATGATGCTGTCGATATAGCTGCCATAGCGTGCGTTGCGCTGGCGATCGGCAAGCGTACGGATTTCCGGGAAGCCTCCCCTCAGCATCAAGTCAATGGCAATCGTTCTTGAATATGCCTGCACTGGCGGCATAGCGGACATAATCGCAGTTGGGCTGGACTCAACCGCATCCAGCAATCGACAAGGACCGGCACCGTTTATCTCAGCAGCGCTCAATGGACGTAAAACCAGAGTATGGACGCGGCCGGCTAAAGAATCGCCAGCGCTCGCCAGCGTGAAGACATCTGCCGAGCCAGTGAGCAGGAATTGTCCCTTTCGATTATCTTCATCAACAATCCGCTTGAGGGCCAAAGTGATTTCGGGAACCCGCTGTACTTCATCTATTACAATAGGCAGCCCCGTTGCTTTATGGTGATCCGCAATGTCGCGGAGTTGGGCATAAGCATCTATGCGCAAAGCTTCCCGGATACTGTCAGAATCCATCGTGATATATTCGGCTATGGGCACTTGATGTTTAACCAATGTGCTTTTCCCCGCTTGTCGGGGACCGACAATGTTGACGATCCGGCTGCTGTGCAGTGCGTCGGCAACTTTAGGGGCAAGGTGACGCTTTATGAGATTGGTTGCCGACATCTTTACATATTCTCCAACGCTTTCAGTAATTGCGCCGTAAATAGTCTAATAGATAGCCGGGAAAAAGGCTAGTAAATAGTCCGAAAAAAGGCTAGTAGATAGTTTTTTATCCAGCACCGAGGTAGGCGAAAGTCGACAAGAAAGCTATGATATAATATGACCAGTTGAGACGTCCATGGTCAAGAATAATGACTAATATTAAAAAAAATACCTGCTGGAGAGTTCAAGACCAAATGCCTGCAGTTAATGGACTCCGTTCAGAAGACAAAAACGTCTATTTTAATAACTAAGCGTGGTAAGCCTGTGGCTAAATTGGTGCCTGCTGAAAGTGAGCCGGCTGATTTTTTCGGCTGTATGAAAGGCTCGATCAGAATTACTGGAGATATATTGGCACCCATTGATGTGGACTGGGATGCTAATGCATGAGCAGTCGTTAGTCTTGGACACACATATTTGGTTATGGACAGTAAACGGGGACCAAACCATTGCACCGGCAATTCGACAGAAAATCCAGCTGTCTTTAAAAAATAGTCGTGTGCTTGTGCCTGCTATCTGCGTTTGGGAAGTCGGTATGCTTTGGAAAAAGGAGCGCATTCAGCTTCGGGAACCCTTACATTCCTGGGTATACACTGCCTTAGAGAGATCCGGATTTTCTTTAGTCCCCATGACAGAGGCAATTGCTATTGAATCATCCCTCTTGCCGGGGAAGTTTCACAATGATCCTGCTGACTGCATGATAGTTGCCACTGCCAGATTGGAGAAGTCGATTTTAGTAAGCCGCGACAATTCTATAATTGAGTACGGAAAGGCAGGACATGTGGACGTTTTGCATGCTTAACGCCACCAGATCGACAAATGCGCTAATTGGTTCCAGCTCTGGCATTTTCAAGCTGGCGGACGATACAAAATATATAAGGTTAATGCAAAAGAGCTGCGCAAAACGCAGGCGGTAATTTACGTTTGCTTTGGCTTTGACTTATGCTTTACTTAATAGAATACATCTTGTGAGTTCGGGTCATGATTGATATTGCCTCTCTTGAATTAACAACAGACGCTGCAGAGTTCTACAGCTATACAAAACCACACTAAGACTCGCTGAACAGGAAAAACAAAAGAATTGCTAGTATCATTTAGGCAGCGGTGTTTAAGTAGCCTTTTAATGGGTTGCTTGTTTTTAAATTTACTATCGCCGTTTTCGATTATGGCAAACGATTTTAGGGAGCAAAGTATGCCAACTGCAAAGAAAGTTGTCAAGAAAAAGACAATTACTAAGAAGGTTGTCAAAGCAAATGCCAGAATGCAGCCGGCTAAAACTAAGCAAAGCAAAGTGGCAACTAAAAAGGCTTTGCCTAAAAAGCAAACAACAAAAACTATGGCAAAAAGGCCATTAACGAAAGTTGCCACCAAAAAATCTTTGCCTAAAAAGCAAGCAAGCAAAGTTACAACCAAAAAGCCCTTGAGCAAAAAACAGGCGCCTCCGGTGACGGCTGCTAAAAATAATTGGCGCTTGCCTCGCGTGGCTGTGCCAGAGCATTATCAAATTTCGCTCCAGCCAGATCTTAAGAATAAAACTTTTACCGGTAATGTGGAAATTGCGGTCAATATAAATAAGAGCACAGACAAAATTGTACTCAATGCCAAAGAAATACAAATAAGCCAAGCGCTGCTTTTTGATCAGGGTGAGAAAGAAAATAAAGCAAAAAATTTCTTACGACAAAGACAAGGAATTTGCTTTTCTTACTTTTGCCAAACCTATTAACGTCGGCAACTATAAATTATATTGCCAATTTAAAGGCATACTCAATGACAAATTGAAAGGTTTTTATTATTCGACTTGGGCAGACGAGCAAGGCAATAAACATCCTATGGCCGTCACTCAATTTGAATCTACTGATGCCCGCCGGGCTTTCCCTTGTTTTGATGAACCTGATTTTAAGGCTACTTATGATGTCACTTTAATAGTGCCAAAAGATCTTACTGCTATCTCTAATGGCCGTGTAGTTAGTGAAACAGTGGACGAGAATACGGGCTTAAAGACTGTCAGTTTCAAACGGACAATGAAAATGTCTACTTATTTGCTTGCTTTTTTAGTAGGTAACTTTGTGCCATCGACTGCACTAACAGCAAATGGCATTGAGTTGCGAGCCTGGACAGTCCCAGGCAAAGAAAATCTGACCAAATACGCGCTGGATGTGGCAGCCTATACCATCGGTTATTTTGAAAAATATTTTGGTGTAAATTATCCTGCTCCAGACAAATGTGATTTTGTCGCCATACCTGATTTTGCTGCTGGAGCAATGGAAAACAAAGACTGCATTACTTTCCGTGAAACAGCATTATTACTCGATGAAAAGACAGCCACACAAAGCGAAAAAGAGCGAGTGGCTGAAGTAGTTATGCATGAATTGGCGCATATGTGGTTTGGGGATCTTGTCACTATGCGTTGGTGGAATGGACTTTGGTTAAATGAAGCCTTTGCTACCTTCATGGAAATGAAAGCATTAGCCACTTATAAGCCAGAATGGAAAGTCTGGGATAAATTCGGGCTGAGCAGAGCAGCTGCTATGAGAATAGATTCGTTAAAACATACACATCCAATTGAATCTCCAGTAAA
>JABDBL010000046.1 GCA_013288645.1 Candidatus Melainabacteria bacterium
CGCTAATTACCGCTAATATAGCTTTTGAGCAAAGCCGGGAAGTATTTGCAGTTCCTGGGCGCGTTGATAGTGTCACTTCGATTGGTACAAATGACCTTATAGCAAAAAATATTGCCCATTTGCTCAGAGATTATACGGATATTCTCAAAGAAATGGGTTGGGCAAGCAAAAATTCTGAAAACGGCACTTCGACGGCGATCTCTTTACAAGGTCGTGAAGCAGAAGTTTATGAATTAATGTCTAATGAACCCATCCAATTTGACTATTTAATAGAAAAAACGGGAATGAATACAGGTGAGCTCTCCGCTATTCTAACAATGCTAGAACTGGCTGGTGTAGTTTCAAGGCTTCCTGGCGATTGGTACGTAAGAGAAAAGCAAGCATTTACAGTTTAAGGGGTGGACCGTAAGTCCAACATTTGCTTTTGCGGTAAATTTGATAAAAGCGTCGGAGATGAATATTTGAAAATATGAAGTTGTGTTTGCGCTGCAATCAATACTTTGATGAACCCGTTGAAAAATGTCCAAGCGACGGAACGGCTCTTGAGAATGTGGGCAAGGATCCACTCATCGGTGCATTGATCAATAATCGTTATCTAGTTGATTCTGTTATTGGTAAAGGTTCAAGCGGTATCGTCTACAAAGCAAGACGTTTAGGCCGCGGTGAGATGGTCGTGGCTATTAAAGTACTGCATAGTTATATTGGTGCTGCCGGATCGGCACTGGATAGGTTTTTGCGTGAAGCACAAGCTGCTAGTAAGCTGCGCAATCCGCATATCATAACTATTTGGGATACGGGTGTCACTGAAGATGGACAACCTTATTTTGTTATGGACTATTTGGAAG
Source organism: Candidatus Melainabacteria bacterium (assembly GCA_013288645.1). Classification (GTDB taxonomy): domain Bacteria; phylum Cyanobacteriota; class Vampirovibrionia; order Obscuribacterales; family Obscuribacteraceae; genus JABDBL01. The sequence goes on from JABDBL010000046.1 coordinate 846, forward strand.
GCACCACATTAGGAGCTCTAATTAAGGAAAAGGGAAATATTGAACCTCAGCGCGTTCTTCCGTTACTGCATCAAATATGTGAAGCTTTAGTGGAAGCCCATAGACAAGGAATTGTTCATCGTGACTTGAAGCCGGAAAATGTTGTTTTGCAAGAAAGCGGTTCGGGACACGATTATGTGAAATTGTTGGACTTTGGCATTGCTGATTCTCCTCAGCACGCACAATCGAGTTTTAAATTAGAAAAACCCCGCACCGTTTCCGGCAGCCCCGCCTATATGAGTCCAGAGCAATGCCAAGGATTAGATTTAGATGGCCGCAGTGATATTTATTCTTTGGCTATAGTGGTATTTGAAATGTTGACAGGTTGTCGACCTTTTCCACAAGTAGAAAATATTAACGTTATGGTTCTACACGTAAATGAACCTCCCATGACACTATCTGCTGTGCGACCTGATCTGGAGTTTCCTGAAGATGTAGAGAATGTAATTGCTAGGGCTTTATCTAAGCAACCTTTTGAACGTCAGACCAGCGTGCAAGAGTTTTTGTTAGAATTCGAAATGGCTTGGCAGAATCAAGGAAACCCTCTCAGTGCCTTAGCTAAAGCAGTTGTGCAACAAAGAACCATTTTAAACGAAAACATGTCTGTTCTAAAGAAAGAAGAATACGCAAAAACACCTACTTCTGATGACATTGCCATTCAAGAAAATAATGAATTGGTGCCTGCTTGGGGTAATGTATCGCTGGAGTCTTCAAACAAAGCGGCGGCTGTCTTAGAGAATGCTCCTCCTTTGGTTGTGCCTAAAATCACTACTAATGATTTAAATGGTGACTCAAATCTTTCTGGCATCCGGGCTTCAGAGCAAGAAAATAGTCAGCGCCAGCCAAGTACTTTTAATGACGAAGCCAACGGGGTCAAGGAATCTAACGCGGAATTAGCTAAAGAGGCAGAATTAGCTAAAGAGGCGGAACTAGTCAAACAAGCTGAATTAGCTAAACAAAAACAGTTAGCATTGGCCAAAGCCTCCCACTCCTGGAATGCCGTTTCTTCTGCAGGAATACCCAGGCAAGAAAGCATAAAAGACCAATCCATGAGTCGAAGCAAAACAGTTGACCGCTTAATGGAAGCTGCTAAGCGTGGTCAGACGCATCAAAATATCAGCCGAAGAAATTTACCCAGTCCTGAGTCAATAAAGTCAACTTTGCCGCTGCCGGAAAGGGTGGTTCCTCTCACCGATAATGTGTCTTTTGCATCATCGAGAAATATAATGCCAGATCTTAATATTCAAATTTCTCCTGGCGACTATGCGTCGCCGACGACTTCGGGGTGGTATGAACTACAAAACAAGCAAGCAAATATACCTCATCCCCAGCAAATTAATCGCCCAGCTCCTTCTTATATCTCTGGTGCAAATTCTTCCCCAGTTTCATTGACTCAAGGCAATAATTCTTCCTCTGTCAATCAAGTAAAGCAGTCTGGTTCTAATTTTTTTGATGCTGCTAAGTCACCTAATTCTATTTCAGGAGCTTCTTATGGTGCAAGTGCTGACGCCACAGCATCGATGCCTATGGCTGACACAGTCCAGTCATACTCTAAACGGGCGATGACTGATAGTCGGCTTTCTTCGGCTATTAATAATGCAGTGCAATTGCCGACTGACGGATTGGTCGGTGAAAAACAATATTTGCGATCCAAGGCCCAAGAATTGCTAACATCCACCCGCAATGGCATTGACAATGCGCAAAAAGAAGGCTTTTATATAAAACAAAAGTACAGAAACACACTTTCACAAATAGAAGGTTGGAAGAAAGCTAGACGAGCAGACAATTCTTTAGTGTCTACTAGAGCAAGAGCGGCAGCACTTAAAGCTGACACTTTTCGCGGACCAATTAATTTATGGTTTTTCGCTTTAACCATTGTCATTTCAGCTTGCTTGTTAGCTTGTGCTTATATAGTTTACTCAGCTTTGATCGCTCCAATACCGCCAGTTACCTCACTTGAAGTTTTACTAAGCTCGGGCAAATATGAGCAAGTCATTGATATTCTTGAAGGAAAACGACTGTCCGAGCCGCTAACCGAGTTAGAGCGGGACAAACTTAGCGAAATCTATCTCCATTTAGCCAAACAAAACCTTGATCAAAACAGACCTGATCGAGCGTTGTCTTTTTTGTCTAAGATAGATCCTAAATCGTCGTCGGCAGCAGAAGGCAATGCACTCAGATCCAGAATAACTAAAAGCAAAAAACCTGCCCTAAAAAAATAAAGGTACTAATCGGTTATTGTTTTAAACTTTAAAGCCTTATTGTCTTTGACTGCGGCGATATAGTCAAAATCCTGGCCACGATTGATTAGCGCCGAAATCACGCAGACAATTAATCCGATTGAAACGCTCAATATTGAGGCAGCAACAATAAGATATTGGTTCTCAATTATATTGGCATAGATCGATAATGGGGTTCCTATGCCCAAGGCCAATATTACAGACCAAAATGCTCCCCACGCCGGAAGTCGTTTCCAATAAAGTGCAAATACTGTGGGGAATAAACCTGCCGATGCTAGGGCACCAAAGACTAAAAAGCACCACAAAAGTTTAGGCTGCAATAAGGCAATGCCTGTGCCAAGAATGGTCATAATCACCATACATACTCGTGCGGCAGTGACAATCGCATGATCAGATGGTTTTGTGTTTATATATTTGCTAAAAATATCAATACTGCCCAGTGAGCTAATGGCACATAACGAAGAATCAAGGGTCGAGCAAAGGCCGGCAAAAGCCATCAGCGTGAAGGCAAAAATGGAAGCTTTAGGCAATAAACTGCCAATCACTATCGGACCAACTACTTGTGGATCAGCTACCGATATTACACCGCGATTGACTTCAGTGGCACCAACGAATCCTAGTAACGATAATGTAATAGGAACGATGCCAAATAATAATCCGCCATAAATGAAGGTTTTAGCTATATTTTCTTTTCGCACTGCCAGCGCGCGTTGAAAGAAAACCTGATCGCCTATCGGTCCTGAAATTAGGCCAAGCGTCATTGGGATGCCCATGCTAAAAGCAATCCATGGATCCAATAGGGACCTATGTGAGCCATCAACTCCCCCAAGCCCCTCCATAACTGCTGTCCAGCCACCTGCTCTTGCAATGCACCATGGCACAAGAACGAAAGCTATACCTAATAACATAATCATTTGTATTACATCGGTCAAAATAGACGCTCGCAAACCGCTGAGCAGGGTATACGAAAGGGCTATTAGGGACATGACAATGATGGCAAAACGAAGGTCAATACCACTTATAGTGTTAAGCAATTTACCGCCGGCAAGCGTGTTAATAACAATTGCCCCCAGCTGGTAGCCAAAGAATACCAAAAGAAAAGCAAGATGTACTGCGGGGTTGCCTTTAAAGCGGCGACATATAAATTCGGGTAAAGTATAACCAAAAGGAGCAAGTTTTCTCAGTCTTATCGCCAAGGGCGTGAAGATAAAAAAGCATAAAATATTTGGTACCGTAAACCAGAAAATTCCTGGTATGCCCTTAGTGTACGCTTGCATGGAAGAAATAAAAATAGCTGGCGCCCATACCCAGCTTACAGCCAAACTAAGAGCGCCTCTCAAAACGCCTACATTTCTATTCGCTGCTAAAAAGCCCTCAGTATGCCCTTCTGTATGAGTGACTAACCATACTATGGAGACAAGAACCAGCCCATAAACTATTATTAGTGAAGTTATTTCGCTAGGGGTGATTAATTGCATTAATATCGATAGTATTCCTTTACGTAGATAACGAGAAGCAAAAAAATAAGATTAATCGGTCAAACCGAATAGCTTTTGAGCATTAGTAGTACACAGAGCAGCTATAGTAACCAATGGCTGCTTTCTTAACTCCGCTAATTTTTCTGCAGTGTACCAAACATAAGCCGGTTCATTGCGCTTACCGCGCACCGGCAGTGGTGCCAAAAAAGGACAATCAGTTTCAACAAGTAATCTGTTATCGTCCACAATTTTTGCAGCAGCTTGTATATCTTGAGCTTTAGGAAAAGTGAGAATGCCTGAGAATGAGATATAGAAATCCACATGCTTGCCTAACTGTTTTAGCCGATTAATTACGTCTATGTTGCCGGTGAAACAATGTAAAACTCCACGAATAGGTTCGCTATTTTCGGCCAGAATTTCAAACAATTCAGTCCATGCATCGCGGCAGTGAATAATAACTGGCTTATTATATTGACGTGCGAGTTTAAGTTGCTCTTTAAGGGCAAATATTTGTTCTTTCTTTGGACTATTGTTGTAATAGAAGTCTAAGCCACATTCTCCGATGGCTACTACTTTAGGATGATTTATATAGTTTTCAATGGTTTTGGCACTAAATTCATCCCATTCATTTGCTTGATGTGGGTGTAGTCCAATGCCTACATATATACTATCGTTATTATCGGCTAATTCAATAAGTTCGGGAATGGTCTTTAATTCTATGCCGGGATTGATTATCTGCGTGACATTTACTGCTTTCATGTTTTCGATAACCGATTTTTGATCTTCGGCAAAGAATTCCTTAGCAAGGTGGGCATGACTATCTATAATGCCTGAACCTATGCCTTGAAATCTTATCAATTCTGTGTCATGCATTAACTTGCCGTCCGCTTTTACTATGGTTACAATACAGATAGATTATGTTACAACGACAAAGGTCAATTTGCATTACGCAAGCTGTGGCTAAGAGCAACAAAGTGGATATTGAGTCGGAAGTTAATAAAGTAGTGGGACAGGCGCTAAGGATAGCTTTAATTTCTTTGGCAAGCCTATTTTTTGCTAATAACTACTTTGCTTGCCAGGTAATGGCTCAAGGGGGCAGTACTGTTCTACAAGGTTCTGTAAAAGAGCAGAATTATTTGGGGCCTAGTAAAAACCCTAGTCTAAACCTCAAAGACTTGAATAATGCACGGGATAGTTTTGGCAGCAGCGCCTCAATGGGCATGCCATCTGTTGGTGAGGGTGAGAGTTTCGAGCCTCCACCAGATGCTTTTAATTTGAAAGCTTCTCAAAGTGATCAAGTCGCTACGGCCAATCCTCCGGGGCTGGCTCAGCCAAGCAAATCAGATTTTAGTGGAGAGCAGACTGTTCCGGGTCTTGACACTAATTCACAATCTAATGGATCGGCTCAACAATATGCTCTGTCTGCAGAAGCGAGAAATGATCCTGATAATTCTCCTGAAATGCAATTGGCTTGGGATGAATGGCACAAACGTGTAGCTGCTGCCGTATATGATAGATTCAATTCCATAGCACAAGCGGCATTCAAGTATAGTCAGCCATTGGCTTGTTACGTTACCTACACTGTGACAAGAGATGGTCGGATTATTAATTTAAATGTGTCGCAGAAAAGTCCTAATGTACCATTTAATGCCATGGTAGTTTTGGTTATAAATTCTATATCTGGACAAACGGATTTATTGTGTTTTCCAGCTGGTTCTAGACGGACGGTTGTAAATAAAGCAGGTATGTTTACTCAAAATTATGGCGTGCAAGGGTTTAAATATACAACTGGTGACCGAGAAACTCTTCCAGGTCACTAATAGATGAATAAATTAGACTATAAAAGAATTGCCGATCAGTTTAAAAGTATTGTTGGTGTAGACAATGTTTTATCGCAGCATATAGACCTTGCTTTATATGATTGCGACGCTGAAACACTCGATAGCTCGATTCCAGATCTTGTAGTTTTGCCAGGTAATACAAAAGAAGTTCAGGCAATAGTCAAAATTGCTAATAGTCACGGTGTTCCTTTTACTGCTCGGGGAGCGGGCACGGGATTATCCGGGGGAGCAACTACTGTATGTGGTGGCATTAGTATCGTTCTCACTCGTATGACAAAAATTCTTAATATAGATCCTGTGCATCACACTGCTTCTGTTGAGGCGGGCGCAACCAACAGCTCTGTTTCTCAAGCCGCCGCCATCTATAATCTGTGCTTTGCGCCAGATCCTTCCAGTCAAATGGCTTCAACAATTGGCGGTAATATTGCCGAGAATGCTGGCGGTCCCCACACTCTCAAATATGGCACCACAGTAGACCATATCCTAGGCATGAAAATAATTTTGCCCAATGGAAACTTGATTGTATGCAACGACAGACATCCTTGCCTTGGCCTTGATTGGCTTAGTCTTTTTACCGGTTCAGAGGGTACCTTGGGAATAGTAAGTGAAGCAATTTTAAAACTCTCACCCTTGCCAGAGAAGACCGAAACTGCGCTTATTTATTTTTCTACTTTGGAAGAAGGGGGTAATACAGTTTCCAAATTTATTGCTTCTGGAATAATTCCCTGTGCTATGGAAATGATTGATAAGCTTACTTTAAATGCTGTTGAAGACGCATTTGCGTTAGGTTTAGATAGAGGAGCGGAGGCTCTTTTAATTATTGAGATTGATGGTAGCAAGATAAATGTTGACAGAGAAAAACAGCAGATAGATAAGATTTTAAATAATTGCAATACTTTAGGATATGCCTGGGCGCAATCTGCAACTCAGCGAGTAGCAATGTGGAAGGCGCGCAAAGCTGCTTTTGGTGCACTTGGTAGAATAGCTCCCCATGGCTATGTTCTTGATGGAGTTGTTCCCCGCTCAAAGCTATCTGAGGCGATAAAAGGTATTAAAGAAATTGGCAATAAATATTCAGTCACTATTGCTAATATTTTCCACGCGGGCGACGGCAATCTGCATCCATGTTTGCTATACAATCAAACCGATGAAAAGCAGCTGGAAATAGTATTGAAAGCTGCACATGAAATCCTCAAACTATGTGTTGATTTAGGAGGATCTCTTACTGGAGAGCACGGCATTGGTATTGAAAAGAGAAGTGCTATGGCATTCTCCTTTTCAGTGGCTGATCTGCAAGCCATGGAAGCGGTAAAAAGAACTTTTGATCCTAAATTATTATGCAATCCTGGAAAAATAATACCTAATCCTGGACTGTGCGGGGAATCTGGCATGCGCCCATTATTTAGGCATAAATTGGCACTAGGTTGTTGAGTGAATAACCAACAAAAAACAGTAATATTAAATGTTGGTTTTTCTTTTAAAATCGGGTGTATGATCATTTTTGATGGTATATAGCTTCATTACTAGCCAGAATAACCCAGTCGCTGCAAATACGCTCAGCAATGGGAATTTTGTGTTGGGAATAATTTTAGGTGAGGTAAGCGGCAATTGACAGGCACTCTAGATTTAATCAAGGCTAAAGGACTGAAAAAATCAGAGATTAATCAACTGAATCGCTTGTTACAAAGGCGGCTTCCACCCGATAGGGTCATTACTATAGATTTAGCAGAAGCGGTAGCAGAAATTTCTCACCGTCTTGGTCAGCCTATATCATTAGTTGCTAATAGGCGGGGACAAATTGTCAATGTCACCCTCGGACAACCCTGGCAAATTAATACGCCTGAGCTAAGACAAGTGCGTGTAGGTCCGGGCAGATTATGTGGACACAGAGTTATATATACTCGTTTAGCCGAAAAAGGTAAACACAAAAACGATAATGGTAATAATGGCGAAACTCATGTGAACAAAGACAATTTAATGGCTTTAGCAAAAAATAGGCTTGATTTACTTGCTCAAGTGAACGTCGATTCACGTGGCACTTTCAGCCGTGCGCACGGTGAGCAAAGTCGCTTGGCCGATTCAGTAGAAATTATTCATCTTTTACCTGATAGAGATAATGAGGGTAAATTATGGAAGCAAATGCCTACTTGCACAATTCGCTTAGCGCAAGAAGAGGACTTTACTGTTATCATTCAAGCCTTAGAGGAAGAATTTCGTAAGCAGTCGCCAGGCTTGCCGGTGCGGGCTGGGGAAGAAAGAGCAATACTTGTTGGTCTTATTACTGACGATCTTGACCCCTTCCAAATGGAAGATGATTTAGATGAGCTAGCTCAGTTAGCTCGTACAGCCGGAGCTACAGTCAGCCGACGTTTTACCCAATCAAGACGTGAGCCGGATCCACAATTTTTCTTAGGTGCTGGTAAAGCTCAAGAATTAGCTCTATTGGTACAAGAGACTGGAGCTAATCTGGTCATTTTTGATCATGAATTAAATGCCTTGCAACATACGTCTTTACAGAAAGCACTGGCTGTTAAAGTATTGGATCGTACTGAGCTGATTCTCGATATTTTTGCCCAAAGAGCACGCACAGCTGAAGGTAAGCTGCAAGTAGAATTGGCACAGTTGAAATATTTATATCCGCGTTTGATTGGTAAAGGTACAGCCATGAGCCGTCTTGGTGGTGGTATTGGTACTAGAGGCCCTGGTGAAACTAAATTAGAAATAGATCGCCGGCGTATTCGTCAGCGCATTAGCCATCTTGAAAATGATATTGTCAGAATAAAAAATTATCGTGATACGCAAAGACGTATGCGTAATGAGAACCATGTACCGGTCATTGCTATAACTGGTTACACTAATTCTGGTAAGTCAACTTTACTCAATGCTCTGACTAAGTCTAAAGTATTTGTCGAAGATAAATTATTCGCCACTCTTGATCCAACTACTAGAAAAACTACATTGCCTGATTTGAGCACTGTCTTACTCTGTGATACTGTGGGTTTCATAAAAAAATTACCCACCCCATTGGTAGCCGCTTTTCGCGCCACTTTAGAAGAAGTATCTGTCGCTGATATATTGTTGCATGTTGTAGATGCATCCCATCCACATGCAATTGACCAAGTGAATAGTGTCTATGACGTACTAAGTGAACTAGGAGCCATAGACAAACCAATTATTACTGTATTGAACAAATCAGAACTTGTGCGCAAAGAAGATTTAATATGGCTCGTTTCACAAGTGCCTAATCCGGTTATAATTTCGGCATTAAAGCGTTTAGGCTTTGCTGCCTTGCTAAAGAAAGTGCAAGATACTGTCTACGAAGTATTCCCGCAGCAAACAAAAGTTATAGCTTAGTTTGAAAATCATTGATTATCACTATATCAAATCACTTATTTTGCCTGATGATTGGGTCGAAGTCGAAGCTGTTCAAGGGAGAAGAAGTGAGCAAACAGTCAGGTCCTTTGCTCCTAAAAATGATTTGGCCGTAAGAATAGAGCTGTTTTACCGCGGCTTACCTGTCAGCGAAGAGGCTGCCATAGCTTTACGCAAGACGCTTAGCGTTGCTCCTAAGCTATTATTTGATCTGAATAGCAAAAGCGAATTGTCTACTGCTGATTTGCAATTAATCGAGGGGCTAGAAGAAGTGTTGGGCAATATTGGCAATAATCAAATAGTAAATAAACAGAAAGGCAGACGAGGACCGCCCTTTGTGCTCTTAAAATTGGAAGCGCTTATTTGGAATGATAGGCCCTTATTAGGCGCTCGTGGCTATTTTAAAAATCCAGAAAATAATAAACGAGTGAGCGAATTCTGTGGTTTTTTTATTAATGCTAAGCCAAAAGATGCTTCATGCATAGTAGAAGAAATCTATTTACAAGCGCCGAGCGAAGAACTGCAAATGAAATATTTGCCAGCATTCCAACAAGGCCTGAGTTCTTTGCAATGGTTAAATTAAGAGAGGCTCCGGCTATTTTGGTAGGTCAGTCTTTGCGCTAATAGCGCCATTTTTTCAGGACTGTCAGAGGGTAATGCGGCTAATCTACTCTCTAATTCAGCCAACTGCGCGTGCACGCGTTGCATTTGTCTATGACTGTCTTCGTCTTCTCTTTGGTGCTCTTTTCTTAATTGGGCTAACAACTCATTTTCTTTATTATGCTCGCCTTTATTTTGGTCCATCTGAGGCCCGGCAGTAGCTGTGATGGGTTCTCCATATCTGCCGCCAGCACCGAATGCAGGAGCACCAATGTTAAGACCAGGGCTACCTCTAAATGAACCTTGTGGTTCATTCATCCAGGCAAAAAGTGTATCTGCGCTCATGTTTGTATAACTATATTTTCCACCCCAATTATTTATAAAGTTAATACCTCCATCTTTTCCGATCTCTGCCGAGGTGGCGTGATTACCCCGCGCACCGCCTAATCCCCGCCCATTATCTACATAATTTTCTACTTTGGTAATCACATGAGCCATTAAACCTATGTTACTTAGCGTATGCAACTGACCAGAAAGATGAGCGCTGCCCGTTATGGCTGTTACATTATTTCCGTGAGGTCGGTTCGCTGCCACCAGAGTTGTTTCTTTACCATAATTTTTCCTGCCAATAGCGCGACCATATAAAGATTGTTTAGTATCACTTTCAGATTCAGCATAAAAACAAGGATCATTAGCTACAACTTGGCCAGTTCTTGTATCGGTAACTCTTTCACCGCTGTCTCTTTGGTTAATTGGTGCAACTTTGCTGTAAACCATAACTCCTTCACCACCAGCTTTTCCTTGCTGGTTGTATTCATCTCGCATAATAAGATCCAAATTTAACTGGGCGCGAATATCACTTATCTGACCATATGCGTCTCGAGCATTGCTTGGACTTAAATAGACGTTTCGCGCTTCGCGATCCGGAATCAAACTTGCCCTATCCACTCTGCAAGTAAATACTTCGCCTCTTTTATCGACAGCTTCAAATTCACCTTTCGTACAGATATCGGCTATTGTTCTAGAGTCTTCACCTGCTACTGCGTCCTCGCCTCCTCTGTAGATTGATTGTCCAGCACAAGTGTTATTAGCGCCTTGAGCGTAAAAATGTTCTGGATCAGCTCCTCTCACTATGCCGCTAGCTAGGATATTATTTACCATCCAAGGTTCACTAAAAACTTGCTGCTGGCTGCCATCATCTGCTGTATACATAAGCTTCTCGGCATCCGTACCGATGCGCGCCCAATTTCTATATTCATTGGCTAATTGCTCTTGTTGATTTACATAAGAACCATCATCGGATTGAACGCGTTCGTGTAATATGCGTTGATCCATCTGAGCCATTCTTGCTCCAAATTCTTTGAGCAATTGCGGATTATCTTGCACTCTTGGGTCGTCTTTAAGACGGGCTTCGAATATTTTGACAAAATCGTCTTTTGCTTTTTGTGCTTCCGAGCTCAATTCTATCCGTTGATCGTCCGGGATTTCATGCTCGGCATTATCCGCTGGGTTTTGTTTATCCCCTTCAGCGCCTTGCGCCTCTATATCCGGCACAGTATTATCTTCTTTAGGGTCTTCTGGATATTCGCGAGGATCTTGTTTATCATCTTCCTCGTCTTGCTTATCTAACCTCCAGGCTGAATGACCTTTTTGAAAGTCTCCTGACTCTTCTAATGGATTTTGTTTATCATCTGTCTTGTTTTGTGTATCTTGCCTGCGCGCACTACCCTCTTTTTTGCGCTCTTGCGAATCTTCTGAATCTTCCGCATCTTCAGACGAACTATCACCTTTCTCGTCTGGGCGATTGGTCTCGGTCTCCGGTTTATCTGATGCACTGTCGAACCCAACCAGTGGCGTGCATATTAAACTGCCTTTCTCCAAATCTGGCTGACTGCTTTCAAAATCGCTATTTCTAGAATTATTTTGCCGGTTATTATAATCCTCATAACCTTCCAAGTCCGGCCGCAAAGCGTCGCCGTTAGATTGATTGCTCTCCTCAAGCTGATCGTTCCCTACAGAAGGTCTTTGTTGAATTTCTGTAACCATCGATACTAAATATTAAATCTCGCAAAGCAGTTGCCGCTTTAAACAGAAGACATCTAAAAGATTACTGAAAATTTGTGAGAAATTTATGAGATCGACTGTAAACAGTGCTAATTAGCAACTGATATTATCTTTCCGTGCGCATCTTTTTCAAAGACAACCTTTTCACACTGTCCAACATCTCCGAAATGCTTGCTTTGGCGGAACACACGTGAGGAAAAGCGAGTAAATCTATTTACCGAGGCGTTCTCTGCAGTTATTAGTTTAAGACCTGCTCCTGGTTGACCAGTAGACCATAAATTGGCTATGAGATCCAAAGGAACTTTGTGTCCCAACATACCGTGATCTAAAATGGTGTAATCAATCCATTGAAAGGCTTTCACCAGTGCGAAATATTCAGCATCTTCTTTTTCGGCTAGGCTCTCTTCATTAGCAGCATCTTTACCCCCGTCAGGCTGGAAAAGTTCGCTTGCCCCTTGAAATATATTAGGCATTGTACTTGGATCAAACACAGAGGCAAGCATTGAGTCGGCCCCCTGCCCAAGACGTGTATAGCCACCGCTGAATAAGAGCTGCACAATAGGTAGTGCATTATCGTGATGCGAAAACAGTATGCGTATTTTGCCTTGCGAGTTCTCAGGTACATTAGAGTTAGTTGAGATAGTAGAAGAGTCATTTTTGGCCATGACTTCTTTCTCTTGCACTCCGCCTAAAGCGTAGCGAGCGACATAATGGACAAAAGTTTCTGCGTCTAAATCAGGGTCTACAAAAAAAGCTTGGTCGAATAAATTTTTGCCTTTAAGCAGCGAAGCAGATCGCACTGCTAATCTAATTCCCATACTATGCGCCACCAGAAAGAATTTCAAATCAGATCTTTTCTTCACCCCAACAAGTTCGTCCATTAGACGATTGTAGTGTTCTTGGCTCCATTCGTTATTTGTGCTATCTACGTCATATAAAGCAATGCGGGCAGCGGAAGGCCAACTATACAATACAACTGGACGTTCTACTGTGTAGGCAAGTTTGGCTGCGGATCCAGCCGACCCCGCAAACGGGTTATTAAATCCATGCACGTTAATGAAAATATCGGTGCATCCAGCTTGTTTTGCTGTTTCTATAATTTTTTCGCCGAATTGTGCATATACATATTTCTTGCCTGATTCAGATAATGGGGTCAATACTAGTGGATTTTTGGGCAATTTATCCACATAATGCCAACCGAGTTTTTTTTGTTCTTCCGTGAGAGTCTTTTGCTGAATATTTTCTATTGTGTATTCAAGCGAGCCACAGTACATATCATAAATCGAACCGTTCTCCAATTTGCGCTGATTGAGAAAACCGTTTTTGTAATAAGCTCGATCGGTCATATAGAGCACAGGAATTTGCACATAGTGACTGACACCCGGCAGCCATTTAATTTTTTGAGCACAAAAAGCAGGTGAATGTCCTAATGAAACCAGGGCAAGGGCAAAAACGCTACTTAATAGAATAGGTTTAATCATCACGGTGACTCCCGAGAAAAGATCATTTTATCAATGACACTCTCAAAACGAGCTACTTGCCAATGTATACGATATCTTTATCCGCATTATTTCTAAGTAATGTGTGAGTAGATTTTCTTTTAGCCACGCATAGTCCAAGAAGTGAACTCAGCTGGTTCGCGCAATATCTCGTCGAGCAATGTTTTAAATTCCAGTAAATAAGGCATTTTAAGATGTTTGTTTAGAGCTTCCTGATCAACCCAATTTTCGTAAAATAAAAATGAGTCAGCTTCTTGCGAGCTAGCATGGAACTTGTATTCTAAGCATCCAGCTTCAGCCTTGGTAAGGGGGATAAGTTTAATTGCCGCTTGTTCTAGCCGCTCAGCGGTGCCCTTTTTTGCTTTTAAGCGTACTACAAAAGTCACCGGTGTTTTGTGCATATACAATTCCTATGTGATTTTACAGTAAAACTCTAGCAAGGCCACATAACCCTTGCAAGTTTGTCCGATGATAAGGAGTATAATTAGGTTTCTATTTTTACCAATCTAAACACATAGTTCTTCTAGAAATTTGGCGATACGTGCGGAGACAATTTTGAATAAAGAAAAAAGAAAAACATTACTTGCACCATATGATGTCGATGTTGACAGAGGATTTTTGCCTATGCAAGATCCACTTGTAGCCGTTCCGGCTGTGCTTCAAGGCTGGTGCCAGATTGCTGAACAATTACCAAAGCTCTTAGTTGCTGGTCAGGTTAAACAATTTGTACAAGCCATGCCTCTGCTTTCAACAGATGGACTGAAAACCACTGCTGAGTGGGAGCGAGCAATGCTAGCCTTTTCTTTTATAGGGCATGCTTATGTTTGGGGAGAAAAGGAACCGCCACAATCATTACCTGCTAGTTTGGCTGTGCCTTGGTATGCAGTAGCAAAAAAAGTCGGCAGACCGCCCGTTTTGTCATATGCTTCGTATATGTTGCACAATTGGCGACGGCTTAAACCAGAGCTTGCTATTAATCTAAGCAATACATGTCTTGTGCAAAATTTCCTGGCGGGTGTTGATGAAGAATGGTTCATTCTTGTTCATTTAGAAATTGAAGCCCAAGCCGGTTCTGCTCTCGCTTCTATTTTGCCAGCCCAACAAGCTGTGGCAGAAAAAAATGAGAAAATGCTTGAAGAAGAATTGAGACTGATGGAAAAGGCATTGACTGCTATGTATGCCAGTTTACTGCGTATGCGCGAAAAATGTGATCCCTATATTTACTATAATCGGGTGAGACCATATATTCATGGCTGGCGTGATCATCCAGTATTTAAGGAAGGGCTTATTTATACAGACGTGACGGACTATAATGGCAAACCGAAGAGTTTTAGAGGCGAAACAGGGGCACAGAGTTCCATTATTCCATCTATTGATGCTGCACTAGGGGTGGTGCACAAAGATGACTATATGCGTCATTATTTAAATGAAATGCGTGACTATATGCCGCCTAAGCATCGCGCCTTTATTGAAACAATAGAAAAAGGCCCAGCGATTAGAGAATTTGTAATCGAAAAAATGCCTAAAAATAAGGCTCTAAGAGATGTATATGACCAATGCGTGCATTGGATGGAGCTTTTCCGTACAAAACATTTAGAATATGCCAATGACTATATATTTAAGCAACACCAATCGAGCCAAAGTAATCCCCATGAAGTAGGGACCGGCGGCACGCCATTTATGCCTTATTTGCAAAAACATAGAGATGAAACGGCAGCCCATATACTCACAAAAGAGGCTGCTGAACAAGATTAAGTCCCGAATTAATGTTGAGCACTCATTTAGTCAATGGCCTAATTTAGTAGAAATGCCATAATCAGGCTTGACTTTGCTCTAGCCAAGCGTATAATTTTAATTCTCCTTGCTGTAGTCAAGCGCAGACTGTTGCAAGCGCATTTACCAGGAAAATCATTATGGCACACGGAAATTCAGCAATTAACAGTTCCCCTGAAGGACTTCCAGAGGGTCCCACTGCTGGCGGCGACCAGGCACAACTTAAAACGCACAACATTTTGCAAGGCTATGCTGCAGAAAATATGGGTGACTTAAGCCCTGGGCCAAAGGGTTCCGCACCAAGCAGTCCAAGTGCAAGAACGTTTGGTGCAGACAGAGGTGATGGCACACCTCACGTACCTGCAGTGGCGATTGCTATGTTAGACGGCGATACTACAACAGCTCCAGGAAAAGCCAGGGCAGCGGTAGGCGAAGCTAGCCCGGACCCCAAACCAACTGCTGAAGAATATAAAAGAGGGACAACACTTGGTTTTGGCGGTAGGAAAATACCGATATATGATTATCGAGACACAATTCCATCCATTTCAAAAACTTACGATCCAAGCACTGGTGTGCTCAAAGAAACTTTCCCTAAAGAATGCGGTATAAAAGACCCAATGCAAAAGTACGGAGGGGTGGTCTTGGATAGACAGATTTCTCAAACAGTGGCTTTTCGGGGAGAAAAAATGAGAGAGTGTAAAGACGGGCCTCAACTTTGCAAGACAATTGACCTTAAGAATATGCAAGGCATTTCTGGTTATGGCTCAGGTGAACTTGGCGGTACGGGAGAGACCCCAATACATTCTGTTGAAATGTGGCAAGAACGAATTGGTACTAATGCTCAAGGACAACCTGTATATGAGAGTAAACAGAAAGCGGTTATAGACAAAGTAGATTGGAAAGGCAACCCAGTAATAGATAAAAAAACTGGTAAGCCAGAGCTGGAAACCCGTGAACAACCGATGTTAAATGACGATTTTAACAGACAATACGAAGACTTAGATCCAGACAAACTGGCACAGTATGCACCCAAAACAGGCGACGAAAAAGTTGCAGAAACGGAACAGAAAAGCGACAAAAGAAACCCCCGTCCGGCAATCTATTAGATATTTACTGGCAGCCACTCTAAATCATCATCTGCTTTAGTCAAAGCAGAATTAACTTTATAAAACTCGCTATTTGATTTTTGACTGACATAGCCAAGCAAATTATTTTCTTCTCTAAACAAATCGAAGATGCGGTTATTTTGTATGTCTGAATTTGGTACGTATATTACCTTGTTGAATTCAGGTAGCATTTGATTTTTGCGATATTGTAAATAAGTGCTGTCAAAAAAGCAGTGGCGCCTCTGTATAATTGCATTACAGCGGCTCGCGCATACATGCTCAATAAGTTGATCTAGAAATATTATTAGCTTATCTTCTAGTTTTGACTTTATTGGTTCTAATTGAGAACATGGATTCCACAGTGCTTCCCAGCTCAGGCTGGGGTCTAGCCAATCGATATTTATTGTTGGCATTGTTTTGATTACTGATAGGCGCAAAGTTTCCAGATCCGTTGTCACAGGGGTGCTAACGGAGTTGTGGCAATAGAATGTTAATCGTCCTTTTGTCTTTATACGTGGAGTAGATAAATATATTTGTCTGTGAATTTCTTCAGCGAAATCGCGAGCATTCATTGGCAAACGCATGCCGAATTCGATTGTGCATTGATCAAGATTGTTCAAATTTGCTTTTGGCGTTAATTTGACAAATGTCTTAAATAAATTTAGTCCGGCTTTTTTGTATCCGGCTAGTGGTCTATTCGTTATGCCTAGCAAAGGGATAGTGTAAGTAATTATCTTGGCTCTTTCTGCCGCGAGTGAAATATTGATTGCGCATGACTTTAGCCAAGGTAAAAATTCTGGAGCAAAGATATAAGAGGGTCTTATTTGTTTGGGCAAAATGCGTGCCCTAGTCTTTTTATCAGAATTAAGAGATTCAGGACTTGATTGTGAATTAGTACTTAACAAAAAAAAAGGATTCAAATTTGCAATAAGGTAGGCAAGTGGATTTGACTGATTAGTTAATGAGTTTGTCATATTAATTACCTTCCAATCTGATGGTAAGAAAATAGACTTAGATACGTGGCAAATCGGTGACATGATTTGTCCTAGTTTGAAATTTTCAGATTTAACTTTCGTGTTATCCTTGTTTGATTCTTAGGGTTAAAAAATGGCGAATTTCTTAGCAGTAGCAATAGCTGTCTTCCTTGACAGGCTTTTTGGCGAGTTGCCAATTTACCACCCATTGAAAGGCTTTACTCGCTTTGCTACCTATATAGAAGATCATTGGCATCGACAAGATGAAATTAGCAAGCATACTCCACAAGCAGATCAGTCCCAGCAAGCAAATCCAGTCTCGGAGGAATCCGATAAGACAGCCAATCAAGCTGCGGAAATATCACTAAAAATTAAAGGCGCATTGGCGTCAGTATTTTTAGTCCTCCCTTTTGTCGCGCTCACGGCCATTATTAGTCAGAGTTTGCCTGTGCCACTGAATTTCGTTTTTAATGTTTTTATCCTTTATTTAGCGATCGGTGCTCACAATCTTAAACAACATGCTTTGGATGTGCAAAACGCTCTCATTGGTGAAAATCTTGAAATGGCGAGAAAGAATCTTGCCACTATAGTTAATCGCGATACTAATCACATGGACAGGCAAGATATTATATCGACTTGCATAGAGTCAATTATTGAGAATGGCAGTGAAATGATTTTAGCTCCTATTTTTTTGTTCCTTGTGTTAGGAGCACCAGGCGTGGTGCTATGTACCCTCGTACACACTTTAAATAATATGTGGGGCTATCAAGGTCCTCACTATAAAAATTTTGGTTGGCTTGTAGGCAAAGTAAATAGTGTTCTAAACTGGGCTCCATCTCGGATGGCTGCTTTTAGCTACATATTACTGGGAGACATGAAAAATGGTTGGTACTGTTTAAACGGGCAAGCAAAAACCTGGAATAGTCCAAACGCTGAATTAGTTGTAGCAACAGGAGCGGGAGCCCTAAATCTAGAAATTGGTGGAGATTTATTTTATCAAGGTCAATTAAAAACGCGTTCTAAACTTGGCCGCGGAAAAGTTCCTGACTTGTCTGATATAGCTCGCGCCTCTGACTTAATCGAACGAAGCCTGGTTCTATGGTTGGTGTTTTCTTTGGTTGTTAGTCTTGGACATTAGTTCTAGATTTTAGATTGTTAGTCAGCAATTTGTGATTCGAGATCTGAAACAACCGCTTGGTTCACCCCAGTTTTTTCCTTTGTTGTAGAGTACTCGTCGCTAGAATTAGATTCGATGGAAGGTTTAAGGGGTAAATCAGAATGTTTTTGCGGGAAAATCTCTTCCTCAAGCAGCTTTGCTTTTACTACTAAGGCTTCAGGCGGCGGCTTGGATGGAGTTTGCTGGATTAATTGATTGCTAATGGTAATATCAATCATTAATTCATCGCCTTTGGATAAAATAATCTCATTTCCTTTTTCTACCACTGATTGTACAAAAAATGCACCAGGTAAACTGGTGACAAAACCGTAGCCCATGCCTTTTAGTCGCCGATGACTTACCATCTTATCGATAGGCTTATTAAACACGATATCTGGACTAATCGCACCTACGGTAGCCATTATTACAGGAGTTCCACCTAAATTAAGTATTAATCCGCCAGGCAAAGGAACAACCGTAGCTACTCGCAGAGTGTTATAAACATTCTTTTGATTATTT
>JABDBL010000047.1 GCA_013288645.1 Candidatus Melainabacteria bacterium
CGACGATCCTTTAGGATCGCCACCACATAAAAACAATAAACGCAAAACCGGAGAACACGACAATCCAAGCGCCAGAGCGGACAATTGCAAAAATCAGGCAAGCAATTTTATGGCTCATTCGCCATGGATAGTGGCATAACAGTGTACAAGATTAAGCCAATTTCTCAAATTAATAGTGGCGCTTACAAATATTGCAGCTGCGTTAAACCATTGGGATTATCGCAAAGATTTTGCTTAAGACCTTACCCTCACTGCTATTGCCGGAGCACAGACTAAGCTTATAAAGCTTGGCAAGCAGGTTCAACTCCTGGCGAGGGCAATGCGCCAATCGGCGCAGCCGGGTGCGCATCCTACCCTAATTCGTTAGGATGCAAAATCCTCACCCCTAATAAGGGAGGAAGATCGTGAGTACTGCAGTTCTCAACAGCGTCTTGGCAACAGTTTCGCATCTGGTCGCCGAAGCCGGCTGGACTAGTCCAGTGGCTATCGGCGTCGGTATTGTAATCGTTATCGGCGTCATCGGCGCTCTCGGCGCGAGCGGAGGTGGTGGCGGTGGTGGTTCTCGCGGCGGCGGCTGCGGGTGTCCTAGCAGTGGTTAAGGACAGGAAGTTCGCCTTTTGATTTCGCCATGTACATGCAGACATAGGTGAATTTCCATGTCTGCCAGAAAGAAAGGGTGCGTCAGCCCAAGAGACACACCCTTTCTTCTGCAAAGGGAAACATCTTCGGACAAATCAGAACTCCCCTCTTCTGCAAGGACAATTACCATGAACGGCATCGCAACAAACCTCAGCATCGACCCCCGCTCGTCTGAAGCCGCGATCTGGCAGCAGGTCCTCAACTATCCGCTCGGCAATCCAGAGGCCGAGCCGTGGCTTTCCTTCGTCCACAAGGTCATGATGGAAACCGGCTGGTCGCAACGGAAGGCCGAGAAGGTCATCCTGGAATTTAGGAAATTCCTCTTCATCCGCATCGTTACACCGGCGGATGTGTCCATTGTCCCGGGACTGATGGTCGACGAGATTTGGCACATCGCCCTGCTCTACACCACTCCGTACCACGACATGAGCTTGGAGCTTTTGGGTCGGATGTTTCACCACCGCCCTGTGGCAAAATTGAAGGATACCGAGGCGGTGCCCGAGCTGTTTGCTCAGACCCTTGAGTTCTACAGAAGGTATTTCGGCGAACCGCCTGCTCTTTGGCGCTATGCAAAGCGCCGCTTTCAGTTCTTCGGACTCACGCTCATATGGTGGTGGTGAGCACTGCGTTGTAACTTTTGTCAACAAGTTTACCCTCGCTGCTATTCAATGCAGCACAGACTAGGCTCTCCAGGCTTAGTAAGTAGGTTCAATTCCTGGCGAGGGTATTTTGCGCCATTTGGCGCAAACGGGTCTGCGTCTCCCGATTTGGACGCAAGTTTGCATTCCCCACAAGGGAGGAAGATCGTGAATACTGCATTGGGTCATGACGTCATCGAGCGTCGTATTAGCAGCAAATTGATGGGCCGCGAGGAAGCCCGACTGGGTCTTCTCACATGGGATTTCGGCAATCCCGAGGCCGACCCCGGCTGTACTTTCGTTGACAAGCTCGTCCGCAAGATGGGCTGGGATCAAACCTACGCAGAAAGGGTGGTGGAGGAGTTCCGCCGCTTCGTCTTGCTCTGGGCAAACTACCCTGGGGCATCCCATGTTCCATCGCCGGCCGTCGATGAGGCCTGGCATTTCGCCATCCTGTTTACCCGGCGGTACCGGAAGATGTGCAAACGCTTCTTCGGCAGGTACATGGACCACGAACCGTCAAGCTCTCCTGCTGACAGATCTGTACTGCGTAATGGCTACGAACGGACCCTCCGGCAGTACCAGGAGGTATTCGGAGAGCTTCCGCCCGCCGACATCTGGGTTAGTCTGCGGCACGACGCCAACAACTGCAACCAGTGCAACTATTCATGCGACGAAAAAGGCTGCAACTTGGGTTGCAATCAGAACTGCCACTTCGGTTGCGACGGCGACTGATGCAGCAGTGTTTGCAAGGCAGCCTAAGCGCTAGGCTAGACAGAGTCAACCCTCTTGAGGGGAAGGGAATTTCCTTTTGGCAATTCCTTCCCCCTCGCCCTTGACCGCCGAGTGGACTTTCCAGCTCGGCAATTAGCAAACCTTCAGTGGGCGGAGCTTCACCGTTTGGCTCCGCCCACTGATAAATGCTTCTTAGTAGTTAATAGCACAATATGTGCAGCCTGGATTGCGGATCTTGACTGCCAGACTCACGGCAGCCATATTCAAAATCTCATTTCTTAGTTGTTTTATCCTTTGTGCTCTATTCATGATCGCCTTACTGTTTGTCGATTAGGAAATATGTTTGACAATATTATCCAGCACACAGCCTCGTTTCCTTACCTATTTCAATTTGTTCCTTTGCCTGCTTTTATCTTATGCAGTTTTTACATACCTTCTGACAAACTTTGAAGATATTTAATGGTGTCTCTCGCTAAGCAGAGCCACGCAAAAAAGAAGGGACTAAAGGGGGGTCTTTGGATCAGGTGTTTAGTAAAAGCCCCACCAGTCAGCGTCTCCAGGCATATGGCGGAGAGGGTGGGATTCTCCTTGGGATGACCCTGCAAACCCTGATACTTAGCTGAAATTGATAATCTGGCTGGGCTTTTCAAAACTTTTGACCTCGCACGTTCTCGCATGGTTCCGCACTCCTTGGCATGAAAAAGGGGGACTAAAGGGGGATCTTTTTTATACCAACTAAATTCAAAATTTAATTTCTGTAAGAGCATTGGCTAACCATTCAGGCAATGGTGTCAGCACATATTTTAGCTGTCCAAACTCGGCTTCTAATATCGGCTCAGGTGGTTTACCGGAAAAGCTGTTATCGTAAATCCGGATGCTATCTATTTCGCTAATTGCTCGCGGTAAATTGTTCAAACTTGCCTGATAAATCTTTTTGAGTTGTTCGACTGGTGCGCTATGTCCTCCACCTAAGGCACGACCTATTATTCGTGTGATACATGTCTCTAAGTCGCCAGCACTTAAATAAAGCATATCAATTTGAAAGCCAGCTTCTTTGGCCGCCGCTGCCTGTTTAAAAGTAATATCTGTGCGCAAAGTGGTCTCTATTACGAAGCTTTTCTTTGCCACAATATGCTCTGCAACAAACTGCTCGTATTCTTGATTGACGATAGTGCGTATCGCCGGAGGAATACCTTGGTAAGAACCATTATTTATTTCTGCTGCTCGGTCATCAGCGTTAAAATAATCAAATTCAAAACTATTGACTGGAAAAGCTGTTGACTTTCCGCTCCCTGGCGGTCCGGCAACAATAATCATTTTAGGCTGCATTAGCCGCCAACATCACATTCAGAACTTGGCTGCATGTCTTTAGGCAGCTCCTTGGAGAGTAAATTGCCATGCTCATCAACTATGCCTTGGGCCTTGAGTTTATTAAATGCTTGTTTTACGCGTTCAGCTGCTTTTTTTTCTTCTTGAAGGAACAAAGCATCCCTATCTGACTGCTTTCGCAGATTTGCGGTTGCCCAGGTTAACTTTTTGGATTTTGTAAACATAGCTGCACCTTATTAAGTTCATTATATAGCAAGAATCAGTTAATCTGCTTTTCTATATGGCCCTGGCTTCACTGAAAACATCATCTTTAATTGATTTCTTCAGCCCGTTAGTTGTAACAACATCAACCTTACAGCCTAAAAGTTTTTCGAGATCAATCATTAGTCCTGCAACATCCAACAATGACCGACCGGATTGCATATCAACAAGAAAATCGACATCACTTTTATCAGTTGCATCTCCACTAGCTACCGAGCCAAATATTCGCACATTGTAAGCGCCATTGCGATCAGCAATGCTCAAAATCTCATTTCTTTTTTCTTTTATTGTTTGTGCTATGTTTGTCATCCGCCTGCGCCTTTTTATTAATTATACTCGAACATTTTCCTCAGGAAATTGCGTTTTAAGTCGGGCAAACACTTCATCGATTTCGCTTACTCTGCCTGCTGCAACGTCATCCAAGCCTTCCTGCAAATCTTTTTTCAAAACTGCCAATTTCTCAGCTTCAGTTTGCACCAGCCCAACTCTGTCTGAAAACACCATGTCGTCATGTTCATTTTTTCTCATATAATCCTGCTTCCTTACTCATTTCAGTTAGTTTTTTCAATTGCTGCCGCCGTTCCAAACTACGTTTATGCTTATATTCCATCAGGTCTTCAAAGCGGATACGTCTGTGGCTGCCCGGTTTGCTGCCTTGTTTAGTACAAACTATTTTGCCCAAGTCTATTAATTTGATTAGATAAGGCCGTGAAATATTCAATAGCTCTGCTGCTTGTTGTGTAGTTAAAAGATGATCAACCGGCACAATTGAAACTGCATGGTCAGAAGTAAGCATTGGTATTACTTGAGCCAGAATTTTGAATATTGAATCTGGCACTCGTATTTCCTTGCCGCCAGCAATTATCTTTCCATATGTACGAGCAGATTCAATTGCTTTACCAAAGGCAGCAATTTCTGCTTGCTCAGTTGGGGCATAAATTGGCTCTAGTATATTTTCCATAAATATCGTTCCTTAGTTGCGATTACTTTCAATTATATCGAAAATATCGAAATAAAACTATTAAAGTTAAACCTTGAGAAGGGCTTCAAGAAACCTTGGGTCGTAGTGATATCAAGAGCAGACATCACCAGTAAATATCAGCATTTCCGCTAATTATAAAGAAGCAATTTAATGCTATCAAGAGTCTGGAAATTTTTCTCATGTTGTCAAGTCTTGCCTGGACGGAAGTTTGTTGTCAAGCAATAGCTGTGCGTTTAAGCAGCGGTTGCATTGTCTCTTTTTTTTATTGCTAAATTATCTGGCAGATTTTCACAGCAAATTGAGATTGAGGAGACAAAATAGCTAGGTTCATGTGTTCAAGCCTTTGATCTTTTGGCAATTTAAAAACAATATCGATTTGCTGCTGCATAAGTTTAGCCACATGAATTAACCCTGCAATACGCAATACCGCACCGGGTAAATTATTGAGCCAGTCTTGAATATTTAAAGAGTGGATTCTTACTGAACAAAAAAATTTGGCGGAGAGGGTGGGATTCTATTATGGGGGATCTTGCAAAGTCAAGCTGGTTCGGGAAAATACTAGACTGGCTGAGCTTTCCAGGGATTTCTAACCTCGCAACGTTCCGCATGGCAACGCACCTTTTTGCATGACAAGTGGGCCCTTAAGTGGGCCTTTTTTGCCCACCACCTTTTTTAGCTTATTGCATAAATAACAAAGAGAGTTTGTTATTTATACTAAAGTGACTCTCTTTGATTAGACAGTTTCAGGGCATTTATGAATTCGCCAAAAGACCTTGCTAGAAACCTGTATAAGATTGCTTGTCGTCAAGACAGGTATTTTACCCATCAACAGGCAAAACAACTCGGCTATAGCCAGCAAAGTCAGTCCTATCACGTTCGCAACGGCAATTGGGAACGTAAATGGAGGGGCATTTATCGTTTAAACAATTATCCTTGCTCTGACTATCCAGATTTGATCATTCTTTACTTATGGACGTGCAATAGACAGGGCATCCCCCAAGGTGTCATCTCACACGATATGGCCCTTTATCTATATGGTCTTGGCTCATGGACACAGCAAAAAAACACTATAACTGTCCCACCAGGCTTTCGTCGCATTGCAAATCCCCCTGGTGGCTGGAATTCTATAGTGCTTCATCACGCAATTCTAAGTCCAGTGGACATCCAAATACTGCACCGTGTGCCCTTCACCACTCCTCTTAAAACGATTATTGATTTGCTGGTTGCTAAGAATATGCCTACGCATCATTTACGGGAAGCCATGACCAAAGCCTTAGATCAGCACCTAATAACCCATAAACAAATGGCAGAGTCTAAATTAAGCATGCACGAGCGAAGTTTGCTTGTAAATCAGCTCAGCGAAATCAATTATGAAGGAGCAATTGAAGAAATTCGCCATCCGAGAAAACTTCAGTTATGTACCTGACGGAATGCTTTTGTTGAGCAATAATATTAAATAAAAAGAAAGGGCGCCCTCCCAATTTCTATCAAATAAGCGCATGAGGTAAAAACCAATTTGCTAATTATTTTGTGGAAGGTGGTAAGGGAGTAAAGATAGCAATTAGTTTGCAATCTCTAAAAAACAGGTATACTAATTTTAATACCATGCGTCGAGAGATCAAGAGTAAGAATTGAATATGAGCTTGGATGAAGTATTTTTGGAAAAATGGCATAAGCTCCCTGTATCACAGCAACGTGAAGCAATAGATTTCATTGAGTTTTTGCAAAAGAAATCTGCCGGTAATAACCGTACTCGCAGTCTTGAGGGACTATGGGCCAATCTTGGAATTGGTGACATAAGCGAGAAAGATATTGATGATGCACGAAAAGAATGTTGGGCAGGTTTTCCGCGAGATGATATTTAATGCCTTCTCTGGTTGCTGATACCCATTCGGCGATTTGGTACTTTCTTAAGTCTTCTCGGTTATCTGATCGCGCTCGTGCTGCAATTAATAATGCTCTTGCAGGTGGGGATGCCGTTTATTTATCTTCCATTACTTTGGTTGAAATAGTGTACTTGATTGAGAAAGGACGACTTCCATCAGATGCAGCAGATACCTTGGAGGATGGCATACAAGATCCCGGCTCAAGATGGGTTTTGGTACCGTTAGACCTTGCAGTAGCTCAGACAGTTTCAAAAATACAGAGGAGTTTGATCCCGGATATGCCAGATCGTATTATTGCTGCTACGGCTCTTCATTTGGGTCTGCCTCTGGTTACTCGTGACAGTAAAATAAACGCTAGCGGATTGAAGACTATCTGGTGAGGGAGATTATTATCATCCGTATAATCCTGCTTCTTTGCTCATTTCAGTTAGTTTTTTTAATTGCTGTCGTTGTTCCAGCCTGTGTTTTGCAAGGTAATTTGTTAACCGTGTTGCTGCGTTTCGATCAATATATTGTTGTCGCCGGGCATCACGTATTGCTTGAGCAGCAAAATCGTTTTGTCCTCCATCAATAACGTCTTGAATAGCTTTCTCAATGCTGGTCACTGGCACACCTTCCTGGCTTGTTATGTCTTTGGCATTAAGATTGCCATGATGAACAACGATTTTACTTGGTATGGTTCTACGTTAAAATCTGCTATTTTTAGGTATTGTTATATGGAACTTTGCTGGTAACACATCAGAAATGCCATAAAGGGCAAGCGCGCTCTCATGCGAAATAACGGCAGGTGGTCCATGCCCAGCACGTGCCCAAGCAATTACTTCATGATAGTCACTGTATTTAGAACTTGACGCTGGAAATAAAGGCAGGCGATAAACGCCTCTGGCTATACGCTCTAGCCGACCGCGCCGAGCCATCTTTACTAATGCGGAGGCAGATATCCCAGCTTCTTTAGCTGCCACGCAAGGGACTAATCCTTCGTGCTCTTCGGCAATATTCATGATTTCTTTTATTAACGAATTTGGCATGTGCATATTATCCCGCAATGGGCTAGTATGCACAAGTCAAAAGTCCGGTCTTCTATACTTTAAATCTAAGTTCATTGATGAAAAGCAAAAATAACATTCCAGTTTTAATTTCGAACATCACTATCTTTAATTACTATACTCAAACTACTATGAAAAAATTTATATTTAAACTCTAAATCATAGATTTGAGTCTTAAGACCATTAGCTAGGAAAACCTTGCTCTTACCCAATTTTGTTTTCAGTTACAAAAGAGCATAAAACTTGATTTGGCTAATCTTAATTTACTAAGGTAAATTGCAAGATAGACTTTCACAATTTCGGAAAAGCAACCCCAAACAGCATTACTTCCTTTCTCAAAATATAAATTCACAGTTGTTCTGTGAATTAGGGAAGGTGACGTCTGTAGTATTCACAATTACACAGCCCAAATAGCTCTCACACCATCAAGGGAGGCGTATCATGATGATCACTTTCGATGAGAGAAATTCGGATCTGACGAGGCAGCTCGAAGCAATCCTTTTTCATTCGCCGACCATTCCAATGAGTGACGAGTGGAGCCGGTCCCCCTGTTACATCACACTCGTGACAGAGGAAGAGGCAGAAGCGGGAAAATTTCCGACCGGGCTTATCATGAAAGGATATTTGAACTTCAAGACGGCTAAAGAAGCCGCACAATTGGCCAATTTGCCCAAGCCTCCCAAGGCATCGGTGGTCGAGGATGAATATGAGGACGAACCCGGAATCCTGTCCGTTCTCAGACACATCGTGCCCGTTTACGAAGAAGGACTGTCCAGAGGTTTGACTCTCGAAGAAATGGAGACGGCGGCTGAAACCCGCGCATTTATCGAGCGATTCGGACCTAACAACCGTGCTCAAGTTGTCGTTAAAGTTCACGACGACAAGTACGATGAGGTGAATATTGAGGCCTTGGAGGATCTTCAGACCCGATATCCAGAATCGATACGAATCCATTGCTCTTATCCCGAAGGCGGACTTGAGCGGAGGGAGGATGGATATTATGTTAGGTGCTGGATTTGGCGAGATCAAGTCTGGTGCAAAGAACATAAAACTCGCTGCAGCGGGTGGGAATGGAGGGCTGATCTTTTGATGTTCCGAGAGGAACACCCCGAAGGCCACACGATCTGGTGCCGCATGGGACAAACATGCGGCAGCCGGCCAGACCATGATTGATCAATTGCTAGGTTTAGTCGAAGTGATAATGCTGACTAACTCAGTATTGTCACTTCGGCTACGTTTTCTATTCTATGCCATCCAATAGCTACATTTTTGTTGGAGAGTCAAAACGACTAGTGGCCTGCCACTTACTTAGTCAACTTCTCGATTTGTTTTTATTTTCTTTTCTTCTAAAGCAGCTGCTTATTGTTTTACCTCTATTTCCAAATGATTTTGCATGTGGCGATTGCCGCTCATCATTGGCTTGTTTTCTCCATCTGCAGCAGCAATAGAAGCTCACATTTTTTGGTCTTCGATAATTTTCGCTTGCTGTGCTATAGCAATAGACTGATTTTAAAGTTTTTACATACGTTCTGAACGATGCTGCTTTCTGGCGTCCTCATCTACCCTTAGATCCCTCAAGTTTAGCTAACTGAGGAAGTAGGATGAAGGCACTTGAAGTAAAAAAGTGGGCCCTTAAGTGGGCCCTCTCGGATCGGTCGATCCCTGAAACGCCCACCAGTTCAGCTTCTCCAGACATAAAACGGAGAGGGTGGGACTCTACCAAGGGTGATCCCGGAAACGCAGGCTGGCAGCCAGAAACACTGAACTGGTTTACCTTTGAGGTGATTTACAACCTCGCACAGTCTCGCATAATTCAGCACATCTTTGCATAAAAAGGGGGGACTAAAGGGGGGATCTTTTAGTCAAATGCTCGCATCGTTTTGATGCATGGATAACAAAAAATATATGTTATTCATGCTATAATCATTTCAAGTTAACTGATCATGGAGAAATTGTCATGTCTTCATCAAAAGAGGCGGCTCGGGGACTCTATAATATAGCCTATAACCAAGATGGCTATTTTACCTATCTGCAAGCAAAAGAAGCAGGCTATGTTCAACAAAGTCAGTCTTATCACGTTCACAATGGTGACTGGGAGCGGGAGTGGCGGGGCATTTATCGTTTGAATAATTATCCTCGTCCTGATTATCCAGACCTTATGATTCTTTATCTGTGG
Source organism: Candidatus Melainabacteria bacterium (assembly GCA_013288645.1). Lineage (GTDB taxonomy): Bacteria > Cyanobacteriota > Vampirovibrionia > Obscuribacterales > Obscuribacteraceae > JABDBL01. The sequence goes on from JABDBL010000047.1 coordinate 9,693, forward strand.
ACATGTAATAAGCAAGGAATTCCACAGGGCGTAATCTCTCACGACATGGCTTTGGATTTGTATAATCTTGGTTCCTGGACTCTACAAAGAAATACAATGACAGTGCCACCAGGTTTTAGAAGAAACGCACCACCTCCTGGAGGTTGGGATTCGATGAAACTTTATCATGCTAAATTGCGTAAGTCCGACATAAAGATCATGCATCATGTGCCATTTACGACACCACTTAAAACTATCATTGATTTGCTTGTAGCTGGTCATGTACCAAGGCATCATTTGATTTCAGCTATGGAGGATGCTCTGGGACAGGGACTTATTACACACCATCAACTGCTGAAGGCAAATTTGGCAACGGGAGAACAAACTTTACTCATTCAGCTTCTTAAGGAAATGCGCTATGACAGGATTAAAGAAATATAGCTCGGCCGGTGATTTCAGGCAAGCGCTTGAAAATAAAGTGCGTGCAGCATGGAAAAACCGCCCTGGTACTCAATATCAAGATCACACACGCATTGTAGCCTTTGAGCGCTGCTTAGTGCGCTTCGATCCTGAAAAGACAACTCTTAAGGGTGGCTATGCTTTGGAGCTACGCTTAAACACGGCACGCTTAACGAGAGATATGGATCTCACCATAATCGAGAAAAAACTGCTAATTGCTAATCGAGAAAAACAAGCTGAAGCAATAAGGGAATATGTGCGAGTGGTGTTAGAAAAAGACATTGATGACTATTTTAATTTTGAAGTAAAACAAGGGGCAAAGCATTTAAAAAATGCGGAAGGCGGTGGTACGCGTCTCACTATTGTTGCCAAAGTGGATGGCCGAGTATTTCGCGAATTCCATATTGATATAGAGATAAAGGAAATTGAAATTTTTCCACCCGAGAGCCATATAGCCCAAAATGTTCTTGGCTTTGCAGGCATACCTAACCCTACTGTTTCTCTTGTTTGTAGCGAAACAATGTTCGCTGAAAAACTTAATGCTTACATGGTTCAGTGGGATGATCGGGAAAACACACGCACTAAAGATATAGTTGATCTCAATCTGCTCATAGATCGGGGACTTGATAAAGAAAAGATTTGCCGAGCTATAGAGAAAGTATTTGATTCAATAAAGTTGCCAGAAACTCTTAAACCGCCGCCTGAATCATGGAACGAAATATATCCCGAGTTAGCTAAGCAAGCTGGACTTAAGCTAACTCTTGAACAAGCCCACAATAAGCTAAATGATTACTATAAAAAAATAATGGAATTCGTGTGAACATACAACATATCAATTTTCAAAATTCACGAAAGCTCAATTTAGCAGCAAATTTATATCCTGCAGATTCAGATGTCATAGTAATTATGGCTCACGGCTTTATCAGTGATAAAACATCCAGTGGCAGATTTGAGCGTATAGCTCCTTTTCCAAAGAACAGCTTAATGAATTAGCAAAATCTGGTCAAATTTCATACAAACTTGAAAGTGGTCCTAGACAATTTGTTTTTATTGACAAACAAATGTTAGACGACTTTGCAGAATTTGATCAGCAAATGTATTTAAATAAGGTAGGCTGCCCGATATTAGTAATAAATGGCGACGGAGATAGCGAGGAGCTAATGCTTAAAGAGATAGCTTCTAGAGCGTTGCATTTTTTACCCGCTGGTTCGCATCATGAAATTCTATCTGGCGCTGAACACAATTTTTTACGGCATCTGGATCAAATTATCGACCTTGGTCTGTCTTGGTTAATGGACTATATGCCTATTAAATAGAGCTATTAAAGGCAACTGAATAAGCCTTGAATAAAGTCAATTAATGAACCAAAGCTTTTGTCCTTAAAAAAGGGGGACTACAGGGGGGTCTTTGGATCAGGCGGATCCGTGAAAGCCTCACCAGTTGACCTTCTCGGGGTGATTGGCGGAGAGGGTGGGATTCTACCAGGGGCGATCCCGCAAACCCGGACGGGCAGCCAGAAACGTTCAAGTGGCTTACCTTTGAGGTAATTTACAACCTCGCACAGTCTCGCAAAATCCAGAACCACTTGGCATAAAAAGGGGGACTAAAGGGGGGATCTTTATTAGAGGTCAATTTACCTTAGCGGCGAATTTAAAATTAACGCAAGCTCGGCTAACTAAAAGCTATAATAAATTAGAATAGTTTTGAGGCGATATACTTGTATTGGGTGGCAGGCTAACATTATGAAAGCTCAGAAAAAAACATTATCATCTACAACTACTAAAAAATCTTCACGCGCTATAGCCGCCCTGAAGACAGCACCGTCTCGGGTCGTACAAATAAAGCCAGGGAGTGTTTTAGATAGGATGGGTGGTTTGCCTAAGCATATGCTACATGGGAACGGCAATGCCTCCTCCAGGAGAAATCGCAAGAAGGTAGTAGAAGAGCACATTATTACTAAAGCAGCCCACAGAAAAGTGTCGTGAACGTTCTAATTGACGCCGGTCCGATAATCGCCTTATTTGACGATGGAGATGACCGACATGATGAAGCAATCGATTTCTTTAAACAATTTACAGGTCGGTTAGTCACAACTTGCCCTGTAATAACCGAATGTATGTGGAATATGAAGAGCGATGAGCGGGTACAGAACAAGTTGCTAAATGATTTAGCAGACGGAAAGATTTATAACATCGAACCACTGATTCCTAAAGACTATAGGCGCATTGCCGAATTGAATATCAAATATGCAGACCTCCCAGCAGATTTTGCTGACCTATCTTTGATTGCCATCTCCGAGCGATTGAGCAATCCTAAAATTATCACTTTCGATGAAGACTTTGATGTATACAGACGCTTTAAAAGGGACCATTTTAAACGCGTCGGTTTCAGTTCTTAGTTATGCGCGACGCATCCACCTGTTTTTAATTTTTCTCAAGATAGCAAAAACAGTTTCATGATGCATCTAAACTCTTGCCTCATCTTGGTTTTATGCAATAATTACTGGCGTCAAAGCGCAAATCGCAGTTAAAGATATTAAAGACGTTCTTTTAGGAACGGACAACCATGCAAAAAGAAAACTTTCACATAGGCTGTGAGTTCTATACAGCCACTGGTAAATGGCGTTGCACAGATATTGGTACAAGAGTAATCATAGCCATCAAATTAGATAAGAAAGACGAAAGCTGGTATAACGGTCCGCCATATGCGAGTTTTTATGTCATTTTAAGGCGTCAAAAGATAAAGTGGTGCAGGCAATCATAGTAGCGATAATTATGGCTGTAGTATTTTCCGAAAAATGTGTCATTTTTTGGAGTGCTATTCCGAAAATGGTATAATATTTCGGATAGGAGATATTTATGAATACGGCTGAGTTAATACAACAAAAAGTTAAAAAATTACCTGCTGGTCAGCCTTTTACGCCGGCTGCGTTTCTTTCAATAGCTGAAAGATCTACTGTGGATAAAGCTCTGGCACGCCTTGTTTATACTGGATTTTTAACCAAGCCCACTAGGGGAGTATTTGTGCGCCCCAAAGAGTCAAAATTTGGAATTATACCGCCGCAACCTTTTGAAATAGCAGCAGCGAAGGTTCGTGGCGAACAAGTAGAAATAAGTGGCGCGGAAGCGGCCAGACGTTTTGGGTTATCTACCCAGGTTCCTGTCAGACCAGTCTTTTATACAACTGGCCGATCCCGTACTTTCAAGGTTGGCAAATTACCAGTTAAGCTACAACATGTAAGTCCTCGCAAGCTTGTCTATCCTGGTACAAAAATTGGAATGGCAATATCTGCCCTCTGGTATTTAGGCAAAGAACAAGTTAATCATGAAGTATTCGAAATTATTCGTTCTAAACTTACAGCAAAAGAATACACATTCTTAAAAGCATCAGCTTATCAGATGCCGTGTTGGATGGCGGATGCTTTGCATAAGTACGAAAAAAGCAGGAATAATGGCTGATTATTTTCTCAATCTACCAAAAAAACAGCGATTTGCATTATTGCAACAATATGCTCCAGCCACAGATATGCTGCCATTTATTTTGGAGAAGGACATTTGGGTTTGCTGGGCACTTCAACAATTATTTGCCATGCCTAACCCCCTTCAAATGGCTTTTAAGGGCGGCACGTCTCTATCTAAGGTCTATCAGGTCATTGATCGTTTTTCGGAAGACATAGATATCACAGTGGACTATCGAGGATTTGTTGAAGTGGTCAAAGGCACTGAGAGTCGCAGTGAAATAATGCGCCTGAGCGAAAAACTCAAAAATTTTCTACTTGAATATACAAAAGACAAGATCAAGCCATATTTTGAAAAAGTTATGTCTGAGCAATTTGGCCAAGGAGCCGGACAAATTGATCTAAGCGGCGATGGTGAAAAACTATATATCCACTATCCATCTGCATTTGACGATAAGTCGGTCGGATATCTTTCTTCTTCTGTCTTACTTGAATTCGGCGGAAGGAATATAACAGAGCCGAATGAAGAACGAAAGGTCTCACCATATATCAGTCGAGTGCTATCAGGTTATTTGTTTCCAGATCCAATCGTCACGGTGCTTGCTTTGCAGCGTACTTACTGGGAGAAAGCAACACTCATACACGTTGAATGCAATAGACCCAATGAACGCCCTGAAAAATCCAGACTTTCGCGTCATTGGTACGATCTCTACCAAATGTCTAATAATCTTTCTGATTTTCAATCACTGGATGCTTATAAAATATTGCACGATGTGGTCAGATATAAAAAGGTTTTCTTTCACTATAGTTATGCCAATTATGATTTATGCCTAACTGGTAGTTTGCAGCTGGTGCCCAAAGGTAAATTGCAAACGGCATTAGAAGTTGATTTCAAGTCAATGATAGATGTTGGTATGTTTTATAATGAGCCGCCTTCATTCCAAAAAATATTAGATCGATTGACACAAGTTGAACAAATATTGAATGAGTCAATAAGAACCCATAATCAGTAAGTTTTTCCAAGCAGATATTCCAGATTCCCTAATAGCTAAACAAAGGACAAGTCTTTCGTGCTCCTCGGCAATATTCATAATCTCTTTAATTAGTGAATTAGGCTTGTGCATATTAACCCTTTGTGGGCTAATATGCACAAGCCTCTAACAACATCAAGACTAAAAGATAAAAAGCAAAAGAGGGAGAAAATTGGGCCGGTTTAAACCCAATCGTCTCCACTCTTACCAGAGTTACAGCTATTAGACCCGCTTGGGCCTAGGATTGCTAGTTATCATTTACCCAGTTGGTGACACGCAATTCCCAACCGGTGCAGTGAATAAAGCGCCGAATGAATGTGTGACCGTGAGTGCCTGCTTTGGTGAGAACCTCCCTCTTCGTATCTTGAGCTTGAGTCAACCACATGTGTTCATCAGCGTCTTGTCGCATCCAGAAAAGGTATGCGGCATTGCCGTATTGGTTGCAGTCCAAAACCGCGACCGGACGGCCGGACTTGGTTTTGATTAGATAAGCGACATAGCCGCGCCCTTCGAACCAGCCTTTCGGACGCACGACGCGCTTGCAGCCCAGTTGCCGATAGAATTCGAACCTGTCCTGGTCAATGCGCGGATCGTCTTCGGGTACTTCTTCTTCGTCGTCCAGGTCGAGATCTCGTTGAGGCTCCTCCTCGACATTTTGATCACCGTTGAGAACTTCTTCCATCTCGCCGAGAAATGGCCAAAGTCCCTTGGGCAAAAACTCGCGCGTGGGACTTGTGATGGGGGGCTCATCTTCCCAGTAGTAGATCTGGAAGAAACGGCCCCACAGGCGGGTAAAATATTCGAACTCCTGGGTTTGTTCTTCCACTTCTCGACAAGACTTGCCGAGGAAGAACTTGTAAGCCAATTTGGAAGTCTGGGCGACAACTCCAAACAGGACCCTAGCAAAAGCAGTCGGCATGTCCTGAACGACTGCCCGCAATTCCTGGTGTGCTTGATCGACTCCCCGATGAACGTGCCCGACTAACGAGCAATACCGAAGATTGTTGTGGGCGAAGACAACCCTCAGCAGCTCGATGTGCTGCCTTTGCGATTCAGCGGACAGTCCTTCGAAGGCGAATAATCTGTCTAGATCCTCCCGAAAGTATTGTTGCCGATCCTGCCCACGCAAAGGACGATGCCCGAAGAAGGCGGAGAGAGACGGCAGGCTGCCGTCGGCAATGCCGAGTTGGGCGATGACATTGTTGTTCAATCCAACTGCCTTGAGAAAGTCGCTGGCATCATCGATTTTGCCAACTGCCTCAAGCACCTCAGCGATTGTCGGGACCAGCACTTCCACGTCCAAGCGCCTACTGCGAAAGTGGCGCTTTTGTCCAAAGTGCGGCCAAAAGGCGGTAGCTGGCTGGCAGAAAGTCATTCCCGCGGGCAGCCCGGATTGATGATCGAAGGTGATGATATCCGAGGGAATTTCATCCTCCGGTGCGTGTGGCAACTGCCTGGTCATGTGCCATAGCATGCCAATGATCAGACTGCGAGCCGACAGGGTAATGCTGGTCGAAGTGCGGTGCGGCATAGGGGACTGCATTGTATAACCGCCATTGCTGGTCGGCTCCTAATTGAAAAACCCCTGTCTCGCTCTGAAAGCGAGACAGGGGTTTAGAAGATATTCGCCCGTACAACTCAATCAGGAGATCGCCTGGTGCAACTTCTCCACGAAATCATAGGCCGGCGCCTTGATTGGACCGCCCTCGATCTCCAGCTCAGTGCCCTCGAAAATCTTGGCGAAGGCAAGAGCAGCGTCTGCTTGGTCGAGGCCGTTGCAGAGCATCGTGATGGAAAGGTAAGTCTCCGGCGTCTTGCGACAATCTCCGCCGCAATAACCCATCAGCTGGTATTGATACCAACAAGAAACATGAACCCGTTGCGGTGAATCCGGGGCGCATCCGCAGCAGTAAACAGTGAGGTTGATCCATCCCCAGTCATCCAGCTCGACGATATCGAAATAGGAATACTGGAGCCCGGCAGCTTTCATGATCTTGTCGGCATCGCCCTCGAAGTCACGGCGCTTAAGCAAGAACGTGACTGTCTCAAGTTGAATCTGTGCTGCCATCGAAATTCTCCTCGTAGGAAAAAGATTCTATTCCTGGCGAACCAGGGCAAATGCACCTGCAGGAATAGTTGAAAACATCCGCAGCAGCTTGGTTCGCTCAGCCTCTGCGCTGCGAATGAATGGGTCGAGCGGCGTTCTAACTCTGCTTCGCAAGGAATTCCCTGAGCTGGGAAAGGGTAGTGCCGCGGGTCTCGCCGAAGAACTGTTGCCAGGTCAGGATCACCGAGATAACGGAGCCGTCCGTCAAGAGAACTGGTCCACCCGAAAATCCTGGCGGAGAGAATGTGCAGGTGAAGCTAGTGCGAGCCGCATCAGGATCAGGGGTAATCGGAGTCAATGAGATGTACTCATCACGAGGATCGAGGTCGTGTCTAAAAAAGCCCCCCACGACGAGAGGCTCTTTCGGTGGCAGGCAGCCAATCATGAAAACTGGCGTATCCTCCTCGATAAAATCTTGGTTTGGCAATCGCAAGTGCTTGGAGAAAAGCAACTGGACTCTGTCCTCAGTCCACTTTCGCTTTGCTTTCAAGCGCAGGAGTGCTAAATCTTTGCGCTCATCTTTTGCCACGAGTTCGGCGCGGCATTCCCCGATGTCGGGATGATAGACAAAGATTTTGATATTGTCCCCAGCTTGCTTCAGTGTGTGATAAGCAGTGAGGATGCCCTGTGGCACCAGGAAGGCGGTGCCTGTGGTGTATCCTGGTTTTCCCCCGACCGTTCCTTCCACTAGAATCGCGAGAACCGCATGGACCATATTCGGATTGAGTTGCCGCATTGGATCTCTTTCTCTCTGCAAGTGGCGAAGCCTCCGCACCATAAAAATGGTTTGCGGAGGAGAAATAGGCTGTGGTGGTGGATGTATTGGAGAGTGTGTGCCTGAGATAAACTGTGTACTAGAGATGCCTTTACTCTAGCTTAACTAGGGTACTAAATTGCAAGACCTTGGAAACGCTGACCTGTACATCTATAATCGAGCAAAAGCAACTTGCTGACTAGCTTTTATAACATTCAGAAATTTTTGACCCTACAATTTAATGACGTTTAGACCTAACATTTTCAATTAGTGCAACTAACGCAGTGGGCAATGGCTCTTACTTTCATGTATCACCACTATCCACTATTAAACAGAAGTGGATAGCATGACCGATTATTTTAGCTGTCCACTTTACCTAGAATTATTTTAGCTAATCGCGTCACCCCTTCTTCAATTAGGTTCTCGTCAACGTCGCCATAACCAAAGAAGAATTCACTTTTAGTATAAGTGTCCGCTAAATAGTCGCGGCTGGTGGTGCGAATACCTACGTCGGCAGCCGCAGCCTGATTGATTATCGTATTGTCATCTAAATCTGTTTTGAACCTTACTGTTAAATATAATCCAGCGCTGTCGCCAAGAATATTTATTGCTTCGCCGAAGTGATCTTCTAACGCCTTGACTAATATTTGACGCTTCTGTCCATAATATTTACGCATGCGTCTAATATATTTTTCCAAACTGCCGTTATCAATAAATTCTGCTAAAACTATTTGTTCAAGTATGGCTGAATAATTATCAGATAAAGTTTTGGCCCCGCCATAGATTCGAACTAGTCTTTCCGGTACTACTAAGTAGCCTATGCGTAAAGAGGGAAATAGAGCTTTAGAAAAAGTGCCTACATAAATGACAGAATTACCATTATCTAAGGCGGACAAAGCAGGTATCGTGCGTCCGGCATAACGATATTCACCGTCATAATCGTCCTCTATTATTATGGCTCCAGTACGCTGAGCCCAATTAAGCACTTTGAGCCGCCTGTCCAGAGAAAGCGTTGGACCAAGAGGCACCTGATGTGATGGGGTTAAATATAGTAGCTTAAATTTCACAGTTTCCAGCGCTTCTAAAGTACTGATGTCTAAGCCGCCCTCGTTAACTGGAATTGGCCATAATTGAGCACCGGTTGATTGAAAAATATGGCGCGCCCCTTCGTAAGCTGGATCTTCTAAGGCTATTGCGTCTCCTGAATCAAGATGTACTCTGCCAATCAAACTAAGTGCTTGTTGAGCTCCGGTAACAATAATTATTTGCTCTGCATTACATTGAATGGCTCTTGCTCTAAAAAGATATCGCGAGATCGCTTCACGTAAAGGATAAAAACCCTTCGAGTC
>JABDBL010000048.1 GCA_013288645.1 Candidatus Melainabacteria bacterium
AGATGATGCACTGGCACAAAAATTTGCCGTCGAGTCCCTCGAGAAACTAAAAGAAAGATTAGCAACGAATTTAAAAGAAGAATTTGAAATGAACAGCGAGGCGACCAAGCAAAAGCTGATCGTCGAAGCAATCGTCAACAATGCTTCTGTAGACCTACCTGAAACAATGATTGAACGCGAGCAAAAGCTTCTTTTGGATCAATTAAAGTATTATTTTCAACAAAATGGACGCTCTTTTGACGATGTAGAAAAATCACCTGAATTCGAAAAGCTAAAAACAGAGAAATACGAAGAAGCTGAAAAGCGAGTTTTAACCAGTTTAGTATTGGGCGCAATCATTAAAGAAGAAAAGGTAACAGTTACTGAAGAAGAAATGCGCCTTCACCTAGAAGAATTTATTGCCCGTATGGGTCTGCCACCAGAAAAAGCTGCTCACAATGAAGCTGTTCACAGACAAGCTCTTGAAGAATTGCTTACCGCCAAAGTAATGGAATTTCTTTTACAAAACACCGAAATTACTTATACACCTGCGGCTACGACAGCTAAAGACGAAAAGTCGTCAAGCACAGAGAATTAATTCCTCCTTACATATTTAATAAGTTAGTATGTAAGCCATGTTAGTCTGTACATAGGCGAGAGCCTTTATTGCGAGTTTTTTATTGAATAAACTCAAGGCCTATAATAGTTAAAACCAAATTGGAGTTCTTACGTTGATGAATAGCCCGTTTTCTACACCTTCACGCAAATCTGTTTTCGATATTTGGAGCATCACCCCAATGGCTTCTCCAGATTTCTATTACCCTCCAACTGTTATAGAAACCACAGCTAGGGGCGAGCGTGCTTTTGACATCTTTTCGAGGCTACTTAGAGAACGTATTGTTTTCCTGGGCACTCCGGTAGATGACATCGTTGCCAATATGGTGGTAGCTCAGCTCTTACTTCTTGAAGGTGAAGACCCAGAAAAAGATATTAGACTATATATCAATTCACCTGGCGGCTCGGTTACAGCCGGTTTTGCTATTTACGACACTATTCAGCATATACGGTCAGATGTGTCTACAATTTGCCTCGGTCAAGCTGCCAGTATGGGAGCATTTATATTGACTGCCGGTAAAAAGGGCAAAAGACTAGCTTTGCCTCATTCACGCATTCTTATTCACCAACCACTAGGTGGGGCACAAGGACAAGCAACCGATATTGAAATTCAAGCCCGCGAAATATTGCGTATCAAGCGACAATTGAATGAATTAATGGCTGAACATACAGGACAATCAGTTAAGCAAATCGAAAAAGATACAGATAGAGACAATATAATGACTGCCGAAGAAGCAAAGGAGTATGGTCTTGTTGATGAAGTTATCGTCCGCCTCGATCAGCCGCCTTTAACTGCTGTCTAACCCCAAAGAACTCGCATAAGTGCTAATTTTGAGATAAGAAAACAAAAAGTAGGATGAATAATTAAGAAAATAGTTGATATAAAGAGATAATATAGATAGATTGCTACTTATATATCCTGTGGTTAAGTGATAGCTAGTTCGTAGTTGAAATAGAATAGGAAAAATCAATGTCAAAAACAAACGACACTCGCCTCAGATGCTCCTTCTGCACCAAGAGTCAGGATCAAGTAAAAAAACTAATCGTTGGCGCCGGAGTATATATATGTGATGAGTGTGTAGATCTTTGCAATGAAATTTTAGATGAAGAGTTATTGGAAGGCGCGCCGCCCAGTACTTCCCCTGAAACCGCGGCTCCTCAGATAGCGGATATTCCTAAACCACAGGAAATTAAAAATTATCTCGATCAACACATAGTTGGTCAAACTACAGCCAAAAAGATCCTTTCAGTAGCTGTCTACAATCACTACAAACGCATCACCCATAATGCAAAATTGGCCGATAAAGTTGAAATTCAAAAATCCAATATTTTACTAATTGGTCCAACCGGCTGCGGCAAAACATTATTAGCCCAAACTTTAGCCCGTCTTTTAGATGTACCATTTGCTGTCGCTGATGCCACTACTCTTACTGAAGCTGGTTATGTCGGTGAAGATGTGGAAAATATTTTGCTGCGTCTTTATCAAGCGTCTGATTATGACGTTAAGAAGGCTGAACGCGGCATTATCTATATAGACGAAATAGATAAAATTTCGCGCAAATCAGAAAATACAAGCATTACTCGTGATGTAAGTGGTGAAGGCGTACAACAAGCATTATTGAAAATGATTGAAGGGACTTTAGCCAACGTGCCTCCACAAGGCGGGCGCAAACATCCACATCAAGAATTTATCCAAATCAATACTGCCAATATTCTATTTATTTGTGGTGGTGCTTTTGTTGGGCTAGACAAAATTGTAGAATCCCGTATTTCATCTAATCGCAACATCGGCTTTGGCTCAGATAGACCGCTCACCGTTGCCGAGCGCGAGCAAAAAGCTAGCCGCATCCTGAAAGAAACGGCTCCAGATGACTTATTAAAATTTGGACTTATTCCAGAATTTGTAGGTCGTATGCCTGTAATAGCTGTGCTTGAAGCACTGGACGTTGAAGCCTTGGTACGCATACTGGTTGAGCCAAAGAACGCCATCGTCAAACAGTATCAACAGTTGTTGGCACTCGACGGTGTTGATTTAGACTTTGACCAATCGGCTATCAAAGCAATCGCTGAAGAAGCTATTAAACGCAAAACCGGTGCCCGGGCTTTGCGTTCCATAGTAGAAGAAATTATGCTAGAGATCATGTACGAAGTGCCTTCACGCTCAGACATTAAGGTTTGCCATATCACAAAAGAATTAGTTGAAAAACGTTCTACAGCCGAGCTTCTTGAATTACCACAGGCTAAACTTAAAGGTGAAATAGCCTAGAAACTGATGCCCGATATACAAAATACTTCCTTTCCTCTTATCCCCTTGCGAGATGTTGTGGTCTTTCCACAAATGGTGCAAGCATTATTCGTCAGTCGTCCTAAGTCCATTGCCGCGCTTGAGCAAGCACTTATGCGCGATGATCGCTTAGTTGTGCTTGTTGCCCAAAAAGACCCAGAAACCGAAGATCCTCGCATTGATGATATTTATCAAGTAGGCACTCTGGCTGAAGTCATGCAAATGCTTAAATTACCAGACGGCACAGTCAAGGCTCTAGTAGAGGGCACAAGCCGCATAAAGCTTGAATCTATTACAGACGAACAAAATGTATTTGAAGCGTGTGTCACTGCCGAGCACGAAACTACTGATGAAGATGTCTCTACAAAAACTCTGGTGCGAGTGACAGTAGAAAAATTTGAACAATTCGTTAAAACCACTAAAAAGGTTAACCCCGAAAGTCTCCTTGCTGTCTCTGGCATTGGTCAACCAGGACGTTTAGCAGACATAATAGCTACCTACTTGGGACTAGATTTAAATGAACGCCAACATTGTTTAGAGATTATCGACAGCACAAAAAGACTCGAGTATATAAGCCACCTTCTCTCACGTGAATTAGAGCTAGCTGAATTAGAACAGCAAATCCATGACCGAGTGCGTTTCAACTTGGAAAAAACACAAAGAGAGTATTATTTGCGCGAAAAATTGCGCATTATTCAAGAAGAATTAAATTCCGATGGCGAACAAGTTGGTGAAATTGCTGAATACAAACAAAAAATCGCCAAAGCCAAAGTCTCTGGCCTCGCTTTAGAAAAAGCACAAAAAGAATTGCAACGCTTAGAAAAAATGATGCCCCAAAGTGCAGAAGCAGGCGTTATTAGATCATATCTCGACACTCTTGTTTCTTTGCCGTGGGCCAAACGCTCTCGCGAAATTATTGACTTAGACAGAGCAGAAAATATTCTAGAGCAAAAACACTATGGATTGAAGAAGGTTAAAGAAAGGATTTTAGAATATCTAGCTGTGCGCAAATTGTCCAAACAACCACTAGGAACTATACTCTGCCTAGTCGGACCGCCTGGTGTTGGTAAAACTAGCTTAGTTAAATCAATTGCCAAAGCAATGAATCGGGAATTTGCCCGTATAAGCCTTGGTGGTGTTAATGATGAAGCCGAAATTCGTGGACACAGACGTACCTACATTGGCTCTATGCCTGGACGTATTATTCAGTCTATCAAGCAAGCGGGCACAAAAAATCCCGTCATTTTATTAGATGAAATCGAGAAAATGACCCGTAATTATATGGGCGATCCTACAGCTGCCATGCTAGAAGTACTGGATCCAGATCAAAATGAAAATTTCACTGATCATTATTTAGATGTTCCTTTTAGTTTGCATGAAGTTATTTTTGTCGCCACGGCTAATTCTCTCGATTACATGCCGCGCGCGCTCTATGACAGACTGGAAGTAATTAGAATCTCTGGATACACAGAAGAAGAAAAAGTTTCCATAGCCGAACAACACGTTATTCCTTCCACTCTGCAAAAGCATGGGCTTAAAGATAAACAGCTGAAAATTCCCGATCAAACTATCCGCAAAATCATTCAAGAATATACACGCGAAGCTGGTGTACGCTCCTTAGAACGCAATATCGCCGCCATTTGTCGCAAAGTAGCAAGCGAGATAGTAAGAGAACCCACTACAACAGTGCGCCTATTGCCTAACGCCTTAAGTAAGTATCTTGGTCCGGCTAAAACACCACGCGAAATGGAAGTACAAGGACCACAAATAGGTGTTGTTACTGGTTTAGCTTGGACAGAAATGGGTGGCGAAACATTACCTATTGAAGTTAACACCATGCCAGGCAAAGGCAAATTGCAATTAACCGGGCAACTTGGTGAAGTGATGAAAGAGTCAGCTCAAGCTGCTTTCAGCTATATTCGCAGCCACGCCAGTCAATTTGGCATCAAAGCAGATTTTCAAGATAATTTTGATATTCACATCCACATACCTGAAGGTGCCACACCCAAAGATGGACCTTCTGCTGGTGTTGCTTTAGCGGTTGCTCTTATTTCTGCCATGTCAAAACGCCCAGTGCGAGCCAGTCTTGCTATGACCGGTGAAATTACCTTACGCGGCAATGTATTAGTTATAGGCGGTTTAAAAGAAAAAGTATTAGCCGCTTTACGCGCCGGCATAAAAACCGTTCTTTATCCCCGCGCTAATGAAAAAGACTTGCAAGAAATTCCTGATTATGTACACAAACGTTTAGACATGATCCCGGTTGGACATTTAGACGAAGTATTAAAAATAGCCTTCAAAGACAAAACTAAAGCCACTCGCTCCACTAGAACTACTACTAGGAATGCCGCTCGTCAGGCTAATAAGCGCAGTGCCTTGAAGGAAGTATAATGGAGAGAAGGCCAGTGAATCGCTCAGGAATGCCGCCCGCCAAACTAACAAGCGCAGTGCTTCCAGTTCGTGATAATCAGCTGCGGTGCCTTTTCATTCTCTCAGAAAAAGCAGCCTCTGCTGTTTGAATTCTTTTCTGTCCTCGCGGAAATCCAAGCGCATGTGCTAAGCCAATAGCGATGAGAGATAAGCCTAATAAAAGATAAACCGAACGTCCCAGTACCGGTCCAAGTAAATTATTGAGAAAAACGGCTCTCAGACTGAAATCAACTGTCGCAGAAATTATGGCTACAGCCAAACCAGAGATAATTGGCAGCCAGGTCCAAAAACCCCCAACATATCTCTTATATTTTTCGTCAGTTATTTGATTTCTCATTGAACCTCAATACTCCCTAACATAGAATATACCCAGAAAGGAAGCTTACTATCCCTGCAAAACCCCTCAATACATTGGCTGCTTGACGTATAACGGCATTCTTTTGTTCAGTAACAACATGAAAACTAGTCGTTAGGCTGATATGATCTGTTTAGGGTGCTCTTTGATAGAGAGTTCATTAATTAATGACTCTAAAGGTCGGGGTTTATGCTCGAAAAAAAGAAGATCATTAAAAAGGTGATGATTAATCCTAATCGCGTTCCCTCAGAAAAGGCCCAGCATTATCTCGATTTGGATGCTGAATATGTCAACCCCGTACTTGATCGATATACAAATATCGTAGCGGTCAAAGGCAGGGGATCTTATATCTATGACATCAATGACGACGCATATTTGGACTTAGGTAGCGGTATAGCCGTCAATAGTCTTGGACACTGCCACCCAGCAGTAGTTTCTGCTATTCAAGAGCAAGCCTCTCAACTCATCCATACTTCAGTCACCACTCATCACACTCGTTATATCGAATTAGCAGAAAAATTGGCTCAGATTTCGCCTGGCAATTTAGATTCAGTTTTCTTATCCAATAGTGGTTCTGAAGCTGTGGAGGGGGCTGTCAAATTAGCTCGGTATATAACAGGGCGTCCCGCTATTATAAATTTCCGTGGCTCTTTTCACGGACGTACATTTATGTCGGTTGCTCTCACAACTTCCAAATTATACTTCCGCGAACGTTTAGAACCTCTGCCTGGACCCATCTATACAGCACCCTTTCCCTACACCTATAGATCGATATTTCGTAATGATCCAGCAGCTTGTGCTAAAGATTCTCTGCACCAATTGCGGTTGCTCTTGCATCAAGTAGTACATCCTTCTCAAGTTGCAGCCATGATTATTGAACCTATTCAAGGAGAAGGTGGCTACGTTATACCACCACCTGGATATTTTGCTGAATTAAGAGAGATCGCTAGCAGTCATGGAATAATACTAATCGTTGACGAAGTACAATCAGGCTTTTGCCGCACTGGTAAAATGTTTGCTATCGAACACGAAAAAATAGTGCCTGACATCATGGTTGTGGCTAAGGGCATTGCCGGTGGAATGCCGCTATCCGCTTTTATCGCTGCTAAAGAACTAACTGCAAAATGGGCGCCCGCTCGCCATGGTTCCACATTTGGTGGCAATCCTGTCGCTTGTGCTGCTGCTTTAGCTACAATCAGAGTAATGCAAGAAGAAAAATTAGACAAGCGAGCTGAAAAGCTTGGTAGCAAGATACTAGATCGTTTACGTAAATTTGCCCAAGGACGCCAATATATCGGAGAAGTCCGTGGTCGCGGTTTAATGATTGGTATTGAATTCAATCGACCAGATGGCGAGCCGAGTCGACCGATTACAAAACATGTTATGCAAAATTGTTTAGAAAATAAATTATTAGTTTTAAACTGTGGTGAACACGGCCATGTAATAAGACTTATGCCACCCTTGACTATATCCGATGCAGAAGCCGAAAAAGCATGCGAAATTCTAGAAAAATGTATGGACATAAAAGAAGGAGAAGTAATTCATGAGCAGCACAGCAAGTAAGATTAGTGGAGATAAAAAAACTAGTTCTGGCGGCAATGGCTCAATTCGTACATATGATAATTACATCGACGGAAAATGGCAAAAAGCTGAGGATGGCAAAACATTTCCTAGTCTCAATCCAGCTAATAATAATGAAATCATAGGTCATTTTGCTTCTTCTAGCGAAGCAGATGTTGATAAAGCAGTTAAGGCAGCAGCTAAAGCTTTTCCAGAATGGAAAAAAACGCCAGCCCCTCATCGGGCAGAAATACTTTTAAAAGCTGCTCAGCTCTTAAAAGAAAGAAAAGAAGAATTAGCCACTATCATGGTCAAAGAAATGGGCAAAGTGATTAAAGAAGCACGCGGCGATGTGCAAGAAGCTATTGATATGGCTGAATATATGGCTGGCGAAGGACGCAGATTATTCGGACATGTAGCACCATCAGAATTACGTGAAAAATTTGCCATGGCGGTACGTGTCCCCATAGGCGTAGTAGGTTTGATAACACCTTGGAATTTCCCCATAGCTATTCCTAGTTGGAAATTATTTCCAGCTTTGGTATCTGGCAATACTGTTGTTTTAAAGCCGGCTTCTGACACACCCTTATGCGCTTTAAAGTTAGTAGAAATAATGATCGAAGCCGGCATTCCTCCAGGTGTTTTAAACTTTATCACCGGCCCCGGTGGAAAAATGGGCATGGCTTTAGTGGAGCATCCATTGGTAAAAGCTATTAGCATCACCGGTTCAACTGAAGTAGGCAAAAAGGTAGCTGGGCGTTGCGGCGAACTTATGAAACGTATTTCTTGCGAATTGGGCGGCAAAAATGCCATCTGTGTAATGGATGATGGCGATGTTGAATTAGCAGCCGAAGGAGCTGTTTGGGGTGCTTTTGGCACAGCCGGACAACGCTGCACTGCCGCCAGTCGTATAATCATCCATAAAAACCGCTATGAAGAATTCAAAGAAGTATTTCTAGCCAAAGTCAAAGCACTAAAGCTGGGCAGTGGGCTTGATCCCAAAGTTGGCGTCGGCCCGGTCATAAATAAATCTCAATTAAAAAGCATCAACGAATATGTCGAAATCGGTCAAAAAGAAGGTGCCAAATTACTTTATGGTGGCAAAATTCTTGCTGGAGAATTAGAAAGTGGCTGTTTCCATGAACCAACAATATTTGCTGACGTTAAGCCAAATATGCGTATTGCTCAAGAAGAAATTTTTGGCCCCGTAACAGCCCTTATTCCTGTTAACAGTTATGCCGAAGCAATTGAAGTTGCCAACGGCACTCAATTTGGATTATCGCTTTCAATGTATACACAAAACGTTAATCAAGCCTTTAGAGCCATGGATGATTTAGAATCAGGCATTGTTTATATTAACGCTCCCACTATTGGGGCTGAAATTCAATTACCCTTTGGCGGTACAAAACAAACCGGCAACGGCCATCGCGAAGCAGGTATTACGGCAATTGACCAATTTACAGAATGGAAGTCTATTTATGTTGACTATTCTGGCCGCTTACAACGCGCTCAAATTGATTTACCTGCTAAATAAAGAACTAGAATATAGATGATAACTTGTCTAAATCCCAGACAAGTTATCATCACGAAACTGGAGCGTAAATTGGCGCAAGAGAAATTGGAGATGCAATATGGATTTTGATTTTACTCCCGAGCAAATTGCCATGCGAGAGCATGTAAGAGCATTTGCTGAAAGGGAAATTGCGCCAAAAGCGGCCGAAAATGATAGAGCTTGTCGCTTTGATTGGGATATCGCCAAGAAAATATTTCATGAAGGTTTTCTTGGCTGTCCGATTCCAGAAAAATATGGTGGCTTAGGCCAAGATTATATTTCTTATGGCCTTATGACTGAAGAAATTAATCGTATTTGTTCTTCCACCAGAACTTTATTTTCTGTGCAAACGTCTCTTGTTGCTTTGACCATTTTACGCTGGGGTACAGAAGAACAAAAACAAAAGTATCTACCCGGATTGTGTAATGGCGAAATTATTGGCTGCTATGGGCTTACTGAACCTGATGCCGGTAGTGATGCTGGCAACCAACAAACACGCGCAAAAAAAGATGGCAATGATTATCTTCTCTCTGGACAAAAAATATGGATCTCTTGTGGCACAATAGCTACAATTGCCATTATTTTTGCTACTGTTGACCCAGCCTTAAAGCATAAAGGCATAACTTGCTTTATAATAGACACAAAAACACCAGGCTTTTCTGCTCAAGCCATTAAAGGTAAACTTGGGCTGCGCGCTTCTGACACTGCTTCGCTTTTCTTAGACAATGTACGAGTGCCAGCTAGCAATATACTTGGACAAGTAGGTGAAGGCTTTAAAGTCGCTATGTCTGCCTTAGATAACGGCCGCTTTTCTGTTGCTGCTGGTGCCACAGGATTGGTACAAGCTTGTATTGATGCCTCAACACAATATGCTATGCAAAGAAAAACTTTCGGCAAAGTTATAGGTGAACACCAACAAGTACAAGCTATGATTGCCGACATGGTGACTGAATGTGAGGCAGGACGTCTACTTTACTTGCGGGCAGCATCTTTAAAAGATAAAGGTGTACGCAATACACGCGAAACATCTTTAGCTAAATATTTTTGTGGTGAGGCAGCCAATAAAGCAGCTCACAATGCTGTACAAATATTTGGCGGCTACGGATATTCAGATGAATATCCAGTGGAACGTTATTTCCGCGACGCTAAAGTGTTGAACATTTACGAAGGCACGAGAGAAATTCAAAGATTAATAATTGCCCAGGACGCTTTGGGTATAAGAAAAGCAAACGGATAAAATGGTTAATTTGCCCATTTCTCGATTACGCAAAAGGAAAAAAAATTATGTTTGAACGCTTCACTGAAAAAGCAATCAAAGTTATAATGCTTGCCCAGGAAGAAGCACGCAGGCTCGGTCATAATTTTGTTGGCACCGAACAAATTTTATTGGGCTTAATCGGCGAAGGTACCGGTATTGCCGCCAAAACACTAAAGGGCAAAGGCGCTACCCTTAAACAGGCACGTATTGAAGTAGAAAAAATAATTGGTCGTGGCTCAGGCTTCGTTTCAGTAGAAATACCCTTTACCCCTCGCGCCAAAAGAGTGCTTGAGCATTCTTGGGACGAAGCTAGACAAATGGGACATAATTATATAGGCACTGAACATTTATTACTCGGGGTTATTCGCGAAGGAGAAGGCGTAGGAGCCAGAGTTCTCGAAAATATGGATATTCCTCTCACTTCAATAAGGCCCGAAGTCATCAAACGCATAGCCGAATCTGTACAAACCGAAAAAAAACCAATCTCAGTAGGAAAACCTGAAGCCGAAAACGATCAAGTGAATAAGGAGATGTTTGATTTGTTGATGAATTTTACATCAGAAGAAACAGTTAAGACGGCTCGGCAATTAGCCAAAATTCGCTCCGATAAATTTTCAGCCATCAAAGATCAAGAATTTGACCAGGCAGCTGCGCTTCGAGAAGCAGAGATCGAACTAGCCGAAACGCTGCAAGAACTGATTGTCACCCATAAGCAAAGTCGATCACGAGACTTGGTAATACCAAGTCTGGATCGTTTCACTGATAGTGCACTAAAAGTGATTTTGCTAGCCAGGCAAGAATGCAGGCGCATAGGTTTTAACAGATTGGGCACTGAACAAATCTTGATAGCCTTAATTGAGGAAAATAGTGGCATAACTGGTAAAGTTCTACAAGCAGCTGGGTGTGATCTAGAAAAGACTCAACTTGCAGCAGATCAAATTATTGGCAAAGACTCATACGCAAGTGCAACTTATATTTCACTTACTCCTCGTCTAAAGCGGGTTTTTATTCGTGCTCAAGAAGAAGCCAAACAATTCGGACTTCTATACATAAAGAAAGAGCATCTTTTGCTTGCACTACTCAATGATTCGGAATGCCTCGCAACACTAGTAATGAATACTTTAAACATCAATGTAAAAGAGATACGCGAAAACCTGCTCAAACTAATAAGTGAACGCAGCAATAGCGACTAGTTTGAAGGTCAAATAGCATGTTCGAAAAATTTACCGCAGATTCAATCAAAGTTATAACGCTCGCTCAAGAAGAGGCCCGTAGGCTTGGTCACAACTTTGTGGGAAGCGAACAGATTCTCTTAGGACTGATCTCTCATGACACCAGTACTGCAAGTAAATTGCTTAAGGCAAAAGGTATTACTCTTAAAGATGCGCGTAGTGAAGTAGAAAAAATAATTGGGCGCGGTTCTGGCTTTGTAGCCATAATACCCTTCACCCCTCGCGCTAAAAAGATTATCGAAACCGCTTGGAAAGAAGCGAGGAATCTTGGCCATCATTATCTAGGCACAGAACACTTATTGCTCGGCGTCATCGCACAAGACGACGGCGTGTCGGCAAGAGTATTTGAAAATCTGAATATTGAGTATAAACGAATGAGGACTGAAATTATTAAAGCCATTGACGCAACAATTCCTAGCCCTAGACCCGATCTCACCGAATCAATCAGGAGAAAGGAGCAAGGGTTACAGACCAAAATGTTAGAACATCTAGAAAAGTCAAAATATCTTCCGATTAATCTTCAACCAAGACAATCACCGGATTTGGTATTACCAACTCTAGATGACTTTACTGACAGTTTGTTAAACGTAATTCTCCTTGCACGAAAAGAATGCAGACGCGTAGGTTATCACATATTAGGCACAGAGCAAATCTTGATCGCCCTGATTGAAGAAAACAGTGGCGTAACTGGCAAAGTCTTAAAGTCAGCAGGTTGTGATTTAGAAAAGGCTAGACTGGAAGTAAAAAGAATCATCGGTTCAAACCCATATCTAAATGCAAAATATATTCCACTTAGTCCTCGTTTAAAAAAGGTCCTGGTTAGTGCTCAAGAACAAGCAAAACAATTTGGTCTTTTATACATAACAAAGGAGCATCTTTTACTTGCTCTACTCAATGAAAGCGAAGGAGTATCCCGCAGCCTGATTAGGAGTTTAAATATCAATGTCAAAGGAATGCGCGAAGAACTGTTCAAACTCATAGGCGAACAAGTTGATAGCGACTAAGAACAAACCGTTATTCTTGAACCATTTTAGCTTTCAGACGACTTTCATAAGCTATAGCTAAAAGCCAGATTATAAGAATGGGCAATAGAATTACATTGTATAAAAACATGCCTGTAACCCAATTCAGCAAGCAAGCTCCTGAAAGCCCAATCCCTGCCACAACCAATAGAAACCCGCTGCCTCTGATTATCCAACCATATGAGCGCCACGTGGATATTATAAGAATTGCGGCTGAGAGAGTGTAAAGTTCGTTAGAAAGACAACCAGTCATCATTACAGCAGTACGATGCAAGGCAAGAAATATTTCTATAGATGAATTAGCAAGACTACCGCTGTGCACTAATATCATCTGAGCTAAATTAGGTAATACACCCACCTCAATCGCTTCAGCACAAAAATCAATTGCCACACCGGCTACCGTTAGCAAAACGGCAAAGCGTAATAATGAGCTAGAAGAATTATCTTCGCTATGAGCATCAGCAAAACAAAAATAGAAATAAAGAATTGCCAAAGCAGCTAAATTCCAGGATAACCAGCCGCAAATCCACAGTGACCAGTGTTGCGTTATAAATGAAAGGCGATCGGATAGATCAGCAGTATCCAGTCCTTGTCTTAGAACTATCGCCATAAAAAGACCAGCAATCAAATGCACCACTGCGGTTATGACTGCTGCTTTGCTTAATCTAGTCCAGCGATTGTATTGCTCCGGCAAAACTTATGTACCGAAAATTCGGTCGCCGGCATCGCCTAGTCCAGGAACAATGTAGCCATGTTCATTTAATTGCGCATCTACAGATGCAGTTACTATTTTTACTTGGGGAAAAGTCTTGTGCACCTTCTCAATACCTTCTGGTGCCGCTACAAAAGAAACCAATCGAATTGTTTTTACTTTCAAACCAATAAACAAATCAATTGCCGCCACTGCTGAACCACCAGTTGCTAACATTGGATCCAAAATAAATACACTACTTTCCACCGGCAAAACTTCTGGTAATCTCGAATAGTAAGGTATAGCTTGCAATGTTTGTTCATCTCTTCTTAGTCCAACATGGTAAATGCGCGCGTTAGGCAACAACTTTTGTGCAGCTTCACTGATTATCAAACCTGCTCTCAAAACTGGTGCCAGAATTATATAATCGCTTAAAGTAATACCCATGGCAGGTCCAATCGGCGTTTCAACACCTGTTTGTCTACTACCTAAATCGGCTGCTGCTTCGTAAACCAAAAAATAGCTCAATTGCAAAGCCTTTTGTCTAAATTCACTGGTTGGTGTTTGGTAATCTCTCAATCGGGTCAAAAGATTCTGTGCCAACGGATGATTGACAACTTTAACACCAAGATTTGAAGATATAGTTTGTGCTGACATAGAATATTCTCCAGAATCAACTGTAGATGATTATTTTAGACCATCGCTTTTAGAATTGCCGCCGCTTCATCTCTAGCCCATAGATCAGCCTCCAGTATATCCTCTAAATCAGGGCTTGCAACACGGTTATGTTTATCTAAAACACGCATCAAACTAACGGGAATATCTTTAAACCGTATTCTTTCTTGCAAGAAAGCTTCTACTATTATTTCATTAGCGCTATTCAATACACAAGCAGCAGTAGAGTCTTCCTTAGCAACTTCTTGAGCAATTTTAAGACAAGGAAAGCGATCGTAGTCAGGAGTTTCAAAAGTCAAGCTATTAAGCTCACATAAATTAAGGCGTGGTCCATCAGCAAATTCAGCACGATGAGGGTAAAACAAAGCATAATGGATAGGCAATTTCATATCGGGTAAACCAAATTGACCGATAATTGAACCATCACAAAACTCAACTGCCGAATGTAGAATCTGTTGCGGTTGAATGACCACTTTGATTTTGCGCGGGTCAAAATCAAACAGCCAACGCGCTTCAATTATTTCCAAACCCTTATTCATCAAAGTGGCCGAATCAACAGTTATTTTTTTTCCCATGCTCCAATTAGGATGTTGCAAAGCATCTTTTACGGTGGCATTATCGATTTGTTTTTGATTCCAGGTCCGAAAGGGTCCACCCGAACCAGTGAGCCAGAGATGGCGAATATCCGAAATTGCGTAACCAGACAAACATTGATGAATAGCCGAATGTTCACTATCCACCGGTATAATCTTTGTACCTTTCTCTTTGACCAAAGACATAATTATTGAGCCTGCTGCCACCAGCGTTTCTTTGTTAGCTAAAGCAATAGTTTTGCCTTTCTTAATAGCCGCAAGAGTCGGTTTAACGCCGGCAAAACCAACAATGGCAGTTAACAGCAAATTGCTTTCACTATGCGTAGCGACTGCTTCTAAACCCTCTTCACCCACCAGAATATCCAACTTGATTTTTGTATTATTAAGCAAGGCTCTTAGATCACCAGCGGCTTGTCCATTTGGCACTGATACTATATCTGGTGCAAAGACATTTATTTGTTGCGCAAGTTCATCCAAACTATTTTTACCGGCAGCTAAAGCTACTACCTTAAGTTTGTCTCGATGAGCACCAATAACTTCTAGGGCTTGTCGTCCTATAGAACCTGTAGAGCCAATAATTGCGATTTTTTTCATATTCTCATTGCTAGGTGAATAGGCTCTATTTACTAGTCTTATCGGGAGTCCGCTTAGCCACTTCATCCTTGATGCGATCTATGAATTGATCTATTGGCATAATGCCCAAGTCTCCTTGTCTCCGGTGCCTAACAGCTACAGAATCGCTAGACATTTCTTTGTCCCCAATAACCAGCATGTATGGTATCTGGTCCTGCTGAGCTTCTCGAATACGATAATTAATTGTTTCAGACCGATCATCCATTTTCACCCTGAAAGTAAGTTCTCTTAACTTTTTCTCCAGTTCATGAGCCTTCTCGTGATGGCGTTCGGCAATCGGAATGATCATCAATTGCGTTGGAGCCAACCAAAGAGGAAAAGCACCAGCATAGTGCTCTATTAAGCCACCACAAAATCTTTCTAGACTACCTAAAATCGCTCTATGAATCATTACTGTGCGGTGACGATTGCCATCCTCGCCTATGTAAGTAATATCGAAGCGTTCAGGCAGATTCATATCCACTTGGATAGTGGGACATTGCCATTCTCTACCAATCGCATCGAACAGTTTAATGTCTATTTTAGGAGCATAGAACGTACCACCGCCTTCCTCAATATCATAAGCTAAACCAACTTTTTCTAAGGCTGATTTCAAATCGTTGGTCACTTTATCCCACTGCTCTATTGTGCCAATATATTTTTCTGGACGTGTGGAAAGGTATGCTTTATATGTGTAACCAAAGGCGGACATAAGCACTTTAGTTAAGTCCAAAACACCTAGTATTTCGCCTTCTAATTGCTCAGGCGTACAAAAAATATGAGTATCATCCTGGGTAAAGGCACGCACTCTAAGCATACCGTGCAGAGTACCAGATCTCTCATAACGATAGACAGTACCTAATTCCGCTAATCTAATAGGCAGATCTCTATAACTATGAGGCTTGGACTTATAAATCATAATATGTCCAGGACAATTCATCGGTTTGACACGATAGTTTTGACCGTCAATGTCCATAGGGGCAAACATATTTTCGCCATAATTTTCTAAGTGCCCACTAATGGCAAATAATTCTTCGCTAACCACATGCGGTGTGTAAACGAATTGATAATTGCGCTTGCGGTGCTCGTCGCGCCAAAAGTCTTCAATAACGCCTCTTACCGCTGCTAAATTAGGATGCCAGAAAACCAGCCCCGGGCCAGTCTCTTCGTGCAAAGAAAACAAGTCCAATTGTTTAGATAAGCGGCGATGATCTCTTTTCTCAGCCTCCGCAATTCTGTACAAATAATCATCAAGATCTTTTTGTGTCCAAAACGAAGTTGCATAGACGCGCTGCAATTGTTCTTTCTCTTCATCAGCACGCCAATATGCACCGGACAATTTGCGCAATTTAAAAGCCTTGATCAAGTCAGTTGACGGTAAATGTGGTCCTTTACACAAATCGTTCCATATTGTTTTTCCTTCTTTATCTTGCATCAGATAGAGTGTCGGACGAGCATTACGATGCTCTTCTAAAAGTTCGGCCTTAAATTTTTCGCCTTGTTCTTTGAATTCAGAAATCTGTTTATCCACATCAGGAATTACATAGCGCACCAGTTTTTGCCCTGATTGGCAAATCTTTTTCATTTCTTCTTCGATCTTCTCCAGATCTTCTGGAACTAACTTATAGTTAGGAATTTCGAAATCATAATAAAAACCATCTTCAGTAGTCGGTCCCATAGCAATTTTGGCTTGCGGATATAATCTTTGCACGGCTTGTGCCATGACGTGCGCACTTGAATGACGAAGCAATTCCAAGGACAAAGGATCTTTAGTCGTTAAAATACGTACTTCATCACCATCACTGATCTTTGCATACAAATCACTTAATTTACCGTTGATCACTGTACCAACGGCAGCTTTGGCCAAAGAAGGGGAGATGGCATTTGCTAAATCAGCTCCAGTGGAACCGGCAGGCAAAGTTTTTACTGATCCATCCGGTAATTTTACTGAAATTTGTTCCTTTTCTGCTGCCATAACCATATTTCCTCCTGGTGGCATCTACAAACTGCCACGTGTTTAGATAAGCATAAGACCAAACATCGGTCTTATCTATGCATTATTATCTTAGATTCCCAAGCACTTAACAAGCTCTTATAACTGTTGCTGCAGCAAATGTAGCGCAATACTGAAATTACTGTTATTTACCTATGCAAAAATTAGCAAAAACTGAGCTAATCACTTCTTCTGAGACAGCAAGCCCAGCAATTTCAGAGAGATTATCTAGAGCTGCTTTTAAATCAGTAGCCAAACAATCGTGGGGCATTTGATTATCTAATGTTTTTTTCACCAGTTGCAAAGCTGCAATAGCGTCTTCGCATAGGGCAGCTTGCCTAGTGTTTAATGAAGCACCGAGCTCTCGTACCTTGCCATCAGCAAATGTCCAACGCTCAATGTTTTTAGCCAATTCATCCACGCCTTCGCCAGTTCTAGCAGAAATAGAAAGACTAGCTATATACTCCCCTGGTGTCTTGCCGTTAGAGACCTTTTTATTATCGCCTAGTAAGTCGGCTTTATTCCACAATAAAATGCACGGTTTATTTTCAATAGTAGCTATAATGTCGTCTTCTTCTTTTTGCCACCCGCAGGTAAGATCGGCAACCAATAGCACTAATTGACTATCGCTCAACACATGTTTAGTTCGTTCAATACCGAGTTTTTCTAGATGGTCATCAGTATTTCGCATGCCCGCTGTATCTACCAGAGTGACAGGAATACCGTTAATGTCTAATTGCTCTTCAAGCGAGTCTCTTGTAGTACCGGGTATTTCAGTAACAATAGCTCTTTCTACTTTAAGTAGACAATTCAATAAACTTGATTTACCAGCATTTGGTCTACCCACGATAGCGAGCTTTAACCCTTCACGTAAATATTTGCCTGAACGGGCCGTCTGCGATAGCTCTTTTAGCCTAGCCAAATTCTTTTGCACTATCTTTTCTATTTCTTTTTCATTTAATTGATCTACTTCGTCCGGGAAGTCAATCGAAGCTACTATGCTGGTTAGTAATTGCTTCAATTCCTCTCGCACCAGTTTGACCTGTTTTCCTAAATCGCCTTTGAGCACCGAAAGCGCTGCTTGGCTGCCTCTTTCTGTCTTAGCCTGAATAAGATCTAATACAGCCTCTGCTTGCGTTAAATCAATCTTGCCTGCAAGAAAAGCTCGACGAGTAAATTCCCCTGGTTCAGCTAAACGCGCACCTGCCTTTAGACATATAGATAGAATGCGACGACACAAAACAGGATTGCCATGACAACTTATCTCGACAACGTCTTCGCCAGTATATGAATTTGGTGCTAAAAAGGCGGTAACCATTACCTCGTCAACCATTTCTTTTCGTTGGGTATCAATAATGAAACCATGCCGAGCTTGATGTGATTTTGGCTTGGACTGAACAGAACTTTCTTCAGAGCTGCGAAACACAGACTTAATTATATCTAGTGCCCGGTTTCCTGAAAGTCGAACAAGCGCTATTGCGCCTACACCAGGCGCAGTAGAAATAGCCGCTATTGTTTGGTCGACGTCCATTTTAGGATTGACTACCTTATTTCTGGTTTTTGAGCAGGTTTTACTTATATGAGGGGGACTTGCACTGTAAGGCAAGTAATGATAGTATCGCCGATTATTTTGGTTATCTTGTTTGAATTTTCTCTGGGAATCCCGTTTATCCCTGCCTTCT
>JABDBL010000049.1 GCA_013288645.1 Candidatus Melainabacteria bacterium
CTCTTGGCCGCCGATGCTATTCATTTCTTGGCGAATTATTTCTATAACCTTAAGCCGCACTCTTTGCGCCAGGGGCAATAATATATAAACTCCAGCTGTAAGCTGGCGAATAAAACCGCCACGCAATAATAGTTTGTGACTGATAGCTTCAGCACCGGCAGGATCTTCTCTTAAAGTAGGAATAAAAGTTTGGGACCAGCGCACTTGATTTCTCCGGTTGAAAATTTAGGACAAATTGACTTTAATCATACATTAATACAGAATACAGGTATGGCTGTACTTTAGAGGGAATAAGATTTATAACCGGCAGCTATTAGAGCTGGGTTCGCAAGGAGAATGTTTATGCAATTTGCCAAAAGAATTTTTCTTTTTCTCACTCTAAACATAATTGTGGTAACAACTATCTCAATTTTATTGGCTGTTTTCCATGTACAACCATACTTGAATGCTTACGGCTTAAATATTCCTGCTCTTGCTGTTTTTTGCTTTGTATGGGGTTTTGGCGGAGCATTTATATCTTTGCTCATGTCGCGAGCCATGGCTAAATGGATGTATGGAGTTCAACTGATAGACCCTAACAATTGTTCAGAAAGAGAACATTGGTTGATAGATATAGTTGGGCAATTGTGTAGGAAAGCTAGCATTGAAACAATGCCCGAAGTCGGAATCTATCAATCAGAGGAAGCTAACGCTTTTGCCACAGGTCCTACTAAGTCTCGTGCTTTAGTAGCTGTATCGAGCGGTCTTTTCAATCTAATGAATAATAATGAAATCGAAGGCGTCCTTGGTCACGAGATTAGCCATATAGCCAATGGTGACATGGTAACAATGACTCTCCTCCAAGGTGTAGTTAATGCCTTTGTTATGTTTGCCTCACGCCTTATAGCTTATGTAATAACCCGCGATTCAAAATCTGACAGAAGTGGTTGGGCTTTCTATTTAGTGAGCATGGTATTGCAAACAGTATTTCTTATTTTTGGTTCTCTTTTAATTGCTTTCTATAACCGTAAGCGTGAATGCAAGGCGGATGATGGTGGCGCAATAATAGCCGGACGTAACAAAATGATTGGTGCCTTGGAAGCGTTACAGCGGACTTATGATGTAGTAGATCCTAAATCACAACCAGCAGTGCAAACTATGAAAATATCTAGTCAGCCAGCTGGGATATGGAAACTGTTTTCTACTCATCCACCTTTAGAAGAACGTATTGCCCGTTTACGCAATCAGTTAGGTTGATATTAATAAGAAGTTGCTTTAGCTATCAATTAAAAGGACACAACTTAGACTGGGTTTTGAGTCTCTATAACTACTGCTGTTCCATAACAAAGTATTTCGGTAGCTCCTATTTGAACACCGACATCGGAAGTGTCGTAACGTAGTCCAATGACTGCATTAGCACCCATACTTCTAGCATGTTCGATCAGCAAGTCAAATGATTGTTCACGCCCTTGTTCACACATTTCTGCGTAGGCACCAATTTGTCCACCGATAATAGATTTTAGTCCACCCAAAAAACCCTGGGCAATCGTTGGCGAACGAACAATCAGACCGCGAACAATTCCCTTATATTCTTTAATTCGGAAACCGTCAAAACTCATAGTTGTAGTAACTTTCATATTACTTGCGCTGCTCGAATACATAATAGTTCTCCATTTTGGTGCGGCGTTTTCCTGCGCTAATTTTAGCTGAATATTGTCCGATGAAAGTAGAAATGACGGCCCCAAAAACGCATTATAAACAATAAATTGTGCTACTTAAGAAACGCCTGAAGCTATTTTCTTAGGAATATTGGAATTGGCAGATTTAGCTGCTGCACTTAATCCATCTTTGTCCTTTTTCAAAAGGGCTTGAGCACGTTGCGAATGAGCGATAAAATGATCTTGGCATACTCGCACAGTATCAAGGGTAACATCCCTAAACTTAAGACCTGCTAAACGCAATTGATCAAGACCAGCAGTTTGGAATTGCCAGGGATGAGCAGCAATATCAGTGTTGACTGCAGTAAAGTCTAGCCACATTTTAGTGCGTCTATCTATACCTGTAGCTGGAATTTCGCTGGCGTCTTTGTAACAATGTACTTCCTTAACATCCCATATAGCGCTCCATTGTTGAACCAATTCAACAAATGTCGGTAATGTTTCATGACGCGAAGTCAAATGTACTATTGAATTATCCGGTAACTGCTTACAGGCGGCTATAAAACCGGCTTTAAAAGCATCTTGATGGATAAGATGCAATTTCTCGGACGGAGCTATAAAATGGAAAACATTTCTTGAATGGCCACAAAGAAATTTTACAAATGCTGCCCACAATTGATAGAGTCCGTATGGTTTGCCATTGTAATGTCCTTTACGGCTATCACCTATAACAATGCTAGGTCTAATAATTAGGAATGGTAAACCACTATTACTAACTAAAGCTTCTGCTTCTCGTTTGGATTTAGTATATTCAGTAGGATCAGCTTTTGGTTGCTGCTGATGCAATATTTCACGGACCAGCCCGTCTATAAAACCACTACTGAACGCGGTGGACAAATAAGCAAAACGCTTGATTTGTAATTGTTTACCTAGAGTAAGAAGACTATTAGTTAGATCAATATTTACTGCTTTAAGTTTCTCGGTATCAAAATAATCTACACTGCCAGCACAGTGAATGATTTCATTCACTCCTAAAGCATGAAGCTCCGCTGTTAAATCAGGAATTTCTTGAACGGGAGGCAGGCTGATAGTTGTTAGACGATCGAAATCTATTTCAGCATTTACTTCTTCAGCTGCTAGATCTGACTTTAATTTATTAATGAAACTTTGGCGGGTATGTGACTGGCGAAGAGGAGCGACAATTCTGTAGCCTTCGCAAAGTAAACCGGCAGCAACTAAACTACCAAGATAGCCAGTGGCTCCGACGAGCAAAACGCTGTTTTCGTTTTCCTTAGTCATATTAAATCCCCATTAGCGTACTGGTTAAATAAGCAACCACTTTTCGTCTTTCCATGCCAAGCTCGATAGAAGTAGACACCAATTCGGCAACAAATTCTCCCATAAGGTCAGAAAAACTAATGTTGAACTTTTCACTAAAGTGTTGATCTAAATTTTCCCCTAAAGCGTCGAGACTCTTAATTACAGGCCGAGAAATATTGATGAATGCCTGATAAATTTGATCACCAGAACCTATTTTTTCTACAATGAGTTTATGGGTATTTTCTTTTATAGATTCTCTGGCTTTAAGACCAACAGCACCTAAGTTGTGAGTATAAACAGTGAAATTATCGTTCTCTTTGATGTTTTGGTAGATAGTTTGGCCAAGTACTTCTAACAACAAACCTTGGATGATTAGACTATCCAATTCGCTATCGTTGGTCGCTACTGCAAGTAAATCGTTAACGGGTTGATTTAAACTGGTTGATTCCAAAGCGGCATTTGTTGGCACTTGTAAAACCAATAGATTAATAAGTTCTTTCTTTTGGGTAGTGGCTAAACTTGAAATATTTTTTTCGTACTGCTGTAAAGCTAAGGTTTCAAAACTACGCAAAATAGTCCATAGCAGAGTTTCGCTTTCATTCAATTGTAAAGTAGCGGTACTGAGCATGCTAGATCTCATTTTTTGTAAGTTTGTTATTTGGTTTTTTCGCCGCGACGATATTTATGGAAAAGAGGCATAAACATATTAACTACGTGCTTAGTTGCCTTTTTCTGTTCAAAACCGACCTTTTCGAGCAATTGAGTGTAGCCATCCATCATAGCTCCTGCACAATCAGCCCCTGACAAGCCAACTTTGTCTAGATAGTCAGCAATATTCATCATAGTACCACCCATACAATCTATGCCTTGGATATTAACGCGTTCGGCAAGTACTCTAAAATCTTCTTCTGCATCAAAAAAGCGCAAGCGCAAATAACGAAGTATCCAGTCAACATGATAATTCTCTTCTTCTAAAGCTTTTTTAAATACTTCATGCGTACCTGGGTATTTATGAGCTACTGAAAGAAATGATTCATACGTGGCAATAGCAAGACTTTCCACTATAAAGCCTTGCACAACAGCCAAAGATTCAAAACTTCTCGCTTTAAAATGATTATCAACTTGATAGATCAAATAACCGAGTTCATTGTCAGCAAATTCTTTATCAGGCTCAATATCGTTCTTACGACTTGCTTCCATAAACCAAGCGCCGTGTTGAGCTTCCATTTGCGCAAATTTTGTTAAGATTGGAGCATATTCTTCTTTTAGTTCGGACATTAGCAGGTAGATTTTAGCCGCTACCTTTTCGCCAAAAACTGCCAAACCCATCAGCTTATTGATTGATTCTTGTTCTGTGGCTGGACGTACTGCACAAGCCGTACTCAACTGCATAAAGCCTCCATACATTTAGTTCAAAGCTCATATGATACCAGCATCAGAAAGAAATGGGCATTAAAGCACATAGTAGTTCTTATCTCTACACATTCCAGTGGCAATTTTTCTAATCTTTAGCTGTTTTAATTTCTTTACCTTAAAGCACGGTTGCAAAGAGATTGTTGTTTAGTAATTTTAGTTCCGAGATTAAGTCGTTTGCCACTATATTTAATACCAAGTGAATTGTCTGATAAGAATTTATATCATTTATGTTAGTAGTTATTTAAGCGAGCTTTTTACTTACTACTGAAAACCGGCGGCCCGAATATTTGCTGGCTATGTGAATATTTACAAGCAATCTAATAGTATGCATACCGAAGATAGGCGGAAGGGTAGTATAGATTTAGAGTATGTCGAATTCATGCCTCGTCGTTCAGTCAACTATAATTAATCAGATATCAGCTACATGAGAGATTCTTAAGGGCTTATGGTGTGATCTATTATGATAAAGCATATCCTCCAGCCTTGACGAAAACTCAATAGCTCAATGTTCATTCACTAAGCAACACCTTTGTTGGATATACAGCAAGGGCTCAAATGCTCAATACATGGAGGCTCCCAATTGAAAGCAGGTGTCCAGGCTATTTTCAAGAATTTGCTAAATGGAGGCCATCAATTCGACAAGATGAGATTACTGGGCTTACCCCAGAACTTTACTTTTACCGAACCACCACTAAGAGCGGACCTATTCAGTGCAGATCAAATGGAGCAGCATGGTAAAAAGCTGGCCGGTTTGCACAAGATTAGTTCACAGCAATATCCTGACCAATTATTGAAACGATTATCTGACAATGAAACTGTTCTCGCTCATGGTTTAAATCTTCTAACAACAGCGGTTAAAGAAGGCCGCCATATTACGCCAGCAGAAGAATGGTTGGTAGATAATTTTTATTTACTCGAAGAACAAATTAGATTAGCAAAGAGACATTTACCAAGAAAGTATAGTCAGCAACTACCACGTTTACAAAGTGGACCATCTGCGGGTCTTCCTCGCGTTTATGATATCGCTTTAGAAATCATTTCGCACGGCGATGGACGGGTGGATCACGCCAGTCTGAGTCGCTTCATAACCGCTTATCAAACTATCGAATATCTTCAGCTGGGCGAATTATGGGCAATACCTATCATGTTGCGTCTAGCACTGATAGAGAATCTGCGCCGCATAGCAGCCCGCGTTGCTAACAATAGAATTGAACGAGATCAGGCTGATTTTTGGGCTCAACAAATGCTAGATATTGCCAAAAAAGATCCCAAAAGCCTCATTTTAGTTATAGCCGACATGGCACGCGCAAAACCACCAATTGGTGGTTCTTTTGTTGCAGAATTAGTCCGTCGATTGCAAGGACAAAGTGCTGCTTTAGCTTTGTCCCTACCGTTAACGTGGATTGAGCAATCGCTTTCAGAATCTGGATTAACAATTGCACAATTAGTTCATTCGGAGACACAACAACAGGCCATTGAACAATTATCCATTAGTAATAGTATCGCTGGTCTCAGATTCTTAGAGTCTATGAATTGGCAAGATTTTGTTGAACAAAAAAGCATTGTTGAGCAAACCCTGCGTCACGATCCAAGTGGCACCTATGCCGACATGGATTTCGCTACCCGAGATCATTATCGTCATATCGTGGAAAAAATGGCAAAGCAGGGTGCTTTATCGGAAAGCAAATTAGCACAACTAGCTATCAAATTGGCTCAAGAGGCGATGCATTCAAATGGTCGTTATATGAGGTCAGCCCATGTCGGGTATTATCTAATCGATCAGGGCTTATATCAATTAAAAAAAGTTGCCCAGGTCCATTATTCAATCGGGGAATTTTTAGGGGCAAAGAATTCTCAATTTTGTTTATTTCTCTATTTGAGCTCTATCCTCTTAATTACTCTATTATCTACTGCCTATCTACTGTCCAAAATTACAAACAACATACCCGATTGGTTATTTGCCTTAGTCATTATTGTATTGCTCATTACCACCAGTCAATTTGCAATAGCAATGGTGAATTGGCTGGTGACTCTATTGGTGAAACCAAAAGCGCTACCGCGCATGGATTTTAGTGAAGGCATCCCTAGCGAAAGCCGTACCCTTGTTGTTGTTCCCAGTATGCTATCAAGCATGGCGCATGTCGAATCATTGGTGGGAGCTCTTGAAATACGGTTTTTAGCCAACCAAGATGCAAACTTGCATTTTGCTTTACTAACCGACTTTAAGGATGCTAAAGAAGAAAAAACAGCGCAGGATGAAGCACTATTGTTGCTATGTAAAAGAAAAATAGAAGCATTAAATGATAAATATAGCGGCAACAATGAGGATCGATTTTTCCTCTTTCATCGTCCACGGGTATGGAATTCGACAGACCGAATTTGGATGGGGTACGAGCGTAAGAGGGGCAAGCTTGCTGATCTAAACGCGCTTTTGCGTGGTTATGGTGAAGATCGATTTTCGCTAATTATAGGTCGGATAGCCATAGTGCGGGAAGTCAAATATGTAATTACTTTAGACACAGATACGCATTTACCGCGGGACGAAGGAAAGCAACTTGTGGGTGCAATGGCCCATCCGCTTAATCATCCTCGCCTTGATAAAACTAAGACTCTGGTTTTGCAAGGTTATGGCATTCTTCAGCCACGTGTTTCTACTAATTTGCCCGGCAGCAATTTATCACTTTATGCACAATTAAACAGTAGTGAGCCTGGTATCGATCCTTATACTCGTACAGTATCAGATGTCTATCAAGACGTATTTGCTGAAGGCTCCTTTATCGGTAAAGGCATTTATGATGTTGATGCTTTCGAATTAGTATTAAAAGAACGATTTCCCGACAATCGTATTCTTAGCCATGATCTTTTAGAAGGCTGCTATTTAAGATCTGGATTATTGAGTGACGTGGAATTGTACGAAGAATATCCATATTCTTATATCGTGGATATTAAACGGCGGCTGCGCTGGATCCGTGGTGATTGGCAATTGCTAGGATGGCTTTTGCCGACTGTTTCTGGGTTTAATGCTCTTCGCGAAACAAATCCAATATCTGCTCTTTCAAAATGGAAAGTATTCGATAATCTCAGACGTAGCCTAGTGCCCCTAGCGCTGATGTCACTTTTAATATTAGGGTGGACAATCTTATGGCCCAGCTGGTATTGGACATTGTCCGTAATGATACTTATGTTTGGCTTACCGATTTTAATTTCTTTAGTTAAAGTTTTTAGCAAGCCAGAAAATATATCATTACGGCAGCATTATGCCTCAATAGGTATCTCGGCATGGCAACATGCCTTACGGGGTATATTTGCGCTTGCTTGTTTGCCTTATGAGTCTCTCACTACTCTTACTACCATAATTACTACCGTGGTACGGATGCTAATTACTGGCAAGAGTTTATTACAGTGGAGCCCTGTCAGTGAAACAGACAAACATAACCGTGATGATTTTATTGCTTTTTGTCGAACTATGTTTATTGGGCCGATATTTTCTCTACTAATAACTAATTATCTTATTAACGAAAAGAGTAATGCGCTCATTGTAGCTTTTCCCATACTCTTTCTCTGGTTCGTGTCGCCTGTTTTAGCTTGGTGGCTAAGCCAACCGATCAAAGCCCGTGTACCTAAGTTAACAGCTAATCAAATTGTTTTTCTTCGTCTATTGGCTCGTAAAACATGGGCATTTTTTGAAACATTTGTCAGTAGTGAAGAGAATTGGTTACCGCCAGATAATTACCAAGAAAATCGGCCTATTGCCTTGGCGCATCGTACGTCGCCTACTAATATTGGACTATCATTATTATCTACTCTATCAGCTTATGATTTTGGTTATATCTCAACCAAACAATTAATCGAGCGCATAGACAATACAGTTACCACTATGGAATCTCTCTCTCGATACAAAGGACATTTTTATAACTGGTACGACACACAGTCTCTTAAACAATTATCCCCTAGCTACATTTCGACAGTGGATAGCGGAAACCTTTCGGGTTGCTTGCTCACTTTAGAAACTGGTATAAATGCCTTATTGAAAGAGAGAATCGTTAGCACAGTACTGTTTAACGGGCTGGACGATACACTTACTCTTTTAAAAGAATCATTAGAGGTAGACGACGCAGATATATTGACAGAATTTAAAAATTGTCTAGACTCTGCAAATAGCAAAAATCCTATCACTATGATAACAACAAAACGCGTACTAGAAAAGCTTTCTAGTATTGCTAGTAATCTTGTCACAACAATTAATGCCAATAGTGAAGCCTATCTGTGGGCCTCAGCTATCGCTCAGCAATGTTTAGATGCAATTGATGAATTCAACACATTTATGCCATGGGTATCGCTGAATAATATCCCAGAAAATTTTACTAATTTTCCTAATCTTGAAAAAATTCCTACGTTAGCCGACTTGGCAAAATTTGAATCTCTCATACCACAAATAGAGTCCTTTATGGATTCGGATCTAGATCCAGAACAAACCTCTATAGATAATAAAACATATAGTGAGCTGTGCCGCATGATACGACAAGGTAGTCGGCAAGCAAAAGATAGAGTTAATAGTATCCAAAAACTGGCTCAAAGGATGCACAATTTAGCCAGTTTTAAATATGATTTTCTCTTTGATGAAACGCGGCATCTTTTGTCCATTGGCTATAATGTCGATGAGCACAGACTAGATAATAGCTTCTATGATCTTTTAGCCTCAGAAGCGAGATTAGCTTATTTCCTGGGTATTGCCCATGGACATTTACCCAAAGAAAGTTGGTTTGCCCTTGGGCGCCTGCTTAACACTGCTGGTGGAGCACCGCTTCTTTTGTCCTGGAGCGGGTCTATGTTCGAATATTTAATGCCCCTTCTACTTATGCCTACCTATGACCACACTCTTCTTGATGAGACATGCAAGGTAGCCGTTCAGCGGCAGATTGAATATGTAAAAAGCCGTGGCTTACCCTGGGGAATTTCAGAATCTGGTTATAACGTTCAAGATTTGCGCCTTAATTATCAGTATCGTGCTTTCGGCGTACCAGGCTTAGGGCTTAAACGTGGATTAGCAGAAGATCTAGTCATTGCGCCTTATGCTAGCGCCCTAGCATTAATGGTGGCACCAGAAGAGTCTTGTGTCAATTTACAACAATTGGCAGCCGATGGTTTTTTAGGTAAATATGGTTTTTATGAAGCAGTTGACTACACAACGTCACGTCTTCCTCGCGGACAGTCTTATGCTATTATTCGCTCCTTTATGGCACACCATCAAGGTATGAGTTTTCTAGCATTGAATCATTTGATTCTAAATAAAAAAATGCCACAACGCTTCCAATTAGATCCGGCCGTACAAGCCACCACCGTACTGTTGCATGAAAGAATTCCGTTAACTGATGTGTTTGAGCTAAGTATCAACGAAGCAGCCGCTCTGCGTCCTGACACCAATAGCGGTGAAATGCCGGTGCGCACTTTTGAAACTGCTAATACATCTTCACCGGAAATACAATTGCTTTCCAATGGTAGGTATCATGTAATGCTCACAAATGCGGGAGGCAGTTATAGTTCCTGGAAGGACTTAGCTGTAACCCGCTGGCGTGAGGATAGTACTTTAGATAATTGGGGAACATTTTGTTATATACGCGATGACGAAACTGGCGAATTCTGGTCAGTGGCTTATCAGCCCACTCACAAAAAAACAGAAAATTATGAAGCCATATTTTCGCCTGCACGCGTAGAATTTCGTTGTTCTAATAATGATCTTGACACACACTGCGATATTACAGTGTCGCCAGAAGATGATATAGAATTACGCAAAGTGCGCATTACTAACAGAGCTCGCAGACGCAGAACCATTTGCGTTACTAGTTATGCAGAAGTTGTATTAGCCTCTGCTATTTCAGACGCGTTACACCCGGCATTTAGTAATCTTTTTGTGCAAACAGAAATTATTAAAGAGCGACAAGCAATAATTTGTCATCGTCGCCCGCGCGCGACAGATGAACAAGTACCATTTATGTTTCATCTTATGACTGCACACGATGCAGAAATCAAAGAAATATCATATGAAACCAGCCGAGCTGATTTCATTGGACGTGATTGCTCTATCGCCCAACCTCAAGTAATGAGTACTTCAGCTCCGCTTTCAGGAAAAGCTGGCTCAGTTTTAGACCCTATTGTAGCTGTGCGTTATTTAATTACAATTGAACCGGAATCGTCGGCATTAATAAATATTGTCACCGGCATTGGTGAAACAAAGCAAGCTTGTTTGAGCTTAGTAGAAAAATATCAAGATTGGCACTTAGCAGAACGAGTTTTTGAATTAGCTTTGACTCACAGTGATGTGGTGCTTAGACAATTAAACGCTACCGAGTCCGATGCTCAATTGTATGGACATTTAGCTAGCTCAATAATTTATCCCAACCCTAATTTGCGAGCCGATACCAGTATAATTGAAAAGAATCGACGTGGACAATCCGGACTCTGGGGTTATTCTATTTCTGGTGACTTACCGATTGTTCTTTTACAAGTTCAAGAAGCGACTAATATAGATCTCGTTCGACAAATGATACAGGCACACGCTTATTGGCGCTTAAAAGGATTAAAAACAGACCTGGTAATCTGGAATGAAGATCGAGCAGGCTACAGACAAGTTCTGCAAGAACAAATATTAGGTCTCATTGCTGCCGGAGCGGAAGCAAACATAATAGATAAGCCCGGCGGAATTTTTCTAAGATCCGCTGAACAAATTCCTAATGAAGATCGCATCCTCATTCAATCAGTAGCCAGAATTATTATTACCGACAGCGGTGGCTCGTTGGCTCAACAAGCAAGCCATCATACGCCTGCAGACATACGAACACCACGTCTAATGCCAGTTAAAAGTTACGGAAAAGAACAGTCTCCGGCTGCAAGCACGCCACGCACTGATTTGCTCTTCTTTAATGGTTTTGGTGGCTTTACTGCCGACGGACAAGAATACGTGATTACTACAACGTCAGAAGAAACAACACCGGCTCCCTGGGCAAATGTATTGGCCAATCCCACTTTTGGCACTGTCATTACGCAAAGTGGCTCTGCCTATACTTGGCGTGAGAATGCTCATGAATATCGCATCACTCCTTGGCATAACGATCCGGTTAGTGATACATGCGGAGAAGCAATTTATATTCGTGACGAAGAAACTGGACATTACTGGTCGCCCACTCCGCTACCCGTAAAAAGCGAAACCCCTTATATTAGCAGGCATGGTTTTGGTTATAGCGTTTTTGAACACAAAGAAAGTGGTATCAATTCTGAGCTTTGGGTTTATGTGGCTCTCGATGCGCCGATTAAATTCTCAGTTTTAAAACTGCGCAATGAATCAGGACGTAATAGACGATTATCCGTTACCGGCTATACAGAGCTTGTATTAGGCGATCTGAGAACCAAATCAGCCATGCATATAGTGACTGAGCTTGATCCAAAAAGTGGCGCTTTATTTGCACGCAATCCTTATAGTATGGAATTTTCTAGTTATGTGTCATTCTTAGATGTCGATGATGTAGAAAGAACGGTGAGTGGAAATCGCGCCGAATTTCTTGGCCGCAATGGCACAATGAGCAATCCGGCAGCCATGTCTTCCACCCGTCTATCTGGTAAATTGGGAGCAGCATTAGATCCCTGTGCGGCAATTCAAGTACCCTTTGAATTAGGCGCTAATGAAGAACGACAGATTATTTTTAGACTGGGAGCCGGACACAATACTGAAGATGCCACAGCTATAGTAAATCGCTTTCGTGGTCTACAATCAGCACGTACTACACTCGACTCTATATTTGAACATTGGAAACGTACGCTCGGTACCGTTCATGTAGAAACCCCTGATCCAGCAATAAACGTATTAACCAATGGTTGGCTCTTGTATCAAACTATAGCTGGGCGTCTATGGGCTCGCAGTGGTTATTATCAGTCTGGTGGTGCTTTTGGTTTCCGCGATCAATTGCAAGACACCATGGCTCTACTTCATTCTGAGCCAGGGCTCTTAAGAGATCAATTGCTTTTATGTGCCTCTCGTCAATTCAAAGAAGGAGATGTACAACACTGGTGGCATCCTCCTTCTGGACGCGGTGTGCGCACCACTTGTTCAGATGATTACCTATGGTTGCCTTTGGCTACATCTCGTTATGTATTACATACCGGAGACACCGGCGTTTTAGACGCGCAAATTGCTTTTTTAGAAGGGCGCTTATTAAATGAGGGGGAAGATTCTTATTACGACTTGCCTTTTCATGCAAACGAAGTAACTACTTTATACGAACATTGTGTAAGAGCTATAAAATATGGCCTTAATTTTGGTGAACACGGACTACCTTTAATGAAAGGTGGCGACTGGAATGACGGCATGAATCTTGTCGGGCACAAAGGCAAAGGCGAAAGTGTTTGGTTGGCTTTTTTCCTTTATGATGTGCTGCAGAAATTTAGCAAAGTTGCCAATTTGCGCGGCGATCAAGATTTTGCTAAACATTGTGAAACTAAAGCAGCACAATTGCGAGAAAATATAGAATTGCATGCCTGGGATGGTGCCTGGTACCGTCGGGCATATTTTGATGATGGTACGCCTCTAGGATCAGCCAGTAATGCAGAATGCCAGATTGATTCTATTTCACAAAGCTGGTCTGTTTTGTCTGCTGCTGGAAATACTGACAGACAACATATGGCTATGGCTGCAGTAGATAAACATCTAGTTAATAGAGACTATAAATTAATTCAGTTATTAAATCCTCCTTTTGATAAATCAGATTTAAATCCTGGCTATATAAAAGGATATGTTCCTGGCGTGAGAGAAAATGGCGGGCAATATACTCATGGCGCCATCTGGACAATAATGGCCTTTGCCGCTTTAGGCGATAATCAACGGGCCTGGGAATTATGGTCTATAGTTAACCCTATCAATCATTCTAAATCGGCAGACGCTATAAAGATCTATAAAACAGAACCATATGTCACTGCTGCCGATGTATATGCAGTTTCACCTCACACCGGCCGTGGTGGCTGGACTTGGTATACTGGTTCGGCCGGTTGGATGTATCGCCTATTAGTAGAATCACTTATCGGTTTACGATTAGACGTAGATAAATTATCTTTTGCACCTTGCCTACCGATGGATTGGCAAGACTTTAAAATCCACTATCGTTACCGTGAAACTGTTTACCATATTACTGTTTCATTAAAGTCCAATGAAATTGATAAGACCCAGGTAATTGTTGATGGTGCGCAACAAAATGATAATTTGATTCATCTAATAGATGATCGACAAGAGCATAAAGTTGAAGTTATTATCGGTTCTTAAAACCATCTAGTTATCTCTACGAGTGGTATGGTACCTATTAAGACTCAAAAGTTGGAATGATGGTTTATCGTAAGTTCGTGTATAAAGCATAAACTGCCCAGACTAAAATAATGACAAGAAAAATCTTAATAAATTCCAGCTGGGCTAATACCTTATTCTTCGTAATTTGGTCTAGTTTATTAAACTCATTCAAATTGAACATTGAAAGACCCGATTATGTTTTATGAAACCTAATAATTTAGGTTATACCCAAAAATAATCTGGTGATGCATCTCATCCCTATGTGACTAGACTTTGCTTTTGATACTAAGAACCCATTCAGACAGTTAACCAACTGTTCTTTAGCTCAACCGTCCGTTGTCAAATGATGATAGGGTAAAAATTGATACATGCCGCCATAGGCAAGTCAGGATCTAACTATAGAACGCAATAACGGAGAACCTTTGTATGAGCACTACGATAAGCTATAAACATGCCAGTTTAATAACAAGGGCACTTGCAGCCATCCAAGACGGTATTTATATGGGGTCGATTGGCGCTATCCTATTAATCATACTCGTTTGTTTAACTTGTCACCCCGATCCTAACATGCCAGGATTAACAAAAGAGGGAGATGCTTTTGTGGCCGCAATCTGTGGTTTCTTTAGCTACTCCCTTATCGAACTATTTGGTTTCCCATTAGCACTTGCTATAGCAGTTTATCAATGGCGATTAATAAGATATGCTATCGAGATCAATGCCGTCTGTCAGGTGATTTTGCTGCTCTCTTTATTGCCGCTTTTGGTATCATGCATTTATCATGGACTGATGGAAAGCCGAACCGGACAGTCAGCAACTTTGGGCAAACTGGCAACGGGGGTTTCGGTAAGCGATTTGAACGGAAACAAGATTTCATTTATGCGGGCAATGTTCAGGTATCTGGCGAAAGGTCTGTCAACATTGACTTGCGGTCTAGGTTATCTCATGGCACTCGGAAAAACTGGGCAGACTTTGCATGACAAACTTACGGGATGCATTGTCCTTAGCAAAGAGTGATTCTATTTAGGGGTTTTAAGCTGTCCTTAGGACTCGTACTTCTTTTTCCCATTTATTTGTCAAATGTTCATAACGTGCCTTTCTGATTTCATAGCGCTGCTGCAAATTAAGCCACATCTCAACTGAAGTGTTAAAGCAGCAAGAAAGTTTATAAGCTGTTTCTACGCTAATTCCACGTTTGCCATTTACAATTTCAAGTATTCTGTTTGGTGGTACTGAAAGCATTCTAGCTAATTGATTGGAACTTAACTCTAGTGGTTCTAAAAACTCAGTTTTTAAAATATCACCCGGATGAATTGGTGGTAAATATTTATTTTGTTTTGATTGCTTGTTCATTAACCGTTTCCTCATAGCGTAATCGTTATATTTCTCATGTATTCATTAATGATAGTCAACTATTTCTACATTATGTGGGCCATCTTCTTTCCAAACAAAGCAAATACGCCACTTGTCATTAATACGAATACTATGTTGACCTTTTCGATCGCCTTTTAGTGCTTCTAGCCTATTGCCTGGTGCCGCCATAAGATCATTAAGTCGGACGGCAACATCTAATAGTGCCAGTTTCTTGCGGGCTATTACTTGCACCGATCCAAATGCTTTAACGTACTCATCGTTGTTCAACTTCTCAGTATATTTACATTTAAATGATTGGATCATGTAGCATGCTCAGCATAGTATGGTCACCGTACAATTGTAATGTATGACAAACTTACTGTCAAGCGATAAAGTGCTTATTGAAAGTGGATGGTCTGGTTTTATCTCATATGTCGAAAGTCGGCTAACTAAAAATTAGACAAATGTCGCAGGCTAAGCGAAGGGACCATGCCGCTGGTTTTTACTTTGTGGGCGGCATAAGAAAGAATGGCTTCTACCTGTGCCAAGTAATTCACAATATATTGTGCACGATAACCACGTTGAATAAACGCTTCTAAGCGCAACCAATTTTTCATAGTTTCATGCAAGCTTATAACATTTTTACGTAATTCTTCTATTTGATCAGCACTAGGATTAGCGGGAAGTTGATGAACAAACTTTTGCATATGCTCTATTTGAATTAAAACATCATTAGTGCTCGCCGTATCAGACAATATGTGTTTTTGTGGAGCATGCAAATATCTATTAACCATGCCAACAAAATCCTCAATGAGAATTTTACTGGCTCTTATAGGATCTGATTGTGGAGTTAGAATCGGTTCCTTACGGTAAGGACCTGATTTAAGTAAGTTGA
The DNA here is from genome assembly GCA_013288645.1 of Candidatus Melainabacteria bacterium. Taxonomy (GTDB): domain Bacteria; phylum Cyanobacteriota; class Vampirovibrionia; order Obscuribacterales; family Obscuribacteraceae; genus JABDBL01. The sequence goes on from JABDBL010000049.1 coordinate 15,947, forward strand.
TCTTTTTATCGTCCAATTGAGCAGCAGCAAATAAAGTAGTACCCAGGGTGCCTATCGCTCGCGCTGTATCAAGCTGTTCGATGAGAGCGGCAGTATCCAGTTGTCTGATCGACAAGCCTGGATAAACTAGCGCTTTATCTCCTGTAGATTCGCGCACATAACTAGCATTCGTACTTAATTCATTAGCGCTAGTGACATACGTCATTGGATTAAGTGTGTCTACCCAACCATTAGCTACCCAGACTTCCCATTCTTGCTGAATTGCTCCCAATCTCCAACGCTTAGGCAAAGCATAAACAGCAGCTGAAATTCGCAAACTTGGCTTAGTTTGTTTAATCATCTGGCTTACATCTTGAACAAAATTGCTCACTTGTTGAATTTTCCAGGCCTGCCATACCTGTCTGGTATCATCATCTAATCTGTCCAAATTTAGGCCGGATAAAGATTCAAAACGTGTTCGTCCAGCCCAATCATAACCCATTTCAGAGCCGCGATTATTGAAAGGATAACGAATATAGTCTAGTTGGATGCCATCAACTGGGTATTTATTTATTACCTCACTGATTAGATTTTTGATAAAGTTTTTGGCCTCCGGTGAAGAAGGATCTAACCAGAATTCATGCTGATTGGGCGGGGTTAGCGAACCATTAGCTGCCTGGAGAGCCCAAGCAAAATCGTATTTAGACAAAATCGGACCTGGATAATCTGCTGGTTTACCAATAATCGGATTATGCTTAGCATTACCGACATTAAAGATCCAAAGCCAGCTGTGGATTTCCATGCCACGCTTGTGTGCTTCTTTAATTGCGCAATCTAAAGGATCCCAACCAATGGTATCGGGATTTTGCACACCTATTTTGCTTGGAAACATAGTGAAACCAGCATTATTTGTCTCAAAATAAACAACGTTAAAGCCAGCAGACTTAAGACGGTCAAACAATTTGGCCATACCCTTTGCATCATGGGCATTGATGATAGTACCGCGATCTAGCCAGATATTTCGGGCTTCTACTGGTCTAACCGGCATCGCCATAGCAAAAGCCAAAGCGAAATCTTGCCTGGCTTGTTGCAGACATTGGTCTGCCTCAAAGAATTTTCTGTCCTTATATGCTTCATCAAAGAGCGTCGAATTTTTTACTGCCGAATCGTACTTCTCTTGAATCTGCCTAAAAGATACTGCTAAATCCGCTTGTTTGGCAGTTGATATCGCTTCATCTGTCCGCTTCAATAGATATGCTAGTTCGTTTCTAAAAGTCTCATATTCAGCAAAACTGATTTGCACAGCTGCCTGTTGTGAAATACCAGGAGCTAGACTTTCTAAACCAGCCCCTATCAAACTAGCATTGGTCGAAACTGAACCCTGCTGCGCAGGCGACCACCCCAGAAAAAGACAATTGCCACAACGACTAGCAGCTGGCCCTATATCCTTACCAGCTAAGTCTTGCCAGCGACCCACCACATAAGCAGAGGAAGTGAGATTAAAATCAGCCAGCGCTGCGCCAATTGGAAATTCGTCTGTATTTACCGTTTGATTATTATCCCAACTAATTTTGCGCTTTTCGGTTATGGTAGTCTGCTTAATATTAGTAACACCAGCAATTTGTTCCAATCGCTTTGCACCACTTTCAGGTGTTCCACCCGCGTCTAAGATTAAAAGTCGGCCTCCTGAACTTTGATATTCATCTAGGGCTTTGACTACCTGGTCTGTCAGATCTACCAACATCGGTATAACAATCACTTTATAGCCACCAATGCGCGATTGACCCAAAGTAATTTCGCCGTCAGATATTTCTTCATAAGAAACGTTAGCTTTTCCTAAAGTATGTATTAGGCTCGTCCAGTCCTCATCAAAATTACCAACACTCTGCTCTTGGTACTGACGCTGATTATGTGCACTGCGTAATACCGCTACTGGTGAACTGGCAAAAGCAGCGATGGGAGAGCACAAGCTATAGAGGATCAAACAACTTAAAATCAACAAACTATGATTCGTAGTAAAAAACTTATCGTTAGTAAAAGAAGAATTCTTGTGCAAAAGAATAGCCTTTATATATTTTGCTATCCGGCTGACCATATTTTCTCCATCTTTACTTGTTGACACTCTGCTTGCTCTCCTTATCGTATATTTCAGCTTATTTTGTCTTTGATTGGCGCTAATTTTCAATTTTCGCTACATTGTTGCGATTTTTCTAGTAAATTTCAACGCTTGCGCTTGATCAATCTCTCTAAATTTCTTTGATTTTCTCTTTTTGCAATCGACTGTCTTTTATCGTAAAGCTGTTTACCTCTTGCTAACGCCAAGTCTATTTTGGCCCAATTACCTTTAAAATAAAGCTTTAGTGGCACTAAGGTTAACCCCTTTTC
>JABDBL010000050.1 GCA_013288645.1 Candidatus Melainabacteria bacterium
ATCTGCCTTTGCTGAGACTTGATCATTGAAAAGTTTAGATTCACGTTCGAATGTGATTTTAGATAATTTGGGTTGAACTTCTTGTTGCTTAATATCAGCTTTTGCTTGCAAAGAATTTTGTAATAAGTCTGATTGCACCTGCCCAATTGGGTCTGACTTTATGATGGCCATAATTTGTCCAGGTTTAACTATATCTCCCAATTTTGCTCTAACCTCAACAACTCGTCCTGCTGAAGGTGTTGATACAAGTCGACAGAGCTCAGCGTTGGGACCGACCCGCCCAGGTGCATCTACAGTTTTATAAATGTACCCTTGTTTGACTGCCGCTGTTTCTAAACCAATTTCCTTAGCTTGCACATCATCTATTGATACATTAAGTGGTTCGTTTGCTTTGGCATTTGGTGCGGTCGATGTATTTTGTTCAGAAGAATCTTTATTTGTAGAGACTTGACTTTTTTCAGGTGAAGAGGAGCAGCCTACTAGAGTGTAAAACACTGCAATGGCTAAAAATGTTTGAGCCTGTTTTAATAGCGAACGCGGTCTTTTCATGTTGCTTTCCTCTGCGATCCATTTTCTATAAGTGTATAAATAGTTGGTAAAACAATTAGCGTTAGCACGGTAGCAGACAACAATCCACCTATAATAACTATAGCAAAGGGCTTTTGACTTTGAGAACCAATGCCGTTAGACATTGCTGCCGGGAGTAGCCCTAGCATAGCTACAGTAGCGGTCATGAGCACCGGCCGCATCCGGTCAATGGCACCTTTATGTGCAGCATCAATGACAGGAAAGCCTTCGTTTTTTCTCAAGTGATTTATGTGACTAATCAAAATGACACCATTTTGTACAGCTACTCCAGAAAGAGCGATGAAACCAACCGCTGCTGAAACACTAAAATATGTCTTTGTTAACAGCAACGCCGAAACTCCACCTAATCCAGCCAAAGGCACTCCACACATGATCAAAAATGCATGTTTATGGGAGCCAAAGGCAGAAAGCAGAATGAGATATATCAAAAGTAACGTAGCAGGCACAATGATCATGAGACGTTGATTAGCCTCTTGCAAGAATTCATATTGCCCTGCCCAGACGTATCTGTAACCTTCTGGCATTTTTACTTGTTTATCTATCTTTTCCTGAGCTTCACGCACAGCAGAGCCTAGATCTCGATTGCGCAAATTAATGCGCACATACATGACACGTGAATTGCGCTCGCGCGTAATAAACGCTGGTCCATAACCATATTTAATTGAAGCCATTTCAGACAGAGGTACGGCATTTATCGGTCCGGGAGGATCAATCAAAACATTATCCAGAGCTCGCTTAGTATTACGAAACTCTTTAGAAAAACGAACCAGAATAGGAAAGCGTTTTTCTCCATCAATTAGCCGAGTTGCCACTTTGCCACCAATGGCGGTGTCAACGAGGCTTTGTACATCCGAAACGTTAACCCCATAACGGGCTGCCTCATCGCGATTAATCTTAATTTGATACTCAGGCTGACCCATTTGTTGGTTGTTCACAACATCAACCAGTCCTGGCACACCACCAACAATATCGGCAATCTGATCGCCCAGCTTTTGCAAAACCTCAACATCCGATCCATAGATTTTAATAGCGAGCATACCCTTGGCGCCTGCTATAGCTTCGTCTACATTATCCTGAATATACTGAGAAAAATAGAAGAGCACATTAGGTATGACAGAAAGCTTTTGATTAATAGCCTTGATCAATTCGGCTTTATTTTGATGAAATTCCGGTCGCCATTGATCAAATGGCTTAAGATCCAGAAACACCTCAATATTACTAAACAAATTTGGATCTGTTCCATCATCTGGGCAGCCCGTTTGACTGGTCACATTTTTTATTTCCGGGAAAGTAGCAACTATTTGGCGCAGACGTTTCGCAACCCGCACAGATTCTTCTAGAGAAACAGACGTAGGTAAAACAGTTGCTCTAATCCAAATATTGCCTTCATCCAGAGCAGGTAAAAACTCAGAACCAACGTTAGCTGCTAGAATGGCAGTTAATGCTAGACAACAAAACGCTCCTAACATCACCAGTTTCACATGCTTAAGAGACCAAGTTAAGATAGGCTTATAGACTGAATACGCCCATACAATAACTGGACTCACGCGATGAGAAAGTTTTCGACGCACCAAGAAAATGCCAATCAAGCTAGGAATGATAAACAAAGCCGATAAAATTGCTCCCAGCAAGTTAAAGTTCATAGTAAAAACTAACGGACGAAATAATTTACCGGCCACTCCTTCGAAACTAAAAATCGGGAGGAAAGCAGCCATAATAATTGTGATAGAAAATAAAATTGGTGAACCTACTTGCTGTGCGCACTTGAGCACCAGTTCTTTTTTCTCCTCAAGGCTGGTGTCTTCCGGTAAACAGCTTAGCCGAGCGAAGGCATTCTCAACCATAACAACAGCTCCATCAACAATGATGCCAAAGTCGATAGCACCTAAACTAAGAAGATTAGCAGCGATATGGAAAGTGCTAAGCAACATAAAAGCTAAGCAAAGAGACAGTGGGATAGATACCGAGGCAATCAGTCCACTAGTAAGATCAAATAAAAAGATAATAAGAAGAACAACTACTAGAAGAATTCCTTCAAAAACATTGTGAAATACTGTGTCGAGAGTGTGATCAACAAGTTCCTGCCGATCGTAAAGCTTAACTAACTTTATCCCATCCGGCAGTGATTCTTTTATTTCAGGCAGTTTTTTATAGACCCTCTCTATAACTTTTGAAGCATTGGCTCCTCGCCTCATGAGAACAATACCTTCCAGAGAGTCGTCATCATCATTTTTGCCAAACTGTCCTAAGCGAATTCCTGGTCCTATATTGACCGTAGCAATATCTTTAATTCTTACAGGAACGCCATCTTGGGTATTAGAAACAACAACGCGCTCAATGTCCGCAATATTGCTTAGTAAACCCATACCCCGCACTACATAAGCTCTGCCATTATTTTCAATATAATTACCGCCCGTGGTGGCGTTAGAGTTCTGCATAGCCTGAAAGACTTGTGTCAGCGGAATTCCGTATGAGAAAAGCTTTTGAGGGTCAATGTTTACTTGAAAAGTTTTGGTTGGACCACCAAAGCTCACCACATCTATGACGCCCGGTATCTGTTTAAAGGCTTTTTCTAGTTGCCAATCTTGAATGGTCCGCCTACTCATAGGAGAGAAATATTTGGATTCCAAGGTATAACGATAAATTTCACCAATACCCCCAGAATCAGGATCTAGTGAAGGCTTCGCATAGTCTGGCAGGTCAGCTTGAGCAATTCTTTCTAGAACTTGCTGTCTGTTTTGCAGCTGCAGTGAATCATCTTCAAAAACTACACTAATTACAGAAAGCCCGAGTATAGAAATTGAACGCATCCAAGTCTCTTTCGGAATACCATTCAGTTCTTTCTCTAACGGGATAGTAATTGATCGCTCAACTTCTTCAGCTCCTTTACCGGGAGCCAAAGTAATTATTCGCACTGTCGGCGCTGTAAATTCTGGATAAGCCTCAGTATCAAGTGTCGCGTGTGCCCAAAAGCCACCGGCTAATATAATAAATACAGACAAAATGCTCAGCCATCGACGACGATAGAAAAATGCAATTGCATCGTTTAATAGCTTGGTAAGCATTTATCTCCTTGGCACGGAACCGTCCAAACAAAGCACCAATATATCTAGTTTATAGACTGATATATATGTCGACAAAACTAATAATGCTAGTACCAAATAAGCTTGCCATGGATAATTCCATGATTCATTGAGTCAATTTCATTATCTAATTTATCAAGAGCCGCTTAGAGCCCAGCTGTTTATATGACCGTAATTTTGTGCAGATCTTGTGAATAAAAGAGGTAAGGTTCACATTTGTAGAAATTACTACTAAGGAACCGCTCAATGATCGTGCCGATGATGAATGTCTGGGAAGTGGGGATGGGAATGGGTCATTTTTGTATGACTATGTAAATGGCTATGTGGCTCACCGACTGGATCATCAGGACCATGCTCATGCTGATGATGTTCATCATGTATGTGAGGATGCTCATGAGTTATAGCTTCGTGTAAATGTTCGTGCTCGTGCTTTTCCGTTAAGTGTAACCAGACGCCAATGCCCATAAAAATCGCGGCAATAACAAAATTTATAGTAAGAGGTTCTTTCAATACTAATAAAGAAATGAAAGCACCAGCAAAAGGTGCAGTTGAGAAATAAGCACCAGTGCGAGAAGTACCTAAAAAACGCAAGGCTTTAACATATAATGACAAGCTAATACCATAACCAAGGAAGCCGGTTAGACTGGCTATCACAATTAGAGGCATAGCTGGCAATTTTGCGCCAAGCATTAGAGCAAAAAAACAATTAGTTAACCCAGCAATTACTCCTTTAATCGCTGCGACCTGAACCGGGTCAGAAGCCGAGATATTGCGAGTGAAATTATTGTCCAATCCCCAGCATAAGGCAGCAGCAATTATGCATAACGAACCCAGAGAAAGTCCGAAATGTGCGCCGGGTACCCAAGACAATAGGACTCCACCAAGTATTATTGCCAACATACCAATCATTATTCGGCGATCAAAATGCTCTTTGAAAGCGAACCAAGCTAGTAAAGCTGTGAATACTCCTTCAAAGTTAAGCAGCAGCGACGCTGCGGCACCCGTAGTAGTAGTGAGTCCGATCAGCAAAAGCAATGGTGCAATTATGCCACCAAAGGCTATTGCTCCAGTAAGCCAAGGAATATCAGAACCTTTCAATGCTTTCTCGTTTGTTGCCCCAAAAAGCTTTGCGGAAATGATCCTGTATACGATTAAGCCAAGTCCGGACCCGCAATATAAAAGACCAGCCAGAAGCTGCGGGTGAACATATCCAACAAGTAATTTGGACGCGGGCGTGCTGCACCCAAACAATAACGCCGCACCCAGCGCCAAATAGGCTGGTGATAAGTCGCTTCTTTTATCGACACCTTTCATTTAGGCAAAGAAATTTAATTGGGCTCTTGCACTAACACTTTTGCTAGTTTTTTGCTGATCGGAACATCATCTTTTACTGCTCTAAGACAAGTACCCTTCACTGAGAGTTCTTGTTTGTCGCCTAGCTTAGTCAAACGGCTTAGCTTCTGACTGAGACCGCTTCTTTGTCCAGACTCTTCCGGAATTAATTTGACTCCTTCACAAGGACCATTTGTGAAAGACATACTGCATACTAGCTTGGCTGGAACTTTATGTCCCAGAATGCCGTAATCGAGATTGGTGAAGTCGATTGTTTGCATGCGGTGTTTTGTCTTTTCCAAAATATCAGCCAGCTTTTTACTTTCTTCTGAATTTTCAGTGGTACTTTTCTCGCCATTCGGTAGCAAAGTTCCAAGAGCCCAACCAGATAGTGAGTCAGCACATTCACCAAATCGGCAATAGCCGCCATGAATTATTTGAGAAATAGCCAAAGCTTTATCGTGTTGAGATACATAGATACGAATTGTAGCTGTGCCATTAACACTTAAGTAACGAGAGGCATAATGCTTGACCAAACCATCATCAATATCTGGACAAATTAACGTCCCCTCAGCTAGCCAGCTCTTTTCCTTCAGCAAGGGACAAGCACGGACTATAAGCCTGGTTCCCATGCTATGCGCAAACAAACGTATTTTCAAAGAAGGATCGGCAAGACAAAGCGCATCAAGTTTTTCTACCATGCGATTATAGTGCTCCTGACTCCACTCTACATTATTCTCGTCGGAGGTATAAGAACGAAATGCACAAACTGATGGCCAAGAATAATAGATAAGCGGTCTTTCAGCATAATAAGCCATCTTAGCTGCAGTATGTAAGCCTGACGCAAAAGAGTTTTTATAACCATGAGCAAAAACAAAAATATTTTTGTCTGAAGTTAGCAACGCTTCTTGATGCACCTTTTCAAAAAAGTCCTTTTCCATACTACCGAAATTATCACCCGGTAAAATGGTTGCTTTATAATCTGCTTCCTTATCCTTAGCTTCGGCTTCTGCCCAGCCGAGAGCTTTAAGCTCGCTAGTGAGCGGCTTATCCTCTATATTTTCGACCACGCAATAAGCTGTGCCCAAATATGGTTCGTGTTTACAATCATCAAGATATTTACGATGAGGACCAAAAACAACAGCTTCCGAATTTGGCTTGTCTGGTAATAAGTTTCGGTCAGTCAAAAAAAACACAGGAATACGTATAAAGTGAATTTGCTTTTTACTTGCCATCGCCGGTGAAATAGATAATAGAGCAATAAATGCGAATGCCGCTAACTTGATTAGAGGGGTCGATTCAATTTTATTTTTCATTTAGTCACCAAGGAGGCAATAGGATGGCAAATGCATTTACTTGGCGCTTCACTAATTTCTTGTGGTGTACCCGGTGTCCTAACCAATAACAAGTAGCCGCCGGATGTTGGCTTTAAATCAAAGCCTTTTACCGGACCGACATTATTATATTTATGCATATTGGCGACAAGCCAATACGGTAAATCATGTCCAGTATTATTTGCTGTAATATCGATGCATTCAGCACCATCAATTTTGACGAGATCAGAGATCAATGTTCCAGGTGAACCCAAGCGACGGTAGCCGCCATGGACAAATGTAGACAGTCTAAGGCGCTTATCAGTGGTCGAGAAATAAATGCGTGTTTTCTCTCCATTTAAAGCAAATTCCTTACCATGCTTAAGAAAAGAAATAGCATCGACATCAGCATTCGACATAATTACTTCTTTGAATTTAGACATAGCTGGATTGACTTTAATAAGTTCAGCCCTTCTAACCATAGCTTTATCAACCAATTCAGCACCCATGCTATGACCTATGAATGTAATATTCTTTGGATCCATTATAGTTTCGACTTTGGTTAAGAACTTGCAAAAGTCATCTATGGTTTGATCTATCATTACTTCATTAACTAAATACTTTTGAAAACCTTTGGGTGAAACCCAATCGTAAACTAATACTGGAGCTTGAGTATGGGACGCAACCATAGCTGCTCTGCGCATAACTGTTTCGAAGCCGGCACAACAACCATGTACATAAATAATGTTGTCCGAACTGCCCGTACGTTCTCTGTATCCTTCAAAGGTAGGCACTATTTCATTGCGGCTTAGAACTTTGTCTTGGACATTGCACTTTGCTTTATCAAATTCTGGAGCATCTGCGTGCTTTTTTGCTAATGCATGCATTCTTTGCCAACCCATTTTCGTCTGTGTTGCTTCGTCCACCGGCGAATTAAAAGGTGATGGCACAGCGAAATTTTTCACCCCAAAACTAAGACCTTTAGGATTGGCTTCCTCGGAATAAGATACTGTGTCGTTCGTATCTAAAGAGAGACGGTTGGTAGCGTAAAAAATAGGCACTATTAGCCAATCTTGGACAACGATTTTCTTATCCTGGGTAGATTTAGCTATCGATGCTTCCGTAGTTTTCTGATTTTGTTTAGCTAGAGCTGAAGGCACATTAATAGTGGCAATGATTAACACCAGCAGAAAAAATAGAGCAACGAATTTTCTAAATACTTTTTTCATTCTCACCTCATGGGGTACGGTTGTCAGACAAGAACACTCAGCCTAGGAATGCTCGGTATGGTCTGTGCTCACAAAACTATAAGCTTATAAAAAGCCATGCCAGCTTAAGCCTACAGTAATTGCAGCCGAAAAGCCATAAAGTACTGCTGGTCACATTTTAATTACTTGCCATAAATGCCTGCCGAAGCATGTAATTACGCTGATGTCAGTAACACTTGGCTAGCTATTTAGAAGCTTTTCAGGCATGGCGCTCAATTCAAATATAAACCTTGTAAAATCATCTCAAGTGATTACTTTCGATCAGCACAAATACCTATTAATAAAATACTTGCCGTTATTAAATAAGATGTTCCTGCAAAATCTATTAAAGATTCAATATCCTATTATCCAAGCACCAATGGCTGGCACCGATAATCCACAATTTGTGGCGGCGGCTTGCAACGCTGGCGTACTTGGTTCACTTGGAGCACAATATATAACACCAGAAGAAATCACAAAAGCAATTGCAGAAATAAGGGGCCTTACCGACAAGCCATTTGCTATAAATCTATTTAGTCTACCACCACTGATGGTGCCGACCGAGAAACAGATTGAAGAAGCGCTAAGTTATCTGCAAAAGTATTACGAGAAGTTTGAACTGGCTATGCCTTCGGCTGAATCTGTAAAGACTATGATAGATCCAGAGGCTCAGCTTGAGGCTGTTTTGCAAGCCCGGGTTCCTGTTTTTTCTTTTACCCTAGGCATTCCAGATAAAAAATGGATCCAAGCATTCAAGCAGCAGTCAACTTTACTGGTAGGGACTGCGACAAATGTCAAAGAAGCACATGTACTTGAACTTGCTGGCGTAGACGCTATAACTGCACAAAGCAGTGAAGCAGGCGGACACCGCGGAACTTTTATTGGACCATTTGAAGATTCGATGATTGGTGGACTAGCATTGATACCACAAATAGTCGATGCTGTAAAAATTCCTGTTATTGCTGCTGGTGGTATTATGGATGGACGCGGCATTGTTGCGGCTCTTGCTCTTGGTGCACAAGCTGTACAATTAGGCACAGCATTTCTTACTGTTGCTGAAAGTCCAGCCCATGCAGCATACAAAAAAGCAATTCAAGAGCATGATGCAAACGACACTACTATTACCAAAGTATTCTCAGGTGGTGCAGCCAGAGGCATCAAGAATAAGTTCATTGTAACAAATAATGATAAGCCTTTGCTACCCTTTCCTTATCATCATTCATTGACGCGGTCTTTTAGAAAAATAGCGAATGAAACCGGGCAAATAGAATATACAAATTTGTGGTCTGGACAGGGCGGACACCTAGCAAAAGAGCTTAAACTTAGCGAACTTGTAAAAAGTCTTATGACTGAAACCAAAATAGTATTAAATAAATTGGCTTCGCAATAAAGCTTGAATTTTAGCTTTCCTCCCCGCATTGTTAAAATTAGTCTTCCAGATTGGTCTACTACACTGTACAGTAACTGAAATACCAATTTCTTTTGCCTTTTCACATGCTGCTTTGGCCATTTTTTCAGCAAGATCAAGATTTAATTGCATTGCTATTAGTCCTCTGATACTCTATTAGAAGCTTCCCTTGTAAATAATAGATGAATTGTAGTCTAACGCCAGCGTACATAAAGGATCGTTGTGTATCAACTAGGACTTAATTCAGTTACAGAGTATAGTTTGAAATTGTCAGACAGTATTCTTTCATTATTAATTAAGCTATTTGAAAACATTTTATGAATCGGCTCATTTCTATATCAGTAATAATTTTTGCATTCGGTGTCAATCCATGCTCTGGTCAAGAATCTAATGTCCGGGTAATAAACCAATCGGCTAATGGTCTGGCATACCCGTCATCCAGCTATATTGGACCTGGTACGTTGAGTAAAACTGCTCAACAAGGCGCTGGATATAACCCGCAAAACAATCCAGGGCTACCAAAAGTAAATCATGGCGGATATTTCGGTACACCTGGTGATAACCTTTATAGCGGTAATCCTGATCTTTCTCAACATCCACAAGTTGTGCGAGTACAACGCCCAAACAGAATTATATACACACAAACTCCTAAAGAAACTCCAGCTAAAGTTTATGTTCCAGATCCAAATATTCCAATGAATTATTCAGATTATAAGCCTGAGCCATCCCTACCGAACGATACCCATACAATACCTGGCAGCAATAATGCCAATATAGAAAGCAAAAGTACATTACCAACACAGAATTAAAATTCTGCATAAGTGAGTATACTTACTCTTGCTTATCTTAATAAGCTACAGTAAAGTGGCAGCGCTCATGCTTGGGTTTTTCGATTTCATCTACTACAGCAACAGCATAATCTTCAGCTGATATTTTACTTTCACCGTTAGCATCAAGCAACAATTGATCATTTCCAAGGCGATAGTTGCCTGTTTTTGTTCCCGGCTGAATCATTGCCGATGGGCTTAAACATCGCTTTTCAAACCCAGCTTACTGCATCAATATAACACCATTTCCAACGTTCGCCCCGTTCTTGGGATTTGATTACCGGATGACCAACTGCAAGAAAATGTTTTGTAGCGTGCTTATTCTTTGAATCGTCGCAACAACCAACATATCCACAATTAGTACAAAGGCGTAAATGTACCCAATCGTCACCAAGGGCGATGCAATCCTTACACTTGTGTTCGGTTGAGCTTGTGATCTTTATAGTGCTAATATGTTCGCATTGAATCGACATTGACATATTTTATCCTCAAAAGTATCTAATATTTTTGACTAACCGAATCTCCTGATTTTAACTCTTGAGAGTCTATAATCCAAATCACTCTTTTCATTAGAGCAATTAGCGCCTTCTAAGACCTATGTTATCTGGATTTTAAATTTAGTCAACAGCAGCATTTTAGATACAGGCGTGGTTCCTGTGTTAATTAACACAGTAAAATAGATAATAAAAGATAGGCATGAATTAGAATATGTTTTACGGCTTGGAAGTAAGTAATTGACTATCTAAAATCGATTAACATGAATCCTATCTATCGTCATAAACTGCAGCTTTCGCTATCTGGCTAGGCTTGGAAGGAAGTTATAAGGTAAGCATTATCGGAGCAAGGCATATGATAAGCTAGACAAAGGTGCTCTAGCAATACAAGACAGCAAGAAGGCTCAAGAACTCGGTTATAAACCAAAACTTCCATGACTTTCGGCTTAGAGAGAAAAATATATGAGTAACAAGATAGAGAATATTTCAAAAACAGAAGAAACAAATGAGATCAAATTATGCAGTTATAGTTCTGACAAAGCCTTCAATAAAGTCGTAACAGATTTTGAGAAACAACTTGGGCGGTTTGACGAAACTGCGATACTCTTATCTTCAAATTTGCCCAAAATGGTAAAATCAATGGAAGGCGTAAGCGGTCTGATGATTATTAGTACCCTGGAGATGGGCAAACTTCTTCCTGCCTTGGTATCATCATCAATTGAAGCTAAACAATATCTTGTTGGTAATCCTTCTATTGCAAGCACTATGGCTCAATACAATACACTGGCAGCGTTATTTGCCCCGCCTCGTGTATTAATTTATACAAAAGATGGAAAAACTTGCATATCATACGATTTGCCATCCACTTCATTTGGCAAACTCTCTTCTGCTATAGATCCAATTGCAAAAGACCTGGACCAAAAATTCGAAAAACTAGCAAAAACTGCTCTTGCATAAATTGTGCCTGGACTAGCAATGCAAGTTGATCCAACAATACCTGGCGCTACCGGCAATATGCGAAGCAGTGAATGATTATTCAAGTGTTGTCAAGCTTATCGCCTGCCAACGGTTCAAGTCGCCATCCGGCTATAATAAACTGTTTATTGTTTCGCTACGGTTACCAACTGAGCAAGACTTTATTGTGTGTGCAACATAATGGTAATTAGTCGCCGGGAAATTTTAGAGAAGTGATCAATAAACAAATAAAATTTGCCGGTTTATTTTTTTTCTTTGCTTTCTACCTATTTCTAAAAGATTTGGCACTAGCTGTGGAAAACTCTTTGTCCAATGAAAAGATCATCCCAACTAAAAATGAAGCTATGAAAGTCTCGAATGCGGAGACCGAAAATGCGATTTCACAAATTGATCGCAAATTGGTTATGGAATGTATTAACTTCGCTCGTTTCAATATTCACTTTCGTCTAGAAGCCAATTATCACAGTCCGCAAAGAGATTGGCGTTATCCATTAGGGCAAGAAGCGGGTACAGCTGGAGTATTTGCAAATGCAATTGTTAGTTTAGACGAGCATGCAAAAGGTTTGAGTAATCTCCAAAGAATATCAAAGAGTGCACAAAGAAATGGACTTTGCGCTGCAATAGTAGGCAACGCTATTAGAGGTTCTTCTTCCGCAATTGAATTGGGCGAAAATAGTCTTGTGCAATTACATGCTAGAAAAAATGGCTTTTCACCGCATGACTCTGTAATATTCGTCAAATTAAGACTAGACAACGCAGAAAAATTATTGGGGCAGCGAGAGCAATTAGTTAATTCACTTGATTCAGATCGCGAGAGAAAACTTTTTGAATTGCATGATCGGCTATTTAGACAAATATTTCAACAATTACTTTCTCAGTTTATGAAATGGAGTGTCAATTCTCGCGAAGTCGCTTGGCGTGAAGATACATTCTATGCCCTTAATACAGCACAAAATTTCATTCTTATGTCATCCTCTATTCTTTCACTGAATGCCTTTGTTAATCCTCAGGCACGAAGTTCGGCAATAGTTACTGGTTTGGTTGGTAACAGTATCTCTACAATAAATCCGCCTTTTCGCACAATAGTTGGCGTGTGTATGCGTAAATATCAACGACATTATTTGCGAAACACTTTTGCTCCCTACAGACTTGTTTCAATTCCAGAGTGGCAACCTGAATGGCAGAATCTAAAAGATAGGATTCCCGAAGAACGTTCTGCATCGATACAGGAAGCCATTGCTGAATTATCATTTTTAGCAAATGATTCTAAAAAACTTGATGATATGCTGGATGCTGAAACGAATCGCATACAAAAACTACGGCGAGTAGCAGCACAGCAGGCCATTTCTGGTCCTTTGATCGGTCTTGCTTCTCTTAGCCGCTCGATTCTTTCGGCTGTAGCTCACTATGATTATCCCCAACAACCTAAGGTGAGAAACCAGCTTAATTTTGCTGGAGCGATACCGCAAGTTGTAGGACAGGGTTATTCTCTAATTAACACTCCTACAGCAGCGATAATGAATCTAAGGTACAAAAAGAAATTGGCTAAGCGTGGAGAATTACCGGAGCAGATATTAAAACAACGGCTAAAGAATCTAGATACCTTAGAGTCTCAATTACAAGCCGAACACCCGTGGGCTCATTGATCTTTTAATTCCTATGCGCGTTGCTGCTCGATTTATTATCGAGACTAAAGGCTAAGCTTGCCGTTTTTGTAAGATATTTGTGAAATTTCTATCTACATCACCGTTAAACTTTCGGCAATGAACAAGTTGGCATGATTAATTGTCAGTCTAGCAATGAATTAAAGAAGCGTAATTCAGTCTTAACTCGTATTGATTGGTAAACTTTAAATTATCGGCAAAATATTACGGTAAATGTCTAGTTTTATTGTATTTTTAATGACATATAATCTGAATTTGATATGCTTTGGGTAAGTACCAATGTGCTCACAGTTTTGCGGTTGACATTCAGGTTTTTATGGATGCCTATAGGCAAGGGGTTTTGGTCAGTATATACGGATAAATTACGGCTCGTATTCACGGGCGTGATGGTTGTTATTGCTTCGAATATTTCTGTACAAGCTAAAAATATAGTTGTTCCTGCACCACATGATTTTATATTACAGCAGGATCCAATATTGCTGTGGACCAAAATTATAAGCAATGCCAGTATTAGTGCAGCATGTTTTGTTCTTTTTTGGATCTTAAAACATTTCATTCAGAATAGAAAAGAGCGATCAAGTCACTTGATTTTTTGGCTTTTGTCAATGGTTCTTATTGCTTTTGGAATACTTCATATAATGCAAATCTGGGGCTTATATCGGCCCTTATATTGGATTAAGGCTGTAATAGAGGTTTGCACAGCAGCCTTGGCTATATTTACAACAATAGCTTTATGGCCACTTGTGCCAAAAACCCTTAAATTGAAAGGACATGAAGAGTTTGAAAAAGTAAATAGACAATTACTTGAAAGCGAGAGCAATTTTCACTTGTTAGTATCCGGTATTAAAGATTATGCGATATTTATGCTAGATCCCCGCGGCAATGTGATCACTTGGAATGAAGGTGCTGAACGCATCAAAGGTTACAAAGCAAATGAAATAATTGGCAAGAATTTTTCCCAATTTTTTCTGCCTGAAGACAAAGAAAAAGGCAAGCCCTTGCAGATATTGAAGATGGCCTCGGAAAATGGTCGATACGAAGAAGAAGCTCTGCGTATGCGCAAAGACGGCAGCCGATTTTGGGCCAATATAGTTATCACAGCTCTCTATGATCCTTCTGAACAGTTGACCGGATTTGCCAAAGTGACTCGTGATATCACAGAGAAAAGACACGCTATCCAAGTATTAGAAGAGCAAGCAGCTTTGTTTGATGTGTTTAACGACGCCATTTTAGTACGTAATCTGGACGGAACCATTTGTTATTGGAATGTGGGCGCCGAGAAAATGTATGGCTATTCAGCAAAACAAGTTATGGAAAAGACATCCCAAGATTTGTTAAAGACAGAATCTGCAAAACCTTTAGCTCAAATTGACCAGGACATCATTGCTAAAGGACATTGGGAAGGCGAATTGACTCACTATCGAGAGGACGGCCGCCCAATCATTGTTGAAAGCAGGCAAGCACTTAAAACTGACTCGCAAGGGGCCCCAGCCAGTATAATAGAAATAAATACTGACATCACTGATCGCAAAGAAGCAGAACAAAAACAATTGGCTTTAGCTGAAATGGAACGTGTGAATTCTGAACTGCAACAATTTGCTTATATAGCCTCGCACGATTTGCAAGAGCCACTGAGGGCTGTGGCAGGATGCTTACAGATCTTGGAAAAAAGATACAAAGGACATCTAGATCAAAGAGCTGACGAACTTATTCAATTTGCTGTAGACGGGGCGGTGCGAATGTGCACACTGATCAATGATCTTTTGGTACTATCTCGAGTGGATAGTGAGAATATGATGATTACGGTAACTGATTTGCAAAAGGTCTTAGATCAAGTAAAAACTAACCTGTTAACTGCCATAGAAGAAAGTGGAGCAAAAATCACTCATGGTAAATTGCCTCTTTTACATGTAAACGATACTTTGCTAACAATGCTGTTTCAGAACTTGATTAGCAATGCTATTAAATTTCGCGACAGTCGTGATCCTAAAATTCACGTTGACGCCATTAGGAAAAACGGAAAATGGCTGTTCTCAATAAAGGACAATGGTATAGGTTTCGATCAAAAATATGCTAACCAGATTTTTCAACCGTTTAAGCGTTTGCACAGCAAAGATGAATATCCTGGTACCGGCATTGGACTGCCAATATGCAAGAGAATTGTTGAAAGACACGGCGGGAAAATTTGGGCAGATTCGCAACCTGGCAAAGGCACAACTTTCCATTTCACTCTTACCGAGGTGAAAGGAAATGATGATAGTGAAAAAGCAATTGCATCACCTTAGTCCTAAGACATAATCAAATCTAACCCCAATAGGGCAAAAAAATATGTACCCAGACGTCACCGTTAGAAGCACATTTTAAACACAATACCTTCAATATCCTTGTGTCTCCCAGCAAACGTCCTTGCTCCGCAAATGCAATATCATTCTCCGCTTTTATGCGGAGAATAAAACTCTAATCTCCGCATTTTGTGACTTGCTTAAGAAGAACTCATATAAATTAGCGATGGTTTGTGAGAATTGTCGAATCTTGTTATATGTTATTGTCTGTCGGCGCAGTGATTTTATTTGGCTGCTCTGTTGCCGCTTGTGTTGAGTCAGTCGTTATGTCTGACATCGATGCTGCTTTGCTAATAGGCTTACTAGCTTCATCCACCATTGATGCTGCTTTGTCAGTCGGCACTTTAGCTTTATTTGGTTGTTCTAAGCGCACAAGATTCCATTGTTGCGTTTTATCTTTGCCATAATGAACAAGAATAGGACTTTCTTGCTTGAGCAAATTAGACACGCCAGTATCGTAAACAACATCTTTGACACCGCTTATTTTCCAGGCTGCGCGCATAGACTTTTTATCAATAGAACCACTTATTGGTTTCACTTCATCGGTCATCATGTCGTAATAGTTTCCGTGAATGATGCCTTCTTTGTTTACCATAATTTGAAAGAGTTTGGAAGAGTCAGTTTGTCCACCTTGCACAAGAGAAAAAACACCAAATGGCTTCCAGTCTTTTTGATTCTCTGGTTTAAGTTTGGGCAATGGTGCTCCAGGCTCTGTAGACAATGAAATAGCAGGAGCCAATGTTGCTAAGTTATTTGCCTGGTCAGAATACTGAGCTGCTGTAGCTTGGGGTTGCGATCCATAATAAACATTATTGCCTTGATAAGTAATATTATTGCCGTAATCATAAGGAACAGGTGAAGTAGCGGCAGCCATGCCCAAGAATCCTGCCATCATTGGCCAGCTTGTATAGCCCCAAGCATAACCACCACCCATCCAGGGATAATACCAACCATAGTTATTATGATGTGCCCACCAATCAGCATCAAAAGCTCTATGATCATAATAAGGATGATCAGCATAAGCGTGTCTTACAGAGTCACCATTTACTCCTACCGGTCCCCGTACAGGAGCAGCTATATTTCGTGCCATACCATTGTTCATAAATCTACCTAAGCCACCATCAGTAGCCAAAGGCCTTTGCGTACCGAAACCAGTTTCAGATGGATGCTCATAATAACTTTTATCGATATTTCCAAAATGACTTTCGTCAAAGCCATGACCCCAATCACCACCACGATCAAAGCCACCGCGATCGAAACCACCGCGTCCGCCTCCGCCGCCAAAACGCCCTGATACCATTTGCGGTGCCATTAATTGACCAAACAGCAATGAAATAAGTAAAGTTACAATTG
>JABDBL010000051.1 GCA_013288645.1 Candidatus Melainabacteria bacterium
GAGGCAGACTGTTGACCATACCAGGAAAAGCAGTATCGAAATAATATCCTGGTGAGGTATAGACAAGATGAGTACGTTCGTTGCGCTGAATAGGTACCAAAGCAACTTCAAGTCCCGCAAACTGTGCATTTTGGGTAATGCTAGCTATATTAAACTCTTTGGCAGCGGCAACCAGGGGAGAGCCGCTATTCGATAGACTCTGGGAGAGAACATGATTCTGAGTTATCCACGTGTCAATGGTTTGATTTGGATTAGGATAAAAAGAGGCTGGGAAAGAAACTCCCCCTGAGGGATCAAAAGTGGCATAATAACCGAATTTAATACTATCAGGTACTACAGTTGGTTGCGCTGTATTTTTAAAGATATGACTAGGTAAGTTATTAACTGAATTGGCTGCCATAAGGTTAGAGGCAGCTTGAGAGATAGTTGATGAACTAACTATGTTTTGGTCAAGAACTGGAGCAAAGTAGGTGTTTAAAGCATTAATTAGATTACAAGCATTAGCGATTTTTTGAGGATCGTTATCAGCGGCAGCGTTGAAAGCTTGTACTAAACAATACACAGCACAACAATTGTAGGAAAGTATATTAAACAAGGCAGGCTGGCCATTAGAGTCTGTGCCGTAAGGGCAGATATTGCCATTAGAATCCACGCCAAGAGCCTGAAATTCTTTAGGTAATTGCTGTACCTGACTTGAGTTAAGCGTAACAGTCATAATTTCTTTCGCACCAGATAATGCTGCAGCGTCGGTAGCATAAGTTAATTGCTTAAATCCACTAAAAGTTTGTGTACAGTATAAAATACCAATCCCTATTGCAAGAAGTATGAAAGCCAGTGCAATAGCCAGGCTGATTGCAGCGCCCATATTTTTACGTATACGATTTTTTGTTGACATAATTCCTTCCGAATATCTATTTCAATTAAAGTTAGGGCTTTGAGATGGTTCTCAGTCGAAAAACTACAAGTCATTCACAGCTCAACAATATCTCACGAAATCCTTATCTGGAGTTCTCAATAGACAATAAGATCGTGATACAGAGCATTTTTATACAGATAGTAATACAGAGCATATAAGCAGGGCTAATTACATATTAGTACTGTAACTATGCGGTGACATAAAGTCTGTTGTGCAGCCGACGTCTCACATTTATCTCACAAAATTTTAAGCAAGCGCAGCGGTGTAAGTATATTTGAGAGATATATGCAGCACAGCATCAAGCATGGCTTTAAATTCAAACTCACCTCTGTCGATAGCTCAGCAGTTTGGGAACATGGGGAGTGGTTTGCTAGCATCAATATTAACAACAGATCCCGGGTTAGTGCGAAGATAGCGCTCAACAAGGGCAGGCTCGGCAAAAGTAACATCCGCTTTTCTGCTAGAGACATTCAACAAGATTTGGGAGAATTCTGTCATCTCCGGTACAGAGAAAATCTGCGCCTGGGGAAAATCATCCTCAGCAATTACCTGAGCAGTACCGCCGTCAATATAGGCAATGGTGACATCGTTCGCGTTAATTCTCTCGAAATGTCCCTTAAATCTCTCATCACCCCTTCTAGCATAAGCAAAGTATGGCTGGTAAAACAGCGGTTTGCTAAAGTCTCAGCGCAAGCTTGCCCAAATAGTGAGTGTTTAAAGCTTTGTGTGCTTCGGTTGCTTTTTCCAGTGGGTAGGCGTGTGCGACGTAAACTTCGAATTGTCCTGATTGGATCAGGCGATTCAATTTGTCGATTGCTTGTTGATCTGGCCAGCCGTCATAGTCTGTGACTTTGATGTCGGAACGAACTGTCCCTTTTAGCTCGACGCCGTGCGGGTAAGCGACTCTTCCGCGTTTCTTTACCGCGGTCAGAGCTTTTTCCGCGGTTTCACCGCCGGCAGTGAGTAGGGCAGCATCGAGACCATTTGGTGCGAAAGCTTGCGCTGCGGCTACCACGTCATCTTTACGTCCATCGACAACAACATCTGCGCCTAATCGCTTCGCGAAAGCAACACCATCAGCGCCAGATGCTACGGCCAAAACGCGTGCACCCATACGTTTAGCAAGCTGAATGGCAAGATGTCCGATGCCACCACTTGCACCGAAGATCATCACCGTCTCTCCGGATTTTAAATGCAACGAATCGTCCAATCCGCGCAGTGCGGTCATCGCATCGACCGGCATGGCACCGGCGGTTTCTGGGGATAAGCCCGGAGGAAGCAAAGATGCGGCGTCGGCCTTCACAACTGCGTATTCGCTATAGAATCCAGTTCTACCGTCAAAACTGGAGAAACCATAGATGCGATCGCCTTCTTTGAACCTACTGACGTCTTCGCCTACTGCGACAATGGTTCCTGCACCGTCAGAACCGAGAATGTATGGAAAAGATGGTTTTTGTTTTGTGATCTGCGCGAAAAAACCCTCTCTTTCGAGAGGATCCCAAACACCAACGCCTGCCGACTCGACGCGCACAAGAATTTCGTCGGAAAGTATTTCCGGTATTGAGAGCGTTTGCACTTTCATTTTTTCGATGCCGCCAAACTGGTCGATAGCTACGACTTTCCGCGTGCCGTTTGTTGACTTACTCATATTGAAAACCTCATATACGGGTGGCTATTAATTGGTGCATTCTAAATGGCAAAAATGTTTACTGGCGATTTCGTGAAGGCAAGTAACAGTTCACAGCTATATAAATTCATGTTAGTTTTACAAAGGACAGCAGACTGTGGTGAAAAAATGCTTGCAAGTTTGGTATTTGCGATTTTAGCAATCGCATTCCTAATTTTTACAATCGCAGTATTTGCAGTGCTTTTTATGGCAGCAGCCAGGCAAACCAAACGTGCTAATGATTTTAGCCTACAACTAATGACTGCCTTATGCTTATAGCGGAATAAAAGCCGATTCAACAATCATCATTTACTTGCACATAAATTAACTTTCCCAGTAATTGCTTGCCAAGTATTTATCGAGGGGAGATTCATTGGAGACTCGACCGTAATTGCTTAACTACTGTGATCGCCGAAAATTGCCTGCTCGGGATAACTCAACCCTCCGACCTTATGCACCATATATATCTCTAGCCAGATAAACATAATATTAGTAAAGTATACAAATTATTTTATCGGTTGATATATATGATTTACCGGTTGATATATAACTGATACGCTTAAATCTTATGTGGATCGTACGACTTGCTCTTTCCAAGCCGCACACCTTCATAGTGTTGGCTATTTCCATATTCTTATTTGGCGCAGTATCCCTGAGCCAAATGCCTGTTGATATTTTTCCAACTATTGACGTTCCGGTTGTCAGTTGTGTGTGGACTTATACAGGCATGTCACCTAAAAATATTGAAAACTTAATCACGACTGTAAGCGAAAGAGTAATTGCCTCTGTTGTTAGCAATGTGCAGCGCATCGAATCGATGTCATTAAGTGGAATGAGTGTAATAAAAATTTATTTGCAGCAAGGAGCAAATGTAGCACTGGGTGTAGCACAAACCTCCTCGGCGTCTAGTGCTGCGCTTAGAACAATGCCGCCGGGACAGTCACCTCCTTTTGTTTTGCAGAGTTCCGCTACTGATGTACCAGTTCTGCAATTGATCGTAGGCAGCAAAGAAATGGGTGAAAGTGAGCTGTTTGATCTAGCCAATCAGTTCATCCGTATCCAACTTGCACCAGTACGCGGAACTCAGATTCCCTTTCCGTGCGGCGGTAAATATCGCCAGGTCTGTGTGGATCTCGATCCTAAGGCACTATACTCCTATGGACTGGCGCCGCCGGATATTGTCAACGCGGTGAACTCCTCGAACGTGATTGCGCCCAGTGGCACGGCAAAGATGGGCAAGTCGGAATATGTTGTTACTCTTAACAACATTCCGGAGGTGATTAATACTTTGAACAACGTCCCGGTCAAAACCTTGAACGGGGCAACTATATTTGTCAAAGATGTGGCCGACGTCCATGATGGTTTTCAACCACAATTGAACATTGTTAATATCGACGGGCAACGCGGTGTCATTATGAATATCCTAAAGACTGGAGCTGCCTCAACATTGGCAGTAGTAAAGCGCGTCAAAGAAGTACTGCCAAAAGTGCAAGCGATTATTCCGCCTTCGGCCAAGATTGATATTCTTACCGACCAGTCCAAATTTGTACAAGAATGTATTAACGAAGTAGTATTTGAGGTAATCAATGCTGCATTGCTTACTGCTTTGTTTATGCTTGCCATTCTTGGCAGCTGGAGAAGCACCCTTATTGTTGTTACTTCGATCCCACTGGCTATATTCAGTGCCATCATTGGACTGCACATCACTGGTAACACCATCAATTCAATGACTTTGGGCGGGCTAGCTTTGGCAGTAGGCATGCTTGTTGATGATGCCACTGTAGAAATTGAAAATGTTCACCGGCAATTGGACTTGGGCAAGCCAGTTATTCAAGCGATTCTCGCCAGTGCCGAGGAAGTTGCCGTGCCGGCTTTTGTCTCTACAATTTCAATCTGTATAGTTTTTCTGCCCGTGTTTCTCCTTTCGGAGCCGTCACGGTCATTATTTGTGCCGCTGGGTATGACAGTCAGTTTTGCCATGATAGCCTCCTACGGACTCTCTCGTACGATTGTGCCGCTTATGTCAAAGGCTCTATTTGCTGCAGAAGAGAAGGTCGCAGGTATGACAAATGAATCGTCCGCGGCTGAGAAGCCACCCGGCTTTTTTAAGCGCATCCATTTATTTATTGATGAAAAGTTCAATCAAGCTCGCGACGCTTATCACAGAGGACTAAGCTGGGCATTGTCTAACCGAAGCCTGGTTGCTATCTTATTCATTGGCTTTTATGCGGCCTCATCAATTTTGGTGCCATTTATAGGGCGCGATTTCTTTCCTCCCATAGACGCGGGTCAAATCCGCTTGCACGTTACCGTGCCTCCTGGCACTCGCGTGGAGGTGACGGAGCAGATTTTCAAAAAAATCGAGAGAGAAATTAGAAAAATAATCCCTCATGAAGAAATTAGAGTTATAACTGACAATATGGGACTTCCCGTAAGTGGGGTCAATTTCGCATTTGGTGATAGCCAAACAATTAGCGAAGCCGACGGTGAAATATTGATTTCACTAGAAGAGCATCGAGGACACTCAACAATTTATTACCAGACAGCCATTCGCGAGATGCTGGCTAACAAATTTCCTTATTGTTCTCACTATTACCAACCAGCCGACATTGTTACCCAAATTCTTAATGCCGGTTTGCCGGCACCAATTGATATAAAAGTGGTTGGTGCAAAGAGAACCGAAAACTACAAGATCGCGCTTGATATAAAGCGACAAATGAAAATTGTTCCCGGTGCTGTTGATGTTTGCCTGCACCAGGTTGTGAATTCTCCCGAGTATCTTTTGGATGTGGACAGAACATTAGCCGATCAAGTCGGTTTGAGCCAAAAGGATATATCAAACGCGATGCTGGTAAATCTTAGCTCAAGCTTTCAAGTACAGCCAAATTTTTGGACAAATGTTACTACTGGCGTGCAATATTATTTAGCAACGCAAGCACCGCAGTGGAGAATACGCTCCCTCAATGATGTATACAATCTTTCTGTGGGTTCAACTAAAAGCGAAGAGAATGCGGAGCAACCGGTACAGCTGTTGCGCAACGTAGCAAAATCTCAGCGCAGATACACACCCTATGTTGTAAATCACATTAACGTTCAGCCCTGCTTCGACATTTATGCTGATTGCCAGAATCGCGATTTGGGCGGTGTGTCAGATGACATTCAAAAAATCGTGACTGCAATTCAAAAAAAGGGATTGCCACACGGCACGTCCATCTCTGTGATCGGTCAAGTGTTAAGCATGACGACCGCATTCGTAGGTCTTTTGGTAGGACTGGCCGGAGCAATCGTGCTTGTATACTTGATTCTTGTGGTTAATTATCAATCTTGGGTGGACCCGTTAATCATCTTAATGGCCATTCCGGGTGCTCTTACCGGCATCGTTTGGAGTTTGTTTGTCACTCAATCTACCTTTAGCGTACCGGCCCTCATGGGCGCTGTTATGACAATCGGAGTGGCGTCAGCAAATAGTATTTTGATGGTGACGTTTTGCAATGAGCAATTGAGGGCAGGGAAAAGTTCAATAGAAGCAGCTTCATCTGCAGGCTTCCAGCGCTTCAGACCGGTATGTATGACCGCCATTGCTATGATTCTCGGCATGATTCCAATGTCGCTTGGTACTGGACAAAATGCGGCAATAGGGCGCGCGGTGATCGGTGGATTGTCTGTCGCCACGTTTTCGACATTATTTTTTGTGCCGTTGATATACAGTGTGCTCGCTGCGAAGCGCAAGTACAAAACAGCACAGGCGCTTGCAGAAACTTCGCCAGGGGAGGCAACCAGCTGATGCATTATAAAAAACCACGCTCCTGCGCAGGAAAAACACAGACTTTTATTTGGATCCTTGGTGGCATCATTCTCCTTCTCTTTGGGCTCGGCGTCATTCCTAAATTAATCGAGCGTCGCGATTTACTCCATAGGACAGAGCAATTAGGATCCGAAATACCAGTAGTGCAAACCGTAGTCGTTCAACCTGCTCCTTTTGTCGAGCCTCTCACCTATCCGGGCAATATTGGAGCGATGCAATACGCCACTATTTTTGCCAGGGTTGATGGTTATCTGAAAAGTCGTATGGTGGACATCGGCGATCAGGTCAAAGAAGGGCAAGTGCTCGCTGAAATCGACACTCCCACGATAGACCAAGAACTAGCTCAAGCTAAAGCTGATGAAGCTCAAGCGAGAGCTCAATTAGCCAGTGCCAAAGCTAATTTGAAAGAAGCAAAAGCGAAGGATCAATCTGTCGAAGCCGATGTTAAGCGAGTGAAGGCAGATCAGGAATTCGCAGCCGTAACAGCTGGCAGATGGGTGAATATGGCTTCGCGTGGTGCGGTGAGCTTTCAAAGTCGCGACGAGAAAAACACGGCCCTTGCCGCCCAGAATGCTACCTTAGAGGCAGCACACGCTCAAAAGCGCGCCTCCGAGCAATCTGTTCTGGCAGCAGAATCTCAGGTGGCAGTGGCAAGCGCCGGTGTCACCGCTAAGCGAGCTTCCGTAGCAAGATATCAGGCCGAGCAAGAATTCAAATTTGTGCGAGCGCCTTTTGATGGGGTAATAACATTCCGTAAAGTAGATCCAGGAGCGTTAATTACGGCAGGCAGTCAGACCCAGAACATCGAATTATTTCAGATGGCGAAATTAGACATAATGCGAATCTACGTGCATATCCCGCAAGCTGTGTCCAGATATCTTGAGACCGGACAACCAGCAGAATTATATATTTCGGGTTATCCAGATCGAGTGTTTAAAGGAACGGTAACGAATGTTGCCGGAGCTCTAGATCCACAAACGCGTACCCGGCAGACTGAGGTAAAGATAGCCAATCCGGATCATGCATTGTTACCGGGCATGTATGCCCAAGTTAAAGTGACGGTCAGTCGTCCGGAACGATGGATTCGCGTACCTAGTAATGCTGTTATTCCCCATGGAAATGATCTTGAAGTGGTGGTGGTCAAAGATGGCAGGGCACATTACCAGAAAGTATCGCTTGGGCGTGATTTCGGCGACGAGATGGAGATCAAGTCGGGTCTGCAAGGAAACGAAACGGTAATTATCAGTCCGGAAGATGACCTGCGCGAAGGCGATCAAGTCAAATCTGTCAATATTGCCTCCAAATAGGTAAGAGATGCAACAAAACAAATTGTTGATTCAATGGTCACGACGGTATGCAATATCAGCCTTGCTGTATTATTCAAGCCTGCTAATTATACCTTTTGCATTTTCTCAATCTGCATTTTCCCAATCTACAAAAATAGCTGATGCAAGTTCGCCAAGTGGTAATTACCCTAAATTACGCCCACCTTTAAATAGCAAGCAAGTAAATGGCAAGCAAGTAAACAGCGATCAGCAAGTAGTCAATCAGCTCGATTCAATAGCTAAAGAAGCACAAGATACCGAAGGAGCATTATTTGTCAAACCTGATGAAGTAAAGGTTAAAGCACCTGTGCTCAAAGCCTTAATTGAGCTGCATCAAAATCTGTCACCATATGGACTAGACGCAGAAAGCGAACACCCTATTACGTTGCGCGAGGCATTAATTGACTCGCTAGCTAACAACCTGGATATTAAAGTTACTAATTCTGAACAAGAGAGCAGTAGATGGCAATTTATAAGTACACTCGGTAATTTCTTGCCAAGCATAGAAAATGCTGTAACCTACCAATCAATCAAGGGAAACTTTGCCAGTCCTTTTGGTGCTATGTCCCCTGTTAATAGTCCGTTTCTTGCTATCCCTTCTGGCTTGCAATGGACAGCTTTCAATGGTGGTGCCAACTTGTTCACAGCCAAGAAAGCCAAACATGAGTTTAACGCGTCAAAGTTTGATCTTAAGCGTAATACCAACGACATACTGTCAGATACAGCTCGTCTTTATTACGATTTGGTTTTGCAAGACGTTTTACTGCAGATTCGTATCAAAGCAGTGCAAACTTCTGAGGCCCTTCTGGCTAAAAACCAAATACAGTATCAATTTGGAGCAAACACCCAATTGGATGTATTACAAGCACAAACTCAATTAGCAAGAGATAGACAATCCTTAATTTCGCAACAAGTAGCAAGACGTAAAGCAGCAGTTGCTTTGTCAACAACCTTAAACTTGAATGGTGAGGACGATCTACTTATAGGTGAACGGACAGTTTCTAAAATAAGGCTTGTTGATGACAATAAAAAAATTGCGGGGTTAATCCAAACTGCTATAGAAACTCGCCCGGAATTAAAAAAATGGGAGCAGCTAAGACTGGCAGCGCGAGATGCAATTCATATAGCTTTTGCACCTTTGCTACCACAAGTGATCGGACAAGCTGGACTGGCAACTACCGGTGCTAACGTTGCTAGATCAATAGGTTCAGCCAGCACTCTTAGCACACCGATTACAGGGGGATTTGGTGTCAGTGGCTTTGGCGCTGCGCCAATAGGAAGTACAACTGGACCAAAAAAATTCGATCTAGCTGAAATTTATTTGATCGGTCTAAATGTACAATGGCAGATTGGTGGCATGGGTTTAACTGATACAGCTAAAGTCAATGCTGCTAAATGGCAAGCACGCAAAGCCCAAACTGAATTCGCTCGTGAGCTTACTTGGGTTTGCCGAGAGGTACGAGACGCCTACCTAAATTCTCTCGATCAAGAAAACCTTATTTTGGCAACTACTGATGAAGTTAATTCGGCTCGCGAACAACTTAGAGTGGCCGTTACTCGATTAGAAGAGGGAGTGGGCGAAGATCTTGATGTTGTAAATGCACAAAGGAATTATACCGATGCCCTAATTAATAAAGCTAGCGCTATCGTCAAATTTAACCAAGCACAAGTTGCACTTTTGCGTGCGACTGGTCAAATTTCTGTAGATTCAATCACATCACCAAAATCAGTATTACAGTAAGCATATATTTTATTTAAAGATGTTCAGGTACATAATGGCTATCTGGCAGTTAAAGGATCCAGATAAACTGGCATTTAGTTGTCGCCGCATAGATTACAACGATGACGGGAAAATCAGGGCTGAATTCAGCATTCATGGCGAAGCTACTAGAATAGGAGCATTTCAGGCAGCGGATACTTCTGGTAGTTTCAGTTTGAAATCTTCATTCGACAATATGGCTCGGTCTGATCATACATGGGGTAGTCATTCAATCACCTCTGGTATGCACAACAACGCTCTTTGACAGCTTTTTTATTCTCATCCGGAGGCAGGGAAAGAGCATACCTATATCATTTTTCTGTTCTGGGCTAAAGCTCTGAGTTCGTTCTCCGCCCTTTCCCCTGCAAGAATGGCCATGATCGCTTTCATCATGATTGCGTCGATGCGCATGGCTCACAGATTTTTCGGATTTTTTTGCATAACTATTATGAAAGGTATAGTAGTGTTATCTGATTTCGGCGATGGTGCTGTTGATACTTTTTTCGCGGAATTTTGGCGTTGAGCTGAACGGCACTTCGCCAATTTATCTAATCGCGTGTGAACTTCCTGACTTTCTGGGGGCAAAATCTTTTCTGTTATCCGTAGTGCATCAGAAAAGTATTGCTCTGCTTGAGCTGGATCATTTTTCTCCAAGCTTAGGTTTCCCATACGCTCATAGCTATTCGCTAAAGATAGATGATTACTGGAGAGCAAAGTTACTTTGATATTAAGAGCTGTTTTGAAAAGTTTATCAGCGAGTAAAAAATTACGAGCAGCATAAAAGCAGTCTCCGACAGCGTCACATGCAATTGCCCATTCAATGATTGGAGCTTGTTTACTCTTTGATTTATTTTCGATCAGTGAGAGCATTTTCTCTGTCAAAGGAACTGCTTTATTCTGCATACCATAATTAAAATAGAATTGGATTAGTGATGCCATTGTTGAAATGCATTCATATTGTCTATTGCGCAGTAATTGTTCTTTTACTTTAAGCTCAGCTTCTAAATAAAGTGCAGCTTTAGAAAATTGTCCGCGAATGGTATACAAACGTCCAAGTTCAGCAAAGCTTTTTGCTAAACGCATGTCTGAAGGTCTGAAATCCTTAGACTGTGCCAGAGCTTTTCGTAGCAATGGCTCGGCTACCCCATATTCGTTAGCATCAAGTGCGGCTATACCACGCCGTTCGAGATCATTCCAGTTTATATCAGCAGGGGATAAAGCGAATATAGGACCAGTTAAGGCGGTAAAGGTAAACAAGAACGTTGCTAAAATAAGCATAAATTGATTGGAAAACATACGATTGGCCAGGATTCTCAGCAGGCTTAAGCGAGCATTATACTCGAGTAAACAATACGCGCCATATAGCTCCTGTACTGTGCAGGCAGTCACGATCATCCATAATACGTAATACTTGAGCATATTTTACGTTAGCTTTCTTTGAATATATTAAGTAGATGTTTGATGTATATTGTTAAGGGGTTCGATTTATTATGTCAGATATCCGTGTTCTGACTATAGTCACCGGTTTATTACAAGTCAAGCTGAAAAATAAAATAACAAAAATATAGCTACAGGATTCACAGCGAGAGTAATTCCGAGTAAAAATGTTCATAATCGGTTATTGCTAAAGTGATTGGGCAATATTTGCAACCGTTGTTTCACTCATTGCAGCATAAATAACCAACGTGCTATGTAGTGATAAATTAGTAGCTATGTTACCTGTAGCTGGAGCACTGATACCATCAAGTCCCAAACGAATAGCAGCGTTGTTTGTAGCTCTTTTTTTCAATCTAGTTTTTATACCGTGCTCTTCTAAAGTTTGAATTCGTTTTATGGTTATTCCATAAAATTGGCATCAAAATTTTTTAACCGCTGTCGGCTGTTTCAATATGACACAATACTATGTAGTGCGTCGCCTATTTTTCCTGGCACATAGCCCAGCATACTTTAGTTTCGCTATTGGCGAGAGGTAAATTTAATTGGCGTTGTCGCGAAATAAGCTCCTTGCGATCCTTCTTTGCTGGCTTATTTTACTGCAGCCAACTTTTGCTTACACTAAACCCGCACCCATTAGGCTTACCAAGGATGACGCTATGCAAGGAGCCGATATTCTTGGTATCCGGGCACATGTGGAGCGCTTGCTCGTTATTCAAGCCCAAACCGGTGACCCAAATAATCAATCTGAAGAGACACTTCTTCTCAAGAGTCTGATATTGCAAAAAATTCTTCGCGGCGTGCTTGAGATTCGTCAAGCCTGCAACAAAATCGATCTTGAGCTTGCCTATGCTTATGATGTTATGAAAAGAGAGCAAAGAAGAGAAGCTTTTATTTTCGAGCTTTTCAACCTGGCTAACTTCGCTCAGCTTTCTACCTTTTATACACTAGAGCCTTTTGTCCGCCAACACAATCAATTTGTCATGTCTGCCATATTCACCACTACTAGTGGATCTCTTGGCACAACAATTGCTACTTTATCAAAACTGTACGCACATACGGCCAAAGCAGATCATGTGGCACCGCCAAAAGTATTAGCAAACATGGTAGATGGTTGGCCGGTCGATACAGAAAATATGCCGCCACTGGTTAACAGATTTCTGGATTCAGAGGCAATCGATTCCAAAGGAACGCGCAGAGAGGAACTCTTTGCTACGTGGAAAACGCGTTATCATGTAGATGCTTCAAAGAAAGGAGAGCTTTGTGGCATTAAAGACAAAAGACGAGCGAGTATTGGTCTGCTCAGCAATCGTATTTTATTGTTATGGTCTCTTCGCACATGTGTGCAAGACTTCGATTATGACTTGCTTGCTTTGATCAAGCTAGTGAAGGAACACCCCGCAGAACAGCCAGGTTCTGTCCATAGTTACTCAAACTCTTCTTCATGCAGCGCTAATGAGATTGAGGTGGTAAGACTGTTAAACATAGAGTCAGAAGTGAATGAATTAATCGGACTAAAGCAAAACAATATTAATAACGCCAGACGCGACAGGCTGAACTTGCTTGTATTAGAAAAGGCTCTTGAAGGTAGTCTCGAATTGCAAGCAGCAAGTGACAAAGTGGATGACGAGCTTAACTACAACTACCATGTTGTTCTCTCAAGTTTGCTTGCCAGTCGCGCAAAATGGCAGCAATGGATTTACAACCTCAACTTCATACAATCAGGCATCATGGGCATAGTTGCCGGACGACTTTATCTAAGTCGCTGGTCGTGGGCTGGTGACAAACAGTTTGTAATTTCTGGTGGCATAGGTACCGGCTTAACTACGCTTTCTATACTGGCAATGCACGGTTTCTGGAGAAAAGTTGATACAGGTCCAAATTCACTGGCTGAAACACTGAACCTTCACCCTGCTGATGAATACCGTTTTTCGCCTTTTGTATCAGCCTTTCTCAATGATGTGCCTCCAGGATCAACCGATGGAAAAACCAGAAGAGAGATTCTCAATGATGCTTGGAGAAAAAATCGTGTAACAACCATGAATCTTAATCGTACTAAAACTCTTGAGGCGCTAGCTGACATGCCCTCGCACAAGTTGGACACAATTAAAATTGCCACAAACCGGAACGTGCTGCTTGAATCACTAAAGAAAGACCTTGAATCATTTCAGTTTGAGGTTTTAGAACTCCTGCGGACCACGGAGTGAGATCATGCAATTTATGAGTATATTCAATCTCAAAAGAGAATTGCTCACAAGCATTTTTGCTTGCTTGCTTGCAGTGTTCTTGCCAGCTGGAGCATTGGCTGACATTGCTGTTCCTTTGCATACAGGCGAACCCACAGCCTCTAATACAAATATCACGCTAAAGCCAGAAGCAGAAGAAGCAGCAAAATTATTAGGGCTTGAAGATCAAATCCATAAACTCCTCGATCTTAAAAATAGCGGGAAGGCAGAAGCATTATACTCAGAAACTCTAAAATTACAGCTATCTATAATTCGCAAAATAATGACAGCCGGATTGGAGCTGCGCACCACCGCTGCCAGGTTTGACAGAGAGATTACTTTCGAAACGCAGGTAGTAGACAAACTCTCCCGAGAGCGAGACCTTGCTGTAGCAGCGACAAATAATGCCAACTTCTTACAATTGGGTATCTTGAGTACAATAATCGATGGCCCTCTGGCGCAATCGCACAATCCTACCAACAATCGAGATGCCAATCGGCTGAATATTGTTTCTGGTCTGATGGTGGGTGGATTTGCTGCTCTAGCTCTTGTGGAACAACATGGTGGTATTCGTTCTTCCAAGGCCGAGCCAAATATGCTTGGACAGTCTCTAGGTTTTGATGCTCCCGCCGAAGTGAAACTGCCGCCAATGTTGTGGGCTTATTTAAATTCTCCTTCGCCTAACTCTAGTCACGGCTTAACCAGAAGAGAGCAATTAATTGAATATTGGAAAACCGGCAAAGCTCTCTCGATAAACATCAAAAAACAATCAACAAGGGAGCAAGTGGCTGTTCTTGGACAACACCACCATCAGTGGAACGAAACGATTAAGCTTATCAATAACAGAATCACAATGCTATTTGATTTACGTGCTATGACAGATATGCTCAATACGGGTTTAGTCGAACTATTGGAAGCATTAGATTAGAACTGCACAACTTGTTATCCTAAAAATTTAAACCAAAAATATTCCTCTTGATTTTTGAGTACACCCTACACTCTGTTAAAATTTGATTGCACTTTGCATGAGGGAAAATTATATTATGCACAAATCTTTTCGCCCATTCAGGAACACCGCAAGCTCTTTTTTATTAGCCTGCTCTTTTAGTCTTCTGACAGCAGGTCTTAGCTATGCTGAGACTGGACAGCCTTCCGGGACTCAATTTCCTGCTGCCTCGTTTGGCAATTTTCCCATTCTGCAACGTACACATATGTCACCGACCAAGTTGCCAGACGGTAGTTTTTATGTTCCGGCAGTTATGTCAACTATTCGTTGGGGCTATCTTCCTAACAAAGAGTCTAAAGCAATCTTGACTGTACCTTCCAAGAGTCAGATAACTTTCGACACTCTATCATCTGAGGGTATGGTTGAAGATCAAGGACGCGATCCGGTTAAGTTCTTTGGCAAGTTTGGTGTACGCCCAAACCAAGTATTGAATGATGCTATAGAAATCTGTGCTTCAGATTTACCGCATAGTATTGTTAAAGATGGTCCTCACATTATCATTGGACCAGTAGCAATTGACGGTGCACAACCTGGAGACGTTCTCAAAGTTGATGTCATTTCGCTCACTCCGCGCGTTCCTTACGGCATCGTAGGCAATAGGCATGGTAAGGGTGCTTTGCCAGGTGAATTTCCTCAAAATGATGGTCCAGAGTCCGGTGCGGACAGGGATCATCCCGAATTGTTCGGAAATGTTTTTACTTTCGTGCCGATCAAAAACATTGATGGCAAATGGAACGGCATTGTACACAATGCTGCGGGTAAAGAAGTGCATTTCCCAATTCATCCCTTCATGGGTATCATGGGTGTAGCGCCAGATACAACAGAACGAGTTAATTCCATACCACCATCTTCATATGGTGGCAATCTTGACCTAAAAGATCTTACCCAAGGATCTTCGCTATATCTGCCAGTGCAAGTGCCTAGTGGTATGTTCTTCCTTGGTGATTGCCATTTTGCGCAAGGTGATGGTGAAGTAGCCTTAACAGCAGTCGAAGGATCGCTGCGCACTACTTTACGTTTGACTTTGCTTAAAGCCGGCGACCCAGCCATTCCAATAAAAGGTTTAATGACCGAACCCTTTGGTGAAACAGCAGAATACTGGATGCCTATTGGACTTGACTCTGACCTCAATGAGGCCATGAAAAAGACTGTGCGTACGGCTATTAAATTCCTTACCGAAACGCTGGGTATGGATCCCGCCACAGCGATGGCCTACATGAGTGGTGCTACTGACTTTGAGATCACCCAAGTGGTCGATGAAACAAAAGGTGTGCATGCGCACATAAGGAAGAAAGATTTTAGTGAAATTAAACGACTTCCACAAATAAGCACTACTAAAAAAGGTCCAGCTATCTAATTAGAGCTTGCCTGAGGGAAGCCATTGAATACCCACAGTGTGCAGCTCTAATAGGGATAAATTACTGAGTAATAATAATGGTGGCGGTTTTGTTTTAGCAAAACCGCCACCATTATTTATAACAGTATTAGATATGTATTTAATATCTAACCAATTCAGTGCGTTTGTATGTGTTAAACGCATCAAGTGAGTTAGGTACTGTTGACTGATAAACATTCATACCTAATTCTTTGCGAAGATACATTGGTGTTGCTAATTCGGTATAGATGTTATCGTCCGAGAAATTGACACC
>JABDBL010000052.1 GCA_013288645.1 Candidatus Melainabacteria bacterium
AAGCGGTTACTGGCGTGGGCGCACCTTCATACACGTCTGGTGCCCACATGTGAAATGGTGCCGCTGCTAGTTTAAAGCCAACCGCGCTGAGAACAAGAACTAACAAGAATGTCACCAACAATGATGCGGGCGGTAATGACAAATATGTCATTTGATCACGTATTACTTCAAAATTAGTAGAACCGGTTAAGCCATATATAAAAGACAAACCGTAAAGCAAAGTAGCAGTAGTTGCGGCTGTAGAAAGCAAGTATTTAAGTGATGCTTCCGAACTTTTTTTATCTTTCTTACTGAAACCAGCCAGTATGACGCAACATATCGTCAGCGTCTCAATACCGACAAACAACATTATTAAGTCCGTTGCCCCGGACAATAACATCACAGCCAGTACGGCTGTCAAGATAATGGCGTAAAATTCGCCAGCATTTCGGCCTAAGTGTTGCTCATATCCGCTGGTCATAAAAACAACTACCATAGCCACAACTAAGACTATAAGCCCAAAACCAATTGTTAGGTGATCTATTGTAAAAAGACCGCCAAAGAGTGAAATGGGTTTCCCTAAATCCTGCAGAACTAGGTCCTGTAAGAGCAAAACGAAAAAACTACAAATGCAACCTATAAAACTTATGCAAGCAGTAAATAATCTCAATTTTGGAAAAAATAAATTCCATAAACTGGCGATCAGTATTGTCACAACCAAAATGGATTCTGGTAACAATAATTGCCAAGCTAATTGAAATCCCTGCACACTGTTCATTATATTTTTGCCTTCATCGTAATTTCTATCATTACTGGTCTACATTTTTCTTCATTCTAACGAGCATTCTTATAGCACTATCTCAAATTAGTCCTTATTCGTAATATACTTCGTTACATGAGGAATTTACTTTGACCCAGCCACACATTAGTGTCTCATCGTCTGTCGACAACGGAGAACAGAGCAGAGCTATTTTGGCTCTTGAAGACGGGCGTTATTTCACCGGGTATGCTTTTGGAGCTACCGGCACAGCTGTTGGCGAACTTGTTTTTAACACTAGCATCACGGGCTATCAAGAGATTTTGACTGACCCCAGTTATGCTGGTCAAATTGTCACTCTTACTTATCCAGAAATAGGCAATTACGGGGCTAATGATGAAGATCTCGAGTCTAAGAAGATTTATGCTCGGGGATTAGTAATTAGACATTTGAGTCGTCACTATAGCTCTTGGCGGGCCAAATATTCGTTATCTGATTTTCTTGTCAAACAGAATATCGTTGGCATTAGCAATGTTGATACACGAGCCATTACTAAGCATATACGTGATAAAGGTGCTATGCGCTGTGCTCTCAGTAATGAAGGCTTAAGTCATAATCAGCTGATCGAAAAAGCTAATGCAGCTGCTCTTATGGAAGGTGCAGACTTTACAGCTGAAGTAACTACCAATAAGACTTATCATATGGGCAGCGGTAAAGACCGTATAGCCGTAATAGATTATGGTATTAAGGCTAATATTCTCACTCAATTAGTAAGTCATAACTTTTCTCTGGATATATATCCTTCTAACGTTACCGCAAGCGAGATATTAGCTTCTCATCCTGATGGTATATTTCTTTCTAATGGTCCAGGCGATCCCGCAGCTTGCCACAATGAAATCGAAGAAGTGAAAACGCTTATTGGGTCGAACATCCCTATTTTTGGTATTTGTTTGGGGCATCAATTATTATCGATAGCATTGGGCGCCAAAACTTACAAACTCAAATTTGGGCATCGTGGTGGAAACCAACCAGTTAAAGACCTGCTCACGGGCAAAGTCGAAATAACTTGCCAAAATCACGGATTTGCGGTCGATGAAACAACCCTGCCTGATTTTCTGGCTCTAACGCATATAAATTTAAACGACAAAAGTGTGGAAGGTTTTACTCATCGTGCCTTACCTATTTTTGGCATTCAATATCATCCGGAAGCTAGTCCAGGACCACATGATTCGCGCTATCTATTTCAGCGTTTTTCAGATTTTATTAACGGTAGCAAAAATACCTGATCGATAATTAGATAATTATCAGTAGCAGTGTTTTATTGAACATTGAGCTTGCGCAGCCTCGGCAGGCTTAGCTTTATTGTGCTTGTAATTTTATTGATAATTATTAGACGGGACTTGTTGGCAACTGAGACAACTCTGTTATTATTAGCAAGGCTTTGGGGAGAATTCTTTCGGGAGAATTCAATGCGGAGAGAATTTGAGGTGGGAAGAATTCGAGGAATAATGCCTTTGCGTTCGTTATCTCTATTATTTGCATTAATTAGCATTTTCATAATATGCAATGAATGTCAGCTTGCCTTGGCTACAGAACAAGTCAACTCTGAAGCGCCTGCCTCTTCAGAACCAAAATTATTGCTGAAACCAGGTCAACCCATAAGTGCCGGTATGCAAACAGAAGATATTGTCGCTACTTATGATGTATTGTTGGCAAGAGAACAAGTAGCAGCTTATCCAGATAGTCCAGAAGCCAGTTTTGTTTTAGCAGTTGCATTAACTAGAACTAGTATGGTGGAAGAAGCACTACACGAAGTGCGTAGGGCGCGTAAATTAGCTGAAAATAAAGGTGGCCCAGCTTATTTTGACCACATGATTAGTGAATACGAAGAAATGCTTAAGTCATATCCAAAAGACAATCGCGTTCGTTATGGACTGGCCTGGGCCTATTACATGAAAGCTTACGTTTTAACCCATTATGCTAAGTCTATAGCTAAAGCAAATTCCAACGTTCAAGCAAATGTAACTGGTAATTTGGCCCCGAACACTAATTGGCACAACACCTGGGTTGAATCGCTTTCCCAATCGCAAAGTCAAAACAAGTCAACACTTAGTCCAGCAGAAACAAATAAAATTCCCTATGTAAGTAAAAATGATTGGCATGGGGTGTCACCAGAATTAGTACCACAAGTTAAAGCTTACTACGAATGCGCATTAAGCAACCTTGATGACCTTTTGGTGAGAGAACCTACTGATATGTGGGCTAGATCTTATAGGGCGTTTCTTTACTCTGAATACAGTGGTGACATACAACAAGGTATGGAAGCCTGGAAGAATTGTTTGACTTTAGATCCTAATAATCCTGCAGCATATTTTTTTCTAGGTGAAAGCTATCTGCAACAAGGAAATCTAAAAGAATGTCTGCACAACATATCCAAAGCAGTTGCCCTTAGATCACTGCCAAATTAGAGTTTCCTTTTCAATTCATTGTTTGAGGCAAATAAATGCTGCTTGTAGAATTTTTTAGTAGAAATTCCTCCAAACTTATTGGGGCTCTGTCCATTCCAACAATAATTGTACTTTTTTGGTTTTACGCTCAGTATGAAGCCAACCAGCAAGTAAGCGAGTTCAATAAAGCCCAAAAAGTACGGCCCAATACAGATGAAACAACTATAACCAATTATGAGTTAAAAGAAGTAGATGATAGCAATCAAGTACGCTGGTTATTGGCGGCCAAAACAGGTGCTTTGGAGCCTGTTTCGCATGATGTAAATCTGACTGATGTACATGTCGATTATATGGATGGCAAAACTTTAAAGATGCGTATAACAGCACCTGTTGGTCAAACAAATGAAGATACCCGACTGGTAAAGCTTGCTGGGTTGGGCGACAAGCAAGTCTCTGCTTGTGGCGAGGAAGGTAAGGTAAAGTTAGAAGCAGCAAAAATTGAATTAGACAAAAAAAATCAGTTTCAAGCGGTCGGTAATGTTAACATCGTTTGGTCCAACGCCGCCAAAGTAATAGGCGACACGGCTTTCGGCGCATTGGGATCCAAGGGATCTAATGATTTAAGTAATGTCAAGCTTATTGGTCATACTCATGCTTTAATTGGCTCTGTTGAGGAATAATCGTTAATCAAATGAAAATAAACAAACATACAAAAACAACTAAAAAAAAACGTTAGCTAAACAATCAGCTATTAAAAGATTAACGTTTTTTATTGCTGGCGTTTGTCTCGGTTTTTTCCAAACAGTTTTTTTAATTCCTGATAGTTGTGCCCAATCTTCTCCTGCGCCGCAGGCAACAGCACCAATTGATATTCAGGCTAATGAACAAGAGTTTTTAGACAGCATTGTATTGGCTAAAGGGGATGTAACCGTTACCTATAAAGACAGTATAGTAAAAGCACCAGAAGCAAAGCTTTTTCGTGACCCGAGTGGACAGCCACAAAAGGCTATTTTCATCGGTCACCCTTTTTTAACTCAAAATGACAATAAGATAAATGCCGACACGCTCATTTTTGAAATAGCTGATTCAAAGTTTATTGCTCAAGGTAATGCACATTCTGAAGTGTCCTCCGAAGGAGATACTCAATTAGATGCGAAAGCCTCGCCAGGTAAGGTTAACAAAATAGAAAATAAAAAAGAGAATAAAAGTGACGGAACTATAAAAGCTGAAGGAAGTACAAAAAATATCGTGGCTTCAAAAGGCAGCAATAATTCCAAACAACCATTCGCTTGGCCGCAAGCTAGTGATGATCAGAATGCTTTCCAAAAACCTGTCAGTAATATTGCTACATCTCCCCATGGCGATAATACAATTGAAACAAGTAAAAAGGCTTCAACAGATAAAACGGGTAAGGCAGCTCCAGAAAAGATTATTACTGACTCAGACTACCAGGAATACTCAAAAGAATCAGGTAAATTCGATGCTTCTGGACATGTACACGTTATACACGGTGAGATATCGGTTTTTGCTGACAAGTTGAAACTTGTATATGGTACAGACGGCAAGCCTGAAACAGCCTTATTTAACGGGCACGTAAATGCTTTCCAAGGTACCAGCAATACTCAAGCTGAGATGGTTACTTATTATCTGGCTACTAAGCGTTTACAAGCTACAGGTAATGTTCGCTCAAAGATGCTACAAAAGCAAGATGGCACTGATAATAAAGGTGGCACAAATAAGAAAGTAGTAGGGACAAAGCCAAATGCGGGTGGGGCTATTGCTGCACCAACTGCAACAGTACAGCAAAATAGTGAGGATCCGATCATCGTAGTTTCCGATTCTCAAGATATGAATCAAAACACTGGCAAAATGTCTGCTGAAGGTAATGTGCGAGTTTATTATCAAGATATGATCGGCGCAGGTCCAAAGGTATTGCTTTTACGCAACACCGATGGAAGAGCAGAGAAGGTAATTTTTACCGAGCGTTCACAAGTTTCTCAACCGGGTAAACGCTGGATTGCTGACCGTATAACAATGGCCATAGCTACCAAGAAAATTTTAGCAGAAGGCAATACCAAAGCTTTCATTATTGGTAGTCCCAGTAAGCCCCCCAGTCCGCAAGCCAATAGCGCTCTGGCTATGACCTCGGGCAGCAAAAATGCATCGACAGGTGTAGTGACGGATAAAAATAAAACGAGCACCGTAGCTGGTAGCAATAAAAACGAGATTTATTAAAATGACTTCCACCATAGATATCAAAAAAAGGACTGATAATTCAGCCACTGTTAATTCAGTTGTCGATGAAAATATGCTTTACGTTGATAACTTGCAAAAGAGTTATGGCGGACGAAGAGTTGTTGATAATGTAAGTTTTACCGTAGGTAGGGGTGAGATAGTCGGTCTTCTAGGACGTAACGGTGCTGGAAAAACTACTTCGTTCGATATGGTGCTGGGTTTAGTTAAACCAGAAAAAGGTCAGATAAGATTTGGACACCATGACTTAGCTAAATTACCCATTCATGAGCGCTCACGTTTAGGCATCAGTTATTTACCTCAAGAAGCTTCTACTTTTAGAAAACTAACTTCTGGCGACAATATCCGCCTAATTTTGCAAATGCGTAATTTTTCTAAAAAAGAGCAAGATGAGAGAATCAAATATTTACTTGAACAATTTGGCCTTGAGTATTTGGAAAATACTCTTTCTGTCCAATTATCTGGTGGTGAAAGACGACGACTAGAGCTTGCTCGTTGTTTAGCTACAGAACCAAAATTTATTCTATTGGACGAACCATTTACCGGTATCGACCCTATTTCGATTGCCGACATTCAAGGATTAATAAGACGATTAAGAGACGAGTGGAATTTGGGAGTATTACTTACAGACCATAATCCTAGGGCTACACTCAAAATTACAGATAGAGCCTATCTTATTAATCAGGGCAAGATTCTTGTCGCAGGCACATCACACGAAGTCGCCGCCAGCCCCGTTGCCCGCAAACAATACTTAGGAGAGGACTTTACGCTGTGATTAAGATCAGGCTACTTGATACTTACATCGCTAATGAATTTTGGCAACCACTCTTATTTGGTATTGGTATCGTAACTGGTGTGTGGTTCGGTGCAGATCAATTAAAAGCGATTTTTAATTTGGTAATGCGTTCGGGTGTACCTTGGAATATGGCTTTCACCATCATCGGACTACACTTGCCTGAAATTATTGTTGTAACTATTCCCATCGGCGTATTGCTGGGCACCTTGCTTGTCTTTAATCGTTTGAGCGGAGACTCTGAAATCATTGCTCTTAGAACAAGTGGAATCAGTTTTTATCGTATCATGGTTGCCCCGTTGTTATTTGGCTTAGCTACAAGTTTTGTAAGTTTTGGCATTAACGAAGTTATAGTACCAGTTGCCAATCGTACTTCCAAAAAACTCGAGTTTTTGGCACTCTATAAATCTGAGATGCCTGGAGGACAAGCTAATTTCACTTATATGGAGCGTGGTAAAGATCTTACTTTAAATCGTGTTTTTTATATTGGTTATTACAACGAAAGCCAGCTAAGAAATGTGATTATTTTAGATTTTACTCGCGACAAATTAGTACAGATAATTTGTGCTGCTACAGGTATGTGGAGTCGCGGTGAATGGGTATTAAATAAGGGACGTACATATGTTCTTTCTGGAGATAGCGATATAACGCGTATAATGCGCTTTGACAATTTGACTCTTCCCGGTATAAAAAATGCCCAGAAGGCATTAGACAATAGCACTGTCTCGCCTAAAGAAATGAATATGCTTGAACTATCTCGTCACGTAGATATCCTTAAAGACTCAAACGCTGTCACTAATGATCTGTTGGTGCGGCTGTATCAGAAAATAAGTCAACCACTCGCTTGTTTGATTGTTGCTCTAGCCGGAGCACCGTTAGGCCTGCTGGCAAGGCGCTCGCGCAGCAATATAGGGTTAATTTATAGCGCTATGGTGGTCTTTCTGTATTATGTCCTACAATCAAGTTCTGGAGCCTTAGGAGAAGCAGGGCGTATCTCACCTATGCTAGCTGCCTGGATGCCCAATATAGTAATAGGGATACTAGGCACTATCATTCTCTACTTCCGCGGCAAATAATTTTATAGCAATAAACTTAGCAAGACAGCAAACTCCTCTTGACTAGACCGGCGGATTGCTTTAGTCTTTTTAAAAGCTGGTTTTAGTGGAAACAATAATTGTTGAATAGCAATTCATTTTCTCAAAGTATACCTAGAAGGGCTCCTTCTGCGCTTAGACTCTTAGCGCTTTGTTTGCTCTTATTGACTGTTACTGTCACTGTATGGTTATTAAGCGGCTCTAATATATTTACTTCTCCCAATCAAACCCTGGCAGATCTTGATGCTTCTTTGAGCGCATCAAGCAAACAGTTATTGAACAAATGGAACAGTCTATTGAGACATAACGATTCTACGGCACCAGAAAATCTCGCTACGCCAACAGCTTTTTATAGAGTGGACGATCTTGTTGCAATGGCAAATTTGCAAGAAATTATGCCTGCTATAGATGCCTTGAATAAGCAAGCCGAGCAAGGAAGAAACGATCCTTTAGATTGTGCTCACAGCAATCTGGCACGTATCTATGAGAAGCTAGGAGAGCATAAGCAAGTCATAGCTGAGCTGGATGAACTAAACAAAGACATCGTTTTTGCTGGGGACAGTCCTAAATTGATTACTGTAACCAAGAAAAGTTCAGAAAAATCTGCAGCTATTCATTCCAGTCCGAAAAATAAAAGAATAACTGCTACTGAAGTTGCTATTTTGGCTCGAGCCGAGGCATTGCGCCAGGTCGGACGTTTGACAGAAGCTGTTCAAGAATATCTGAAATTGATAAATCTGAATCCTAATTTGGCTGTTGCTCATCAAAGATTAGGGTTAGCTGCGGTAACCGATAATAATTTGTGGTTAGCTATAAACGAATTACAAACGGCTGCGCAACTCGATAAAGGAGATCCTGATACTCAAAATGACCTTGGATTAGTATACCAACAAATCGGTGATTACAAATCAGCTAAACAGTCATTTTCTAATGCTCACAAAATTGATCCAAAGCACTTAAGCGCTGCCGTCAATCTTGCTAATTCCATAACTAATAGTGGGGATTATAAGTCAGGAATAGCTATTATGCGCAAAGCCACTCTTGATCATCCTAATTCTCCCATAGCTCATAATAACCTAGCTTCTTTAATTGCCCGCACCAACAACCAAACACAAGCAGCAAAAGAATTTGCTAAAGCAATTAACCTGGATCCGACTCTAGCCTCAGCACACTATGGACTGGGAATAGCTCTGCTTAAATTGAAATCTTATACGGCCGCAGCAAAAGAGTTTCAGACAGCACTAACTCTTAATCCGGGTATTCTCGATTTGCAAAATAAAATTGATCTTGCCAATAGATGTAATTTAAGAACACTAGCATACACACAACACAGCTTTAATTAGGGTGCTGGCTTTGTCTCTTCAGGTTAATTGCCAAGTATGCCACTGCCTACAGTGATAGTTTACAATAGATTTGTTGATGTTTGAGGAGACTTGCTTTGTCCGTTACTCATGAAGAATTGGTGCTTTTACAAGCACAGATGGAAGGACTAGAATCAATTTTCTTTGAACTCTATCCCTTTGGCGTCGAACTTAAAAGACAACAAGTACAAGACTATTACAACCAAAGATTCAATTCTGTCACCCAAGCGCAAGTATCGGTAGCCAGAGGAGAATTGAGACGCAATTTTAATACAAGAGCGAATCAGGTGAGAAATTTAGTAGACTCCGCCGAGTCGATCGGAGACGTAACGAATAAGCTGAATTTGATCATAGCAGCAGCTTGCCTTCCTCATGAGCGGAATAAGCCTCTTGATCCCAAGATATTGAGTTTTTGCGAAAATCTAATATTTCAAAATAAAATAGATCCAGCTGCCCTGAATACACTTTTAGTTCATAATTCTCTTAAAGAATCTGACGCTAGAATATTACTTGCTTGTGCTATGTTCAGCGGGAATGTTCAAATTGATAAAGGGGGTAGTCCGATTTCAATACAAGAGCTTCTCGCAAACATTATCACAGTGGCCAAAACTAAGGATTTACTACCTCGCAATGACCCTTTCTACACTGAAGCTTTATATTTTTTAGAAGGGATGTCTGAGGATAATAGCGTTTACAAGTAATAATATAACCATTTCTTGGCAACTTAATTGCATAGTTGACAATGTGAACTATTGCAAGCTGTCACAATCTGCTCACAT
This sequence comes from Candidatus Melainabacteria bacterium, assembly GCA_013288645.1. GTDB lineage: Bacteria > Cyanobacteriota > Vampirovibrionia > Obscuribacterales > Obscuribacteraceae > JABDBL01. The sequence goes on from JABDBL010000052.1 coordinate 9,464, forward strand.
AATTTCCCATATCCTTAATATAATGACCGTAACCAGTAAAATGTGGCTGGGAATCACTAAGTTGGTGCAAAAATTTTTGTAATTGAATGACAACTATATGGAAAATAGTTTACTGTTACCAGAAAAAAAACAGAAGAATAGCCGATTCGGCGTACGCAGGCAAATAGCTATCGTCCTTGGGCTTACCACTGGTTTCCTCCATTCTTTTAGTTCGCCTTATGCAGCCGAAGCTAGTTTTTTTAAAGGACAATCCAAGAGTAGTGACGACGATGCTCAAGTAAATACAGCCAAGTCCTCAACCGCAGAGACAAAAGCAGATCAAACCAGCGAGCTGGACAGCCAGGCAACTCCAGTCTCTAAAGGCAGTGGCAATAAAAACATGCCTTACGCTGATGCAGCAGTAAAACATTACAATCACGGTGTTGAGTTGCACCAAGCAGGTTTTCTAAATCAAGCAGTTGGAGAGTATAAAGAAGCTATAGCCGCTGACAATCGCATGGAGGAGGCCTTTAGTAATTTAGGCATTATTTATGCTGCTCAGCACAATTATCCAAAGGCCAAGGAAGCATTTGAAGAAGCCCTGCGCCTAAGTCCTAATCGCCCAACTACCTTAAACGGACTAGGAACTGTCATTTATGCGCAAGATCAAATTCCACAAGCAATGGAAAAATGGAAAGAAGCCCTAGCCGCGGATCCCAAATTTGCCTCTGCTTATTACAATATGGGTAATGCATATGAAGGACAAAAGAACTACGATCAAGCAAAAGCATCTTATCTTCACGCGATTGGTGTTATGCCTAATATGGCTGATGCCTATTTCCGTTTGGGCAATATTTTAAGCAAAGAGCATCATTTACCCCAGTCAGAGCTTCTCTTAAACAAAGCTATCGAATTGAGCCCGGATGGAGAATTTGTTCGTGAGGCAAAACATTCTTTAAATATCATTGAAAGTCGGTTCGAAAAGAACAAAGTGAAAAGTCCACCGCCTCGCAAAAAGCAATAAGCGTTTTCAATTGACATGCCGGAAACAGAGACAAAACTAGAAAAACTGGCCAAAATTATTGATGGACAAGTAGTTTCGAATCAAGCCGCCGTACAAATTTGCATCAAGGGCATTGTGGCTGGATTTCCTGTTAAGGTGGAAGCTATACAGGCTAATTATCCTTTCGGTGTAAGCTACTTTATTGAAACAAGTAATTTTTCCAGCATGTCAGTTAATGAATCTTTTAAATTGGTTGTTATGCCTAAATATGCCCGCGGTCGATTATCTGCGATTACTCGCTTTCTATTTTTTGAAAGACGTGGGCAAAATGTAGATGTATCTGCATTAGATTCAGCTTTTATTTTTAAATACGATAATGGCTTTTTAGCAAAACAGTTCGCCCATTGTCCAAATGTAGCTGACAATATTCAGGCACTTGAAAAACAAACGCATTTCAACGAGATGGTGATTAAATCTGATGCGGGACTATATTTGTCTCAACCTACTCCGTTTAATGTTTTAGACCTAGAACAATGCAAGGAAACTTTTGACACACTGGCAAAGCTGGCGCAGGTATTGTTTGAGTCCTTTTGAGGGCAAATGACTTAAAAAAGGTCTGTTTTGCTTAAATCCAAGCAAAACATAACGAATTTACTAGCATTGCAGGCAATTTTGTTGTCATATGATAAATTAAGGTTGATAATTGGAATGAGAGATCGTCCCGGTCATGATTAAAAATAGCCAAAACGGCATAAGTCCTATGACGTCAGGACAATTCAACAAAATATGAGGTAGATAAAGATGGCAGACACTAATATTCAAGCTAACCCAACAGTAGTAGGTGTTTCTGAGGCAGCTGCTGAAGAAATTAAAAGACTGCTTCCTGGTGAGCAAGGCAAAACGGGCCTCAGACTAGAAATAAAGGGTGGCGGCTGCTCAGGCATGTCTTATGGACTGACCTTCGATAATATTCGCGAGAGCGATCACACCGTTGAAAGTCATGGAGTCAAAGTTTTTGTTGATCCTAAAAGTGCCATATATCTCAAAGGATCACTTCTAGATTTTCAAGGCGGCTTAGAAGGACACGGTTTCGTAATCAAAAATCCACAAGCTAAAGGTAGCTGTGGTTGTGGACAATCCTTTAACGTTTAAGCCTAAAAACCTAGACAATATAATGAAAACGAACAGCTTTCTATGGTAGTAAGCGATAATCGTCTGACAAACCATACTGACCAGGCATTAGTAACTTTGCATAATCAAGCGGGTTTCTATAATGCACAGCAGTATGGTTTGTTAGTTGTAACTGGCAAAGATGCTGCTGGGTTCTTACAGTCTCAATTGACCAATGACATAAATGAACTTAAACCAGGGACCAGTCAATTTTCTTGCTTACTGGACAGAAAAGCACATGTCCAAGCTTATTTTCACTTGTATAAAGACGCCCATCCTGATAACCAATCATTTTATATTCTCACTGAGAGTCATCAGATACCTTCTCTTGTGCAAAACCTGGAGCAGTATCGTTTTGCTGCTCAGGTACAATTTACTGATTATTCTGCCGACGGGCATTTTATTGCCATTCAAGGACCGCGGGCTAATAGCATTTTTGCTTTGTTAGCGCCGGAGGTTTATCTAAACGAAATGGGGCATCACGATATTAGTGATACTATATATAGTGACTATGGAATTAAAATATTTCGTCATTCAATAACAGGGGAAAATGGTTATTTCTTCTGGATAAGCAAGAAAAATTATGCTGGTTTTAGCAAAGCTTTTAAAAGTCTCTGTGCCGATCTTGGTTTTATTGAATTAGAAGATGAAACAGTAAAGAAAGCAAGAATTGAAGCTGGATTGGTCCAATTTGGGATCGACTTTAACAAAGATAATTTACTGCCCGAAACCGGTCTGATTGATAAAACAGTTAACTATAAAAAAGGCTGCTTTGTAGGACAAGAAATATTAGCCAGAGTAAGAAGTCACGGAGTACCAGCGCGAGCTATTATTGGTGTTACCCTTGAAGGCAAAAATTCTGAGATTATCGAATTGCCGATCAATAGTCCTATACTTGTTGCTGGCGAAGAAATTGGCCATATCAAAAGTAACACATTTTCACCGACGGTAGATAAATTTATTGCCTTAACGATTTTGAAACGAGACTATCGAGTGCCGGAAAAAACATTTTCTGCGCAAATAGCCGGGCATGAAGTCCAAGGCACTGTAACATTGCCCCCATTTGTAAAACTGCAATCCAATAAAGATTTAGCGCATAAGTTATATGAGCAAGCAGTGCAAAAGTTTGTGCAAGGATCAGAAGGCATACTACCAACCGGAGCAATAAATCTTTTACAAGAGGTTCTAATCTTAGATCCACAATTAGAAGATGCTTACGAAGCTTTAGCTGTCATACTTTCTAAACACGGTCGGCTAGACGGAGCAATTGCCATTATGAAAGTTCTAGCTGAATTAAATACTGATTCAGTAATGGCACACAGCAATTTATCGCAATTTTATGTACAACAGGGTTTAAAAGAATTGGCCGAAGAAGAAAAAGCCATTGCTTTAGGTATAAGAATGAGGCTAGCAGCTGCGCAAATGACCGACAAGCTGGCAGAAGAAACTGAAAAGAAAAACGCTGAAAGACTCAAACGCAAAGAAATGTTTGAGCAAGTTTTAGCTATTGATAAAGAAGATTTCTTTGCTAACGCCGGTTTTGGCGAATGCTTGGTAGCAGAAAAAGATTTTGCTAAAGCAATTCCATATTTAGAGAAAGCCATTGAGCTAAAACCCATTCATTTAGCCTCCTATCTAGATCTTGCCAAAGCATATAAAGAAACAAAACATAAAGACCAGGCAAAAGAAATTCTATCTGCCGGTATAACAGTAGCTACTAAGCGCGGTGAAATGCCTATGCTACAAAAGCTACAAGACGAAGCTAAAAACATTGCTTTATGATAACTATTGAATCATATAAAAGTGAAAACTTAGCTTCAAATGGAATGTCAAGTCAAAGTTGCCAAGCAAGACTCGCGCAGATAGATCCAACTATTGGTCCTCTGCTATTGTATTTATGTAGGATTTTTGAGGTTAATCTTAGATATGCAATACCGCTTTCAACATAGTAACCCATTACTGATAGCCATTCTTGGGTGTGCTTTATCTGTCTCATGCACAACAGCACAATCCACTGACGGAGGCTCCATGTCGCTGGATGACTGCAATAAAGCAATAAATTCACATCCAGATAGCGCTAAAGCTTACAGTGACCGGGCTACTACTTATGTCCACTCAGGCCAATACCAAAAAGCGATTGAGGATTACAATAAAGCAATCAGTCTTGACCCTAAATTAGCATTGATATACTACAATCGCGCTAATACATTTCGTGATATGAGACAGTACCAGCAGGCTATTAACGACTTTAGCAAATCTATTAGCCTTGATCTAAATAATGCTGAATTCTATACTAATCGTGCCAATACCTATGCTGCTATGAAGCAATATCAAAAGGCTATTCAGGACTACAATAAAGCTATAAGCCTCGACCCGAAGTTGGCCATGGCTTATTACAATCGTGCTAACACTTATAAACAGTTAGGGCAGCTCAATAACGCAACTGGAGATTATAGTAAAACGATTGCTCTTTATCCTCAATGTTTTCAGGCTTACAATAATCGGGCAAATACTTATATGGATCTTAAGCAATACCAGTTAGCCCTAACGGATTGTAATAAAGCAATTGCGATAATTCCAGACCCTACAGCCGGTGCCTATATTTATGACTCTCGCGGTAACATTTACAACAAACTTGGATTATATCAGAAGGCACTTGAAGATTTAAACAAATCTATTAGTCTTGATCCAAAATGTGCTGAAGCTTATTATCATCGCGCCCAATCATATGAAAAGCTTGGTAAGAATGACTTAGCTCAAAAAGATAAAGAGATTTCCCATAAACTAGGTTACGAACCAAATAAGGGATAGTAGATTCGTTAGAATTCCAAACTAATCATTTTTACAGCAAGACTGTCAGATATCGTTCAATCTCATCGATCTAATTAATAATGTAATTCTATTATTAATTAAGCGATGAAGAGCTACTTGTTCCGTTCTTGTGTCACCCGTCTGCCACAATTATTTGTTATGTTCTGTCTCGTAGCAATATCAGGGAGACGGATAATATGCCAGATATAAGTAGTTTTGCACACCAAGATAATGCTCCTCAACGATATGTCGAAAAACGAGAAGATCAATTGAAGCTTTTTGAAGAAGCGTTCTTCGATTCTAGCCCTATCAGAACAATTGCTGGAGGCTCTTTCGCTTTGGTTGGTACAGAGCACAGCGGAGACATTTTGCTAGAAGGTCGTAGTGCATTAATGCGTAATGATATTCAAGAAGCCGCCCATCAATTAAGACGTGAGCTGGATTTTTGTAGTGCCATACCCAAACTGATCAACAGTCCTTATGCAACAAGCGCTAAAGCGGGATTAAATGCCATAAACGAGCATAAATCAGCTGCTGATATTCGTCATATTATGCAAGAAGTATGGTTAAAAGCTTGGGCAGAACATCCTACACCTCTCTATGCCATAGACACTATTGGCGAGTAA
>JABDBL010000053.1:0-117 GCA_013288645.1 Candidatus Melainabacteria bacterium
TTAGACACCCCTGCTAATAGAATGAAAGCACAACAAATGGCCAAGCAAATGGGCAATATGCAAAAGTCGGGCGCTAAGCGCTCCGGAGCAAAATTGCCTGGTTTACCGTTCGGCGGG
>JABDBL010000053.1:190-15035 GCA_013288645.1 Candidatus Melainabacteria bacterium
GGCTGCAAGATCACTGCTAAAATTAAATTTCTTACTTGGTGGGCTGTCAGACTTACCGAAATATTCTGCCTTAGCGTAAGGCAGTGATTAATGGCAAAAGAAGGAATTTCTTGTGGTAAAAATTAGATTGAAACGAGTTGGGGGGCCTAAAGCGCCGCATTATCGTATAGTAGTTGTAGATAGTCGTCAACGTCGCGATGGCATGCCTATTGAAGAAATTGGCTATTACAATCCCCGTTCAAAAGAATTAAAAATCAACAAAGAAGCTGTAGAAAAATGGACGAAAACCGGAGCACAACTAAGCGAAATAGTGGGCAGTCTTTTAAAAAGAGACGCCGCCGCCCAAATTACGGCCAAAGCGAATTAAGTAATTCGACAGCGCCAGAAGAATTAGCTGAATACATATTTAGAGTGCTTGCCCGCGACAATGATACCGGCAACTTGCATTTTGAAAGAGAAGAAATGTATCCCGGGCGCAGCCGTATAACTGTTACCTGTGACCCATCTGTTACTGGACGTCTTATAGGTAAAGAGGGACGTACTATTTCTGCGTTGCGTATGCTCATTCGCGCCGCTGCCAGTCGCTATGACAAGCGTGTGGATGTAGAAACAGCCTGATTGACCAAACTGCCATTGAACCTGTAAAAGCACTCGTCAAGGTATTGAAAAAGATATCGAGATTTAGCTGCACGGTGATAGGTGACCGAATTCAAGTTAACTAGCCGCGCCAATCAAGACCTGGAAGATGCTTACGAATACCTCTACAAACTTAACTCGGACGCGGCCTTGAATTTACTGTACTGTTGTAAGGGTTTGATTCTTAAATGAGGCAATAATTGCCTACGTGCTTAACGGAGCATTTACGTGCAGACACCATAGCTAGCGCAGCTGCGCTAGCTATGGCAATAATTTAATTTCTAAATTTCTTTCTTCTTTTTTAAAAGAGTTTGCATCTTAGCCATAAACCCCTGTGCTGACACGATTATATTGCTTGCTTTTGCAAGTCATTTTTTGACAAGTTAAATTGCATCGTTGACTATTTTTTTATTTCAGAGGCCCTTAACCCATATTCCACCAGCCATCTTGCATTAGGTAACACTCATCCGGCGATGAGTGTTATGACATGACACTTTCACCAAGGAGGTCCCACCATGCCTCGGCAACAAGCCACTTTCAACACAAAGACTGTCAAGCCTGAGTCACCGATGCAGACTTATCTGCACGACATTAACAACACCCCTCTTCTCGATCCCGCTGAAGAGAAGGAGCTCGCCGCACGAATCGCCTTAGGCGACCCATGGGCTCGCGATCACATGGTCAAAGCCAACCTTCGCCTCGTCGTCAACATTGCCCGCGGCTACGTAGGGCGAGGAGTCAGCTTCGAAGATCTCATTGAGGAGGGCAACCTCGGACTCATGCGCGCGGTGGAGGCTTTCGACGACACCATGGAGACTCGATTCAGTACATATGCGAGCTACTGGATCAAACAATCCATCCGCCGGGCGGTGATCAACCAGGGCAAGCCCATCCGGGTGTCGGCCCAGTCGGTTTCATTACTCGCGCGCTGGAAACGGGCTCACAGCGTTCTCAGTGAGCAGCTTGGACGCACTGCCTTTGCCGACGAGGTGGACAAGGCGCTCAATTTTAAACCCAAGAAAAGAGGCAGCGTGCGCAAGGCGCTCGTCGCCGAGGGTCTCCACCGTGTCGGAAGCACCAGCGAAGAAGATAGCGAATGGAGTGTCCTCGATTCTCTGGCGGATGAAACGACCACATCGGCCGAGAAACGTGTTGAAGACAAGGACCACTGGGAGCAAGTCCTAAGTCTGCTTGAGAATATGGACCAGCGACAGGCCATAGTCATCCGAGGCCGTTTTGGGCTCGATGACGGAAATCCTAAGACTCTGTGTCAGCTCGGAAGAGAACTCGGGGTGTGTCGAGAACGAGTCCGGCAGTTCGAATACAGCGCGCTTGTCAAACTCGGTATGCCAGAGGTTCTTCCGGCAGAAGGGAACTCGTCCAAGGCATACAAGAAGCCAAACGGCAAGTCCAAACCCAGAACACCAGCAGGCTCTGGTACTAATGGTACCGCACCACATGTAGGGGAGCCAGCCGCCAACCAGGAGGCACCGGCGGACCAACCACTAGTTAATAGAGTCATTGATGGCGTTGCCAGCAAAAAGGCGCGCAAGGCGGCCAATGCCAGTAATAATAAATTGCCGCGGCGGCGGAAGATCGACCCCACAACGTGCGACCGCCAGCAGACTGCTGCCGAAATCGAAATCGGCAACACGATGATGGATTTCGGCCGCCGCATCGGCCGTCCTCATCTCACCGCTGGAGAGATTCTCGCAGAAGCAAAAAAGGCGCTCGGTTATAAACGAGTGCCGCCGAACAGCAATCAGGATGACTGCGGCGATCAGGGCGATTCTGTGACCCAGGGCGACTCTGCCGCGCAGGATGAGCTTGACGCTAAGGAATTTGCAGTCGCCCTCGTCGACTACAAGCAACGCTCAGGGCGCCAATTCCCAACCTGGAGTGAAGTCCTTGAGGTGATGCTCAGTCTCGGTTACAGAAAGTGTCAGGCGACAAATAATGAGTAGCCGAGATAATTGCTCAAGAACCTGGGGCAGATGTCGAACTAAAAAGCCGACATCTTGCCCCTTTTTTATTTTGTGCCTAATTGCATAATACGTAAAGCAGCTACTGCCGCGCCAAAGCCATTGTCTATATTTACTACAGTCACACCAGCGGCGCAGCTGTTTAACATAGTTAAAAGCGGTGCAATACCAGCAAAGCTGGCGCCATAGCCTACAGAAGTCGGCACAGCAATAACTGGCGCGGACACTAAGCCACCCATAACACCAGGCAAAGCCCCATCCATTCCTGCCACTACTATGTTAACGTCTGCCTTCCGTAGATTTGGTAATTCATCCACTAAACGGTGCAGACCGGCAATGCCTACGTCATTCAATCTTTTTACTAATACACCAGCCGCTTGCAAATAAAGACTTGCTTCTTCAGCAACAGGAAGATCTGCAGTACCAGCCGTAACAACAGTGACAGCAAAATCGAATTTAGCCTTTTTAGGCATTTCTCCCCAGAGCAATATTTTGCCTTCTGGATAATATTTAGCTTTGTCCATTGCTTTTTTTACAGTGGCAGCAATTTCGTTATTGCACTTAGTGCCCACAATAATTTTGTGTTTTTTAGTCAAAGTTTTAGCTATATCAATTATTTGTTTAGCTGTTTTACCCGGGCAATAGATTACTTCAGGCAAGCCTTGCCGCATTGCTCTGTGCGTATCTATGCGCGCAAAACCCAGATCTTTAAATGGCAAATCTTGCAATTCTGCATAAACCTGGTCAGTGCTAATTTTGCCTTTGGATAATTTTTCTAAAAGCTTGATTACTCTATCTTTGTCCAATCTTTTGCCTTTTTTCTTCTTGCCAGCAAGTTTTTAGTGTCTGATTATATTGGCTGAACCTTGCTTATAGCCCTCTGGGTCAATAATTACTTCTTTGTAGCCTAGTTCTTTGAGCCTGGTAGTAGCGATTAATTGTTTGTCTTTATTAGCAAGAAAAGCTGCCAATTCATCAGTACCGATTTCTATACGTGCTTCGGAATCGTAATGCCTGACGCGCACTTGTTTCAGTCCAAGTGCTTTTAATACAGTCTCTGCTTTGTCTACCAAGGACAATTTATCCGGTGTAATAGGCGTAAAAGTAGGAAAGCGCGAAGAAAGGCAAGCTGCTTGAGGTCTATCCCAACTAGGTAAGCCAGCCTCTTTTGCTAAATATCTAATTTCTTCTTTGCTTAATTGTGCTTCTTGCAAGGGACTCAAAACTTTAAATTCTTTGGCTGCCTCATGCCCAGGTCTAAAATCAGCCAGATCATCAAGATTAGCGCCATAGGCTAAATAATTAAAACCTCGTTCTAAAGCGATTTTTTGCATATACTGAAATAATTCTGTTTTGCAAAAATAACAACGCATTTCATTATTCGCTTTATATTCTGGCTTTTCTACTTCACCAGTGGCAATCTCAAGCAAATCCCAGCCAAATTGCTTTGCTTGCTGGCGAGCAAAGTCCAGCTCGCTTTGCGCCAAACTAGGCGATATGGCTATAACGATTAATGCTTTACTGCCTAAAACGCGACGCGCATAATAAGCTAATAACCCACTATCAACTCCGCCAGAATAGGCAATAACCACACTGCCTAGTGCCTGTAAGCTATTACACAGCCCAGTTTCTTTCGTTTTGATTATAAAATGTGAATCGCTCTTGTATGACATATGAGTTTATTGATTTATATGAAAAAATTGCCTTCGATTCCCTAAAATGATATCATATACGATAGCAATTCTTCAATAAATATATATGGTTAAAAAGCAAAATCCGCTTGTTAAACTGAAAGCAAGCAAATCCAATATCAAATTTGCAGAGTTAGTAAAAAATCTTCAATTATTAGGGTATGTAGAGCAAAATATTGTTGGTTCGCATTTTATTTTTGGCAAGACAGGGCATCTGCCGATTCTCATAGTTAAGCCGCATGGAAATAAAAAAACATGCCATCCGAAAGACGTAAATAAGGTGATTAAACTTCTAGAGGCAGCAGAAAATGAGTAAAAAAAATATTGAAGTCGATTATTATCTAAATTTGCCTTGGCATTACTCAACCGAAGCATCGAACTGGGAAGGGGAAAAAGGATATTGGGTAGCAGTGGCTGAAATACCAGAATGTTCTACATTTGCACCTACTCTGGAAGAGGGTCTTCAAATAATTCCAAACCTGTTGCGTGAATATCTTAAAGTAGCCATTGTTTCAGGTGCACAAATACCTATGCCGAATGATCGTTCAGAATTAGATAATGAGAAACCTGTAGATAAAATACTTCTCCGCATACCATTTTCTTTACATTTAGGAGTAAAGAATGCTGCAAAAAAAGAAAAGACTTCTATTAATCAATTCGCACTTAAGGCTTTGACTGAAGCTGTTACTAAAGTATCAAGACCAAATTCTGCGGCTCCTACTATGAAGATTGCATTTGCTCATAATAAAACTAACAAAACTAAGAAGCGCAAATATTAACATCTGCGCTAGCAGAAAGCCGGCAAGCGCCTATATAAACTCTTTTGTAATAAGCATCAGCACATTGATCAATTACCATGCCGCCACCGAGCATTTCACCTCGTGTTTGAATAAAAGTGCCGTTCCCACAAGCAATGCCTATATGGTCTACTTTCCCTTTTTGTTTTATATCGAAAACTAGCAAGTCTCCTGCCTGTAACACCGCTTCGTCTAAAGCTTTACCCTGTTCTATTTTACTGAATCTTTTGTCGTCAAATTGCATATAAGAATTGCGCGAGAGCTGCAGGCCATGCAATCCATAAACCAGCTGTGTCATGCCCGAACAGTCCATGCCAAAAGGTGTGTTGCCGCCCCACAAATAAGGAGTACCCATAAAAAACATGGCTGTTTTAACAACCTTTTCACCCAGATCAGTGATTATTTTTATCCGCTCATCGATAGTGCTATTAAGCCACTTCTCTTCAAATATATTTTTATCTGCGCCTGAATCTTGCCAGTCAACAAGACAAGTTTTTGGCACATAAGCTATTTGCTTATCTGGCAAAATAATTTCTACAAAATTACCGGTTTCTTTAGTGAAAAACACACGTGTGCTAATAACTAATTGAGTTAACAAAAATGATGTTTCATCTGGCTTGGCATAGACCGGTGCAAACAGGCTTTTAACACAAGCACTCTCATAGGCAGAGCGATCCCATGCTTCTACCAGACGCCTTTGCGCCACCCAGCCGTGATAAAGATCTGGTGTTCTAACATAGCAATAATCATTTTCTCTTTTTTCTACCGTAACAATTGTGCCAGCAACAACTTGCGAATCGAGCGCAGAATCAGGGTTTGGTTCTTTCATCATGTTGGCTACATTCTTAGTAATAAAATATTCGCTCATTTAGCGTGGATTGCCTCCAAGGACCGCAGTACTTTAGCGGCAATTGTTGGCAGCAGCCAATATTCTTTTCCGTGATTGCTAATAAAGACCACTAAAACAAAGCGAATGCCATTAGGCAATTCTATGTAAGCAGCATCGTGTCTAGCTGTATTCATCCAGCCAGCTTTAGACCATAATTTAGCATTTTTAGGCAGACAAGATCCCATAAATCCAGTTGCTTGATTATCAATATCATCAGATGCTTTGCTAAAATCGCGCACCAAAAGATCCATCATGGCTTTACTTCTTGTTGCGTTTATACATTGTCCAGTAGCTATCTCAGCCAGAAGTCTGGCAGTAGCATTAGTGGTTAATTTATTGCGAGCCTCAAAGTTTTTGCCAACGAAAACGCGATCACGACCGTAGGAGCCATCTCCCCAAACCTTTTGGTTGACATTGATATTTTTAAATCCCTTCTTTTGAAAATATTCGTTGACAACATTTCTTTTCTTTGACCAAAGCGCTATTTCTTCATCTGACAACTCCGGTCCAGAAGTAGTACCTGTCAGCACGTCTATAATATAATTTGTCGCATCATTAGAAGAATCAACAATCATATCTCTGTAGGCGCGCTTTAATTCTTCTGTCTCAATAATTTTTTTGTCTTCTAACCATTGGTGAGTAGCTACTAAATAAAACAACTTGACCACGCTGGCCGGATAAATTGACTCTTCGCCTCTATAATCAGCTGCTGCTTCAAGATTTGTCTTTACTCTTATGTCTGATTTTCCATTTGTATTAGTTTGATTGCCTAGATCACTTAGATTCGTTAAATCGATAAGCGAAATTGCCAGATCGCTTGGCTGCAATTTTTTATCGGCGAATTCAGCAAACGTTTCATCGCTTACCTTTTTGATTAAGTCGTGGAGCTTATTTGCAGTTTGCATTTTTTTCTGCCGCCGAATGTATTTTAGGCATTTTATCATGCTCATGAAAGTAACGTTTGTCTGTAGCAATTGTCTTTATTACTACAAAAAGAAAAAGGAGAGGAAGAGGCTTCTTGCCCCTCCCTTCCTTACTCTTCATGCGGAGCCGATCTCCAAAATCTCGGCATAATGTCGGAGCAGCCTAATGCGACTGCCCAGGCTCTCTTCCTTGTTCGTGTCGGTTCCGGTACTTTGACCTCGGTTAAGGGGTTTGGCAAGTAAGAGCAGTCGATCGACCGCAGACCTCATTGTCAAAGCCAATAACCGTGCCTTCTTGCTGGGAGTGGTGAGAGACGACATGCAATCTGGAGGCAATATGTCTCCTGCTTTAATGATGATTGCCAAGGCCTCGGCAGTCGACCCGGCAGTGAGAATGCCCATGGCGAAGGTGCTGCTTGTTGGGCTGAAGGTCGGGTTAAATTGTCGGTGCTTGAGCAACCTCGATACTCGCTCGACCAATTGCGGTTCTGGTTGCAATTCGGATATGACAATCACAAGCACACTGACAAATTGCTTGCGATTTGTCTCGGTTGGCTGAGCTTCCGTAGACCTGGTGGCTGCCGGAGCATTGCGTCCTGCTCGCTTACTTTGCGCCTTGCCCTTGCTGGCTCTGCGCGCGGTCCTTTCTCGAGCGGCTTCTGCCAGATCACGTTCCCAGAATTCTTCCCTGCTCAGAACGGAATGCATTTTTTGCCGCTTGAGGAATGCGATAAAATTCTTCCTGTCAATTCGCCTATCCAGCGACCCAGGGATACGCCGATACGGCAATAGATTCGCGCTGCACCACTTGGCTACCGTTCGTGGTGCCACGCTGCAGAGGGTTCCCACCATCCCAGTGGTAAAGACTAATTGCTGCTTCGGTCTTTTGGGTAGCTCTGTAAGTCCTTTGCCTTTGAAAGCAGGACCCGTGTCTGTGCTTGTTCTTTGTTCGTTCATTGGAAACTCCTTGTACATGCTTAATGAGGTCTTTCTTAAGCATGCAGGTAAGGTAACTTCCATGCGGTGCCAGGCTACGCGCCAAGCGTTAGATTGTCCTAGAGCAAGAGCTATTGAATTGGTTTGGACTGGTTTGAGTTCCTGAATTGAAGGGATTGGAATACGACTGCTTACAACTTGTCATGTTTGATATAGCCAAATCAATATCAGCCGCATAAATTAAAATTCAAATCCTAATTGTCACTCAAAGTGGATGCTAGAAAAAGAAAAGAAATGCGGAAAACGCAGGTGGCGGTGCCAGCCCTTAAGCCAGTCACCACCACCTGGTCGAAGCAGGGGCGCAAGGCTTTCTCAGAAATACGAGGCATGTGGATGGATGTTCGCCGGTTCGTCGTTGCTGCAGATACCGACGTCGAGTCCGGTGGGTATGATCCTCGTAATGTCGCCCTTGGAAGTCGTGTCACCGCCCGCCGTCTCCCGTGCCGCATGGCATCGTCCGCAGCAGGCATTAACGGCAGGTGCGGGATCTTGCGACTTGAGGATGGGGTCGGGGTCGTCCTGGGCTGCTCCGCTTGTGGGCGGCGGAAAGATCGGCGCGCTCGGATTAGAGTTTGGACAAGTCGGCTGGGCGTGAAGAAGGTCGCTTGGTCGGCTCATGGTGTACCTCCGAGTTGAAATCTAGGAATCTAGGACCAAATTCAGGGAGACGTGAGCGTCAAGTTTGAGGCGAGCGCGAAAGCATGCACGTCCTTTCGCGCTCGCCTCTTCAGTTGAGAAGCTCGCCTCACGCCCGACCGCCGCAAGCGATCTGGTAAGGCATTTGGTGGCGGGCCATACGCGTCGCCAAGGCGGCGAGCGCGAATTGCACTTCCGCGAGCATGCGACACCATGCACGCTGTGACTTAGGCGGCCACTTGTCGTTCCAGCGAAGCTGCTGGCTATCGAGACCAACGGACTTCTGTTTCTGTCGCATGATTGCTCTCCTTGTGGCACTGGGCTGAGAACATGGACTACTAGCTGAGTTGGGGCCGTTGAGTAGGCTTTTTGCTCCTCTCGTCAGTAGGGGTGGAAAAAAGCATGGCTAAGTCTTCTCCATTTTCCGGATTCCACCAGCCGCCAATCAGCCCGGTCAGGTTACTTGAACCATTTCCGCGCTGATTATTGCCAGGCTCATTCAGACAGCCAGCGGCTGGTGTGGTATTTACTTTGGAAATGGCGGCAGCCCGGTCAGACTGGACTTGCACCGCCGATGCATTAATGGGAGGCATGAACTATTTCCTGATCGCAGTGGATTGGTTTCCGAGAGCACGTTTGCACTGGGTGGACAGTTGTGAGGCAGGACCAGAGCTGGTCGCTCGGTCCTGCCCCTGAGTGAGATAGGGATTCGCTCAAGCCTCAATCAGCCATGCCGGAACGGGGTCTGCAGTGATTGGCGTTTGCCAATCGACCACATCACGCCCGTCGCCGCCCTGCTCAGCCTCATTGTGCTGGTTGGGACCAGGCTCGAGCAACGCCCAACCACCCTCGGCGATGACGCTGTCCTGCAGCTTCGGGGCGCGCTGGCTGCACGGTTTTGGCGACTTCTTGGGGCGCGTCCGTCTCACTTCGAGCCGATGTGCGACGATAGCTTCCTTGCCTTTGGCAACGCCGCCGCTTTCAGTCCAACGCCTGATTTCGGGGTGCACAAGAAGTGTGACCGGCGGACGAGCTTTGGCTGGAGGCGAAGTGGATCGAGTAAGTGGGGGAGCAACGCTGGACGCGACGGCAGGAGTGTCTGAGATGGGGACCTTAGTGGCTTGGGCGGCCGCAAACTGAACGCCTTTGGTCCCAAGTCTCCTCAGAAGCCTCCAATCGGAGGTCACGCTTTGGGCGGCTGCTAGTGTCATGCTGCTGAACTCCTCGTTGCGAACGGACTGGGTTCCCTACTTAGTGCTCGCTAGGTCCAACCTGGCGATTCAACACGTCTGGTATACCCAAGGGTGGCCTCGCTGAAGTCTTTTGTCGAAACCGCGCAAACTTGCCAACTTTGCCTAGACCAAACATTCCTCACCCACGCCATTGCGCAGATTCGATTTGTTGGTATTCGGGCTTGGTCAGGCGTTTTGTGTTTTTATCAGTCTCGATTTAAAAGAAATCATTAAGGTTACTTTCAAGTTAATGATTTAGACCATGACAAACAAGCAAATGTTTATATTTGTGGTGTAATGCCAATGCGTCAAAAAGCAGTATATATTGAGTATATGCAAGCCAGGCTGGGCATTTTGAGGATCTTAAGGGCAAAAAAAGCTTAAAGTTAGCAGCGTTGCATATAGTACTTAAGACAGAGTTTAATTATTAAAACACATTATCAAAGTAGCGCTAGCTGTGCATAGCTAGCGCCGATCAAAAGCAAGGCGAGAAAAATCGCTTAGTGTTCTAAATCGCTGCCTTTCCTTCTTTTGTTGGCAGGACTAGCGACCTATTATTTAATGTACGCATAAGGCACAGCCACCGGCATTCAGCCAAATATCTTAATTATATGGCGCCTCCAGCTCACAAATATCTCATACCTGACATTTATTATTTTTACACATACTCCCTTAATTGGAGACTTTACTAAAGTTGCGGTCTTCTTTAATTGCACAAGTAACTAACTGATGAGCATTTGCACCCTAAATACCATTTACTATTTCTGAAACTTTTTTATTGGAGACTTAATATGATATTCACTTCTGAAAAGGTCAAAGTCTTTAGAAAACGACTGCAAAAGCAAGTCTTGAAAGGAGCGCCTTACTGGGGCGTAAGCCGTCGAGCAACAAATCTTTTGCCATCACCAGTTACAACCGGTGATGTATTACTCAAGGGCGCTTCAATAAGCGGTTATAGCAATTTGCTTTTATCTTTAGAGGCTAATCAAAAATCTGGTTGTTTAGTTATTCAATCGGAAAAAAATAAATCACGCTCAGGCATTCTCATATTTCGCGGACGTATTTTAGGTTGTATGTATGGACAAAAGAATCTAAAAAACTATTTGTTCGGGGGAAATGCTTATGAGCAGGCTTTGAGAGATTTGCAAAGCATAAAAAAAACAGTAGACGTTTATGGTTTGAAAGACGAAATAGTTATCGCTGCTGCGGCTTTGTTCCATGGACCCGCATTTGAAGAACCAGATATGACTCCCGTCAGTTTTGTTAATGAAGTTATGGGGCAACTTGTAGAAAGCAATGTTCCTGGCTGTATTGTTATGACTGACAAAGCTGATAATGCTAGCTTTATGGTTTACGTTTTCGCAGGACAAATTGTCGGTGTTCATTCTAGTAAAAAAGGCTGGATACACCCGGATTTGCCCACTGTTCATAAGTATTTGAACAAATTTCCAAACCAACGTGTGCAGGCTTGCATCCTGCCTTGTCGCAATGTGGTTGAAGTAGATCAATATTCCTTTAGTTTGTCTGGATTAGGAGACCGCGAGTATAAAAAGACACAACCATCTGGTAAATATGATATTTTGAATATTTTCTATTTGTTGCGTATGGACAAAGCTAGATTGGAGCAGACTAGTACCTGTAATCTTGTACGCTTGGACAAATTTCTGCCACGCTTCAATAGCAGCCATCATAGATTACTAAATCGCCTCCAATATTTTGGCGACTCTTTCTCAGTAAGACCCTAGAGCAAAAAGAAGAAAAATTAAAAGGATCATCTATCCTCTTCGCTTTCAAGCAAAGACAACACTCCCAGGGCCGCACCGGCAACGCCAGCACAATAAAGATTACAACGATAAAATGCGAATATGAGAGGAGCCTACCAAACTCCTCTCATGCCCATTAACTGATGGTTCTCAGAAACAGGCAATCTTGCTCTTCGATCATTAAAGTTGACATTCCGTACGCCATATCGTACGATAGGCTAGAGAGTCTAGAGGTTGTTGCCATGCGAACTATGCGCGTAAGTGAAGCAAGAGATAATTTATACAAGCTTATTGATGATGCTGCCCAAACACATGAACCAATAATGATTACCGGCAAACGCAGTAATGCTGTGATGATCGGTGAAGACGAATGGCGAGCAATGGAAGAAACACTTTATCTGTTATCTGTGCCCGGTATGAGAGAATCTATAGTGGAAGGCATGAAAACCCCTTTAGAGAAGTGTAACAAGACTCTTAAATGGTGAGTTGGAAAATTGTTTACACAAAGCACGCTGTGAAAGACGCAAAAAAGCTTTCCCAAGCCGGGTTACAGAAGAAAGCGAAAGAATTACTTGCTTTGATCGAGAAAGATCCTTTTAGTGCATCTTTGCCTTATGAAAAACTTGTAGGCGATCTTACTGGTGCATATTCCCGACGCGTCAATATTAAACACAGGCTTGTTTACCAAGTCTTAAAGCGCGAGCGTGTCATAAAAGTCTTGCGCATGTGGACGCATTATGATTGATTATCTTTTACAAGCACCCTGATTATTTATCTCTGGTTAACGCCATGATAAGCACCATGTATATCAAAAAATCAGATTAAAACTTTTGGCAACGATCGTTCACTGATAGATAAACGACCATTGTATGGCAGATTAATTACTACTTAATGGCAGATAATTGACCACACAGTGGTAAAATATCTATATGCTATATCAGAGAAACTTAACTACTAAAATTTTTACTGCTGCCAAAGATACGCCTGTGGTCATGGTTAATGGAGCCAGGCAAACTGGAAAAAGCACCCTTATGCAAGGACTGTTTTCAGTAGATCGTCCTGCTTATATTACCTTTGATGACATGGATGTTTTGGGATTGGCGCGCTCAGGTCCGCAAATATTTGTGCAGTCATTGCCTGAGCGAGTAATCTTAGATGAAATTCAGCGTGTTCCTGAATTATTCTTGCCTATCAAACTCTCTGTAGATCAAAACAGAAAACCTGGCAGATTTTTTATTACGGGGTCTGCAAATGTAGCCAGTCTGCCAAAAGTTTCTGAGTCGTTAGCCGGCAGAATAGAAATTCATACTCTTTGGCCATTATCTCAAGGCGAAATTCGCGGTAAAAAAGAAGGTTTTATAGATGCACTCTTTAGCGCAAAAAAACTTCCTACCGTTAAACCGGCAACAATTGCAGATATTCTTATAATTGCAAACAGGGGCGGATATCCTGAAGTACAAAAGCGTAACTTGGACAGGCGCAAGGATTGGTTTAACAGTTATATAGCCACTTTGATGGAAAGAGATGTCCGTGATTTGAGCAATATCGAGCAATTAACAGCCTTGCCTAATTTGTTGGCATTGCTAGCCTTGCGCTCCGGTGGCATAATAAATAATTCTGACTTATCAAGGACGCTTGCACTGCCGCTTACTACTTTGAAGCGTTACCTGTCTTTATTAGAATTACTATTTCTTGTGGTGCCATTACGTCCCTGGTTTAGCAATCTGGGCAAGCGTTTGATAAAAGTGCCCAAACTGTATATCAATGACTCTGGGCTTTTGTGTCATCTTTTGAAAAGTGACATTAAAGCTTTATCTGTAAATGGCACCCTATTGGGCGCTGTGTTTGAGAATTTTGTAGTAATGGAATTAATCAAACAACTCACCTGGTCTAAAACGCGAGCAAACATATTTCATTTTCGCACAACTAATGGGTATGAGGTTGATATTGTGCTCGAAAGCGACGATGGGAAAATAATAGGCATTGAGTGCAAAGGCTCGGCTACTGTTAAAGCTGATAGTTTCAAGGGATTGAAAGTTTTGAAAGAAATGACTGGCAAAAAATTTCATCGCGGCATTGTGCTATATGCGGGCTCCCACGTTATTGGCGTAGCAGAAGACATGCAAGCAGTCCCAGTTTCTGCGTTGTGGGATTTATAACAATATATTAGGAAAAACCCAGCTACTGCGCTGGCATTAGCCATTGACAGTGTACGTATATTTAACGTACACTAATCATATTGAATTGTCAGCATACTAGTCGTACTTGTAATAAGGAATAAATTTATGAGACAAGCCGGTGAAGAATCGTTGCCACTTTCTAAGCATGAGCGATTTGAAGTGAGAGTGCCGGCTGCTGAAAAAGAATATTTTCGCAAAGCAGCCAAACTGCAAGGCATTTCGCTTGCTGATTTTATGCGGGCTGCTTGCAGAGAAGCAGCCCAGCGTGTTTTGCAAGAGCAAGAAGTTATTAAATTAAGCCGCCGGGACAGAGAGCGCTTTGTTACAGCACTTTTAAATCCTCCAGAGCCAAATGCGGCCTTATTAGCAGCGGCCAAGCGCTACAAGAAATCGGGTCTTTTCCGTGGCTGAGGCTGACCGGTACAGAATTGAGCATTTAAACAAGCAACACAACCGTAAAGAATTTACGTGCGACAAACCTGCTTTAGATCGTTATTTGAAAGAGCAGGCTCGGCAAGATGCTACAAAAAAGCTGGCAGCTGTATTTGTTCTTGTAGATAACGATACTGATGAAATTGTTGGTTTTTATAGTTTAAGCGCTTCCGCCATAGACGCAACAGAATTCCCGCTGGAAGGCCGTCTATCAAGACGTATGACTTATCCAGTCATATTACTGGGTAAGCTGGCCACAAGTGTTCGCCATCGGGAAAGAGAGGGTAAGAAACAAAGACTTGGTGAAATACTTCTTTTAGATGCTTTGTTTAGATGTTATGAGCAGACCAATCAAGTTGGGGCAATCGCCGTAATTCTTGATGCTAAAACAGATTCAGTTCCTTTCTATCTTAAATATGGTTTTCTCCCTGTATTGGATACCCCAAATCGATTTTTCATCACTATGGAATCAATCGCAAAATTGGTAAAAAAATCGCAAGTCTGATTATCTGTTGCTGCACGATCCCCCATAAAACTTAGTTGCGTTATGAAACTTAGTGAGGCTACGCTAGTTATCAATAGGTATTTTCATTTGCAGATCTAAGAAATTTAATCAATTGGCGTCAGTGATACTTTTATGTTTTGGGTCATGGAAAATATCAATGCCTCTCGTATTGCTTGATACAGC
>JABDBL010000054.1:0-1242 GCA_013288645.1 Candidatus Melainabacteria bacterium
AAAGGAAGCGCAAACTGAGTAAGATTATGGACAAACTGAGGCAGTTGCAAATAAACGGTATTTGCCAGTTGAGAGATCTGAGCTACGACGGTCGGAACTAAAGTAATAGCACTAAATACGATACCAATTAAAACCATTGCGTAAACTATAAGCACCGCTAAGACACGTATCTTAAGAAACTTATTGAGCCAATCGACAACCGCAATGAACAAATATGAAAAGAGAATGGAAATACCAAGGACTCGCAAAACATCTGCAAAATATGAGCAGGCCTGGAAAGCAATTATGCAAAGAATGAAAGCAAGGGTTATAACAAATAATTGTCGTTGCAGGATAAGAAGTTTATCTGAAGAATTTGTATTTTTAGTTTTCTCTGTCTGTGACATTTTTTTTGTTGGGTTCTGACTTCCTATAGAAGCGCAGTATACCAGAAATACCCATGACAAGATAGATAGCCGCAGCCCCTGGCATCATTTAGATGCATCCCACTTGGCGTATAAATAACTAGCCGGCAATAAACCCGCTCCTAGTCCTAAATACATTGTGGCTGTTCTAAAAGAATGGACTTTGTCGATATTTCTGTTAGGAATATCTTTTTGGACCATGGTAACAATGGTAATAAAAATACCGGACCAGAAAAGGCGGCGATAGCCAGTCCAATAGCGGCTAGCACTATATTTGGTGCTTACCCTGGTATCATAAACCCAATTCCCCAGCACGTGTATGCCAAAAAAACTGTGGGCCCGGGATTGCGGATCTTTCGATGCTTGGAGGTTCCTTTCATTGACTTAGCCATAAAATTGCTATTGTCTTGTTTTTCGGTAACTTGAGGTATACCATGCCTGTCTATTGTTCCAGATTTATAAAGTGCGTGCGCTTGAGAACATAATGAAAAACGGAACAGAAGTAAACTGTTAGTAACACATAGATTAAGCAGGGAGTGGTTAAAAGCATGACAAAGAAATACTGGCTTTTTAAATCTGAACCAAGCTCATTTTCAATAGGCGACTTAGAAAAAGCAACATGTAGAACCACTTGCTGGGATGGTGTGAGAAATTATCAGGCTAGAAATTTTTTAAGTAAGCAAATTGCGCTTGGAGATCTGGTCTTTTTCTATCATAGCAATGCTGATCCTGCCGCGATTGTTGGTATCGCAGAGGTCATTAAAGCAGGCTATCCCGATCCTTCTGCCTTTAACTCCAAAAGTCCCTATTTCGATGAAAAAAGCGATCCCAAAAATCC
>JABDBL010000054.1:1252-13981 GCA_013288645.1 Candidatus Melainabacteria bacterium
ACTTGGTACTGCGTAGATATCAAACATGTCAAAACGTTTAGCAAGCCAGTTTCTCTAACAGAGCTAAAAAGCAATCTCAAGTTGAAGAATATGGTTCTTTTGCAAAAAGGAAGCCGGCTTTCCATCCAGCCTGTCAATGAAAGCGAATGGAAAGAAATCATCGAAATTTCTTAGCAAAATTAACGAAAGCGGTATATTAGTGCCATATTGAAAACCAGATGTTATAACCTATGCTAGCAAGCGGACTATACGTCATATCGTGAGCATGACCACCATGCCTAAATCATACAGCTTAAAATCAAATATCTCTTCAGGTTTAGAAACTAATCTGCCGCCATGGGAGCTTATTTTCGACAGCGGTTTTAGGGAAGATTTGTTTAATAAGGCAATTGACTTAGCTTTTTTAGAGGATCTGGGCAAGCCGCCTGTTGATTTAACTACTTCAGCATTAAAAGGGGCGGACAAAGAGACAAAAGCTACCATTTATTGCAAAAGCCAGCCTGCTGTAATAGCTGGTATACCAATAATTGAGTTGGTTTTTAAAAGGCTTGACCCTGAAATCGAGATTAATCCTCTAAGTAACGAAGGGCAAAAAATTATACAAATTCCTTTAGCAGTGGCCCAAATAGTTGGTAAAGCTGGCGCAATCTTAGGCGCAGAGCGCATTGCTCTCAATTTATTACAGCGTATGTGCGCTGTGGCCACTGCGACTAGTCATTTGGTTGAGAAAGCAGCAAAACACAATATTGCCATCTTGGACACCCGAAAAACCACTCCTGGCTTAAGGTTATTCGAAAAATATGCTGTTTTAGTCGGTGGTGGGGAAAACCATCGTTTTGGGCTAAATGATGCCATATTAATCAAGGATAATCATATACAGATGTCCGGTGGCATTACAGAAGCTGTAAAACTGTTACGTTTGCAATACCCTAATAAGCCATTGGAAGTGGAATGTACTAGTCTAGAAGAGGTTAGGCAATGTCTTAATTTGAAGGTAGATAGAATCTTGCTGGATAACATGTCACCAGACTTAGTAAAAGAAGCGCTTGGACTGGTTCAAAGTCGATGCTTTATCGAAGTTTCAGGCGGAATCAATCTTTCGAATATAGATGGCTACTTGCAAAAAGGGGTTAATGCCATATCAATAGGCGCTCTTACCCACTCAGCAGCAAGCATTGATCTCAGTCTTGAGGTCGAAAACAAATAATGAAAAACTTGGCAGAAAAAACACGTTTAATTGAAGAAATTAAAGAACTTAAGGAAAAACGGCAGGCAGTTATTCTTGCCCATAATTACCAAATTGGTGAAATTCAAGATATTGCTGACTTTGTTGGCGATTCTCTCGGACTATCTCAACAGGCGGCCAAAACAGAAGCAAAAACAATAGTTTTTTGTGGCGTACACTTCATGGCCGAAACAGCAGCTATACTTTCACCCAGCAAAAGGGTGTTAATACCAGACTTGGAAGCTGGTTGCTCTCTGGCTGCGTCTATCAATGCAGACCAATTGCGTGCTTGGAAAAAGGAGCATCCTCGAGCTGTGGTTGTGTCTTATGTCAATACAACTGCTGAGGTTAAAGCGGAATCAGATTATTGCTGCACTTCAGGCAACGCTATGAAGATCGTGCAGGCTATCTCAAAAGACAAAGAAATTTTATTCTTGCCAGATATGTTTCTTGGCTCATGGGTAAAGAAACAAACAGGAAGACAGAATATGCATATCTGGATGGGCGAATGCCATGTTCATGCAGCCATGCGTCCAGAGATGGTAACAGAAAAACTCAAAGAATACCCCAAGGCAGAACTATTAATACATCCTGAGTGTGGTTGTCTAACGCCATTTCTTGATCAACTGGCTGACAATCCAGAGTTAAAGGCAATAAAAGTCGCTTCAACAGAGGGGATGATTAAAGCAGCAAATAAATCAACAGCTCAAGAATTTGTTGTCGCTACAGAAGAAGGCATCTTACATAGGTTGCGAAAAGAAAACCCAGCAAAGAACTTTATTCCGATTGCTCCGGAAATGACTTGCCAATTTATGAAAATGATTACTTTGGATAAATTACACAAGAGTTTGAGCGATGATGTGTATCCTGTAATTGTAGAAAAAGAATTAGCTGATCGAGCACGCTTGCCCATCGAACGAATGATTTCCATTTTTTGATACTAATTAATTCATAATGAGCAAGATAATAGAAACAGATGTTCTGATAATAGGGTCAGGATTTGCTGGGCTTTTAGCCGCAATCAAATTGCTAGAGTCAGGTGCGCGTGTTGTACTAGCTTGCAAAACTTATTTGTCCGAATCATCTACAAACTATGCTCAAGGTGGCATAGCCGCTACCACAGACGGTGGCAGCTTTAAGGCCATCGAACTACATCTAGAGGACACTCTAAATGCCGGCGCGGGGTTGGTGGACGAAAAGATCGCTGCAGAAATAATTGCTAGCAGCTGGCCACTAATTCAAGAATTAAAGGAATACAGTGTAACATTCGATTATTTAGCAGATGGGTCTTTTTCTCTTACACGAGAAGGAGGACATAGCACAGCGAGAGTCTATCACTACCAGGACATCACTGGTAAGTCGATTTCGCATGGCTTAATTGATAAATTGAAGCATTTGCAGTCATTATCGAAGGATAGGGCTCAGTTGAGGATTTATGAGAACAAACTTGCCTATAGTTTAATTATGTTCGATGGTACTTGTTGGGGCGCTAAATTTATAGCAAATGAATCAGGTAATCAACCAAGCAACGCTAGCAAAGAGTTAACTACGATACTAGCCAAGCATACAATTCTTGCCACTGGTGGCATTGGACAAGTTTTTAGTCGCACAACCAATCCTGCCGTTGCCACCGGCGATGGTATCGGTCTGGCATATGAAGTCGGTGCCGAACTTATTGATATGGAGTTTGTTCAATTTCATCCTACAGCATTACATCTAAAAAAAGAGTCAGAAACCCCAGCTTTTCTAATTTCGGAAGCAGTTAGAGGAGCAGGCGCTATTCTGCTAGACATAAATCACGATCGCTTTATGCAACGCTTTCATCCTGCTGGCGAGTTAGCAACTCGTGATATTGTTTCACAAGCTATTTATAGAGTGATGCAAGAAACTCACCAGAGGTCAGTATTCCTGGATTTAAGACCCATAGGGAAAGATATTTTGGAAAAGAAATTTCCTAATATTGTTCACAAACTAAAAGACTATGGCATCGAAGCATTTAAAGAACCTGTGCCTGTCAGCCCTGCTGCCCACTATTTTATGGGTGGTATAAAAGCAGAATGCAATGGAAGGACTTCTATACCATTTCTTTATGCCATCGGTGAATGCGCGTGCACTGGCTTACATGGTGCTAATAGATTGGCTAGTAATTCGTTATTAGAAGCTGGCGTAATGGCCCTTAAAGCAGCACAGTTTATAACTGAACAAAATGATAACCGTGAACGAACAATGCCAAACACGCAAGTGCAATCGGAAAGCATGCCCTCTTACAATAAACCTCCAGATCTTCTTGCTGTACGGCATGCAATG
Source organism: Candidatus Melainabacteria bacterium (assembly GCA_013288645.1). Taxonomy (GTDB): domain Bacteria; phylum Cyanobacteriota; class Vampirovibrionia; order Obscuribacterales; family Obscuribacteraceae; genus JABDBL01. Next base: position 4,785 of record JABDBL010000054.1, read on the forward strand.
TCGCAAGAAGTAGGTATAATTCGCAGCGCCGAATCCCTTGGCAAAGCTTTGACCCTATTCAACGATAGTTTGATTACTAATACATATTCAGTGGAAAATATTCAGGCGGCGAATATTTTGTTGCTCGCCAAGTTAATTACAGCTAGCGCTTTGCGTAGAGAAGAATCACGAGGCTCACACTTTCGTGCTGACTTTCCCAATATGGACAAAAAATTTGTTTGCCGGCAAATTGTCACTAGAGAAGGTTACACTTGGACCAACACTGCCGATCAGAAACTTTCTGCCAAATAATAAAGATTAACTTTTTATTCACTGGCTCCCTGACAACACGTTTTATAAGGCAAGCGTCTTAAAAACCATATATCTGTCCAATGTCCAACAACAATATTCTCATTTGCTTTTACAGGTCAAGACTTTAGACTAGAAGCGGAACAAAGGCCAAGCGAAACTATAAATTTAGAGAACGTCCCAAACGGACTGAGCTTGAATGATAGATACTATTGCCAGAGTTTTGATTATTGAAAAAAATTGTGCCCAGCTTATCGCTTTAACGATATGGCTTACTCAATTTCCTCAATTGCAAGTTCATGGCAACATGCCCGAACAAAATTTGAAAAGATCAATTGATATAAGTCTTACATCTAATTACGACTTGGTCATCTACAGTCTTGAAATAGACCACAATGAAGAATTTCCTCTAGAGCTTGCTATTGCTTTATCTTTGATACGCAAATTGAAATCTGAACAAAATAGACCGGCTATTATTTTGCTTGCCAACCCTTTAATTAATAAACAAACAAACAATATAAATACCCAGATAAATCAACAATTGCTAAAAGAGAGTGACGGACAACTATATTTAACTGATTCTCTGATAGATTTTTATAGAGAAATAAATAGACTGCTTTCTTACAGAAAAGCAATTAATATGATTATTGCCAAGGCCGGATAATGAAACAACGGGGTCTCAAATCTAATTTAAGTGGTATTGTAACTGGTGCATCTTCGGGTATTGGTAGCGCCATAGCTATTCTATTGGCTGAAAAATTCAAAGCAAGACTTATTCTTAATGCTCGCTCAGAATCTAGCTTAAGCGAAACAGCAAAGTTAGTAGAGAAAGCCGGTGGCACCGCGATTTGCCTAAGTGGTGATATAGCCAAAGACAATCTTGCGGCCAGGATAGTAGATAAGTGTTTGGAGTGCTATGGCTCAATAGACTTATTAGTCAATAACGCCGGTTTCGCAAAACCAGGCAAAGTGACTTCGCTTACACTAGAAGATTGGCAAAATGTGTTTGCAGTAAATTTTTTCGCACCTTTAGAATCGATATATCAAGCTTTACCTCATATGCTAAAAGCTGGCGGTGGCAAAATAGTTAATATTGCCTCAGTAGCTGGCAAAATAGCATTTCCTGGCAGTGTCTGCTATTCAGCCAGCAAATTTGCTCTGACCGGCATGTCAGAGGGTATGGCAGCGGAACTGGTAAATAAAAATATTGATGTTATCACTGTTTGTCCTGGCTGGGTGCGCAGCGAATTTTTCTCCAAAAATAAAATGAGCGACGATAATAACCCCACCAAAATAGCAGATCAAGCAAGCTGGCAAGGTTGGCTTATGCGCAATTTCCTCAGTATCAGCAGCAAGTCTTGCGCTCAAAAAACTATAAGCGCTTTAGAAAAAGGTGGCAGCCAAGAAATTATTCTGACCATGCCGGGAATTATTGCCGAACGGGTTAATGCATTTTGCCCTAATGTTTTAAATAAAATTGCCGCTTCAGTGCGCAACTGAAGCATGAACCCGTGCTAAATAGCAAAAATTTACAGTATAAACATCAAGCCTGGGTAGAAAATTGGGACCCAGAAGATCCGGAATGGGAAGTCAAATATAAAAAAGTCGCTTTAAAAAATCTGATCTTTTCTATATTCTGTGAACACATAGCATTTTCGGTTTGGTTGCTTTGGAGCATCATAGCTATAAATCTGAATCAAACCGGATTTCATTTCAGCGCAAGAGAATTATTTTGGTTGGTCGCAGCACCCAATTTGATAGGTGCTTTTATGAGATTGCCGTACACATATGCAGTTACTTTTATAGGTGGACGCAATTGGACTGTAATCAGTTCCTTATTACTTCTAATTCCTTGCCTTTTAATCATTTTTGCTGCCAGCAATTCTAGTGTGCCTTATTGGATTTTACTTCTTATCGCTGCTACTGCTGGGCTTGGCGGTGGCAATTTTGCTTCTAGCATGGCCAATATCAATTTTTTCTATCCAGAACGCTACAAAGGGCTGGTTCTTGGGATAAATGCGGCTGGGGGTAATATCGGCGTAAGCACTGTGCAATTATTGGCACCAATAGTCATTATGATAGGAGGCAGCTTACAGTTACAGAACGCAGGATATGCTTATGCTGGACTTTCAATATTAGCAGCGATTTGTGCTTGGCTTTTCATGGACAATCTTGCCATTGCTCGTTCAAGTTTTAGCAAGCAATTCAGCGTAGTCAGAAGAAAACATACTTGGATAATGGCTATTTTATATATCGGCACATTTGGCTCCTTTATTGGCTATTCAGCAGCCTTACCTTTGCTAATTAAAACTCAATTCCCAGAAATATCGGTTGCTCAGTATGCGTTCATTGGTGGTTTAGTCGGAGCTTTATGCAGACCGATTGGTGGATGGCTAGCGGACCGCGTTGGCGGAGCACAAGTAACATTTTGGAATTTTCTGGCTATGTCCGTGGGAGTTATTTTTGTAATCAGCTCCTTACAAATGCATAACTTTAATTTTTTCCTGGCATCTTTCGTATTGCTGTTCATGACAGCAGGACTGGGCAATGGATCAACATATCGGATGATTCCGGCAATATTTCAACATCAAGCCCTGGCACATAATGCGAGTGGGGATGAGAATCGAGAACATCTTGCTAAAGGACGTTTAGATAGTGCTGCTGTTATAGGTACAACTTCATCGATAGGAGCGTTCGGTGGCTTTTTGATACCATTGAGCTACGGATCATTTGGCGTTATTTCAGCATTTTATACATTTTTTGCTTTTTATATTCTCTGTCTTTCCATCACATGGTGGTATTACACACGCAAACAATTTTTGACTAGCAAAATACCAAGTCTATCCACCATAAAAATCTAAAGGCATATAATAAATATTAGCGAATCGGCGCTAAATAGCAGCCGCTTATTTTCCAGTCACCATTGTCTTGCTTTTCCATAATGTAAGAACCAATCACGGTATCACCATTAGAAGCTAAAAATAATACTGGCTGGGTGACAACCCCCATTACTTGCTTTAAATCCTCAAAAACAATCGAACGCGAAACAAGCACAATCTCATATGCCGATTTTACGCTCGAAAAAAAAGCCTCTGACGTCTCAAACTGCTGTTTGATGCCCGGACTAGCATAAGAAAAGGCGCGATTATCGTCTCCTCTACGAAAGGCATCTAATTGTCCTGCTATTACTTTTCTAATAGAAACACCGTCTTGTTCAGTTACGCTTATTTCTTTAGAAGCCATTGGACTATATAAGGATGGTTGGTTATGAGGAATCCAAACAGCAAAAGCAGGATTATTGTTAACCATAAATCCTACACTTGTCAAAGCAAGTATACAAAAGGTGGAAGTCTTCACCAATGATTTTAATGCCAATATTTTTGTATTCAATAACATGTAATATGTCTGTTAGCCATAAAATAGCACGGTAATTATTCTAGCAAAACATTATCGATATAGATGCATCGAGAGGTTAAAAGCTAATATTCACCCAGGTTGCCAAGCAGTCTATCTGTCATAGATACGGCTATCGCCGTTCAACTCATTTTTAATTCTTGCTTGAGCTGCTGCCAACCGAGCTATGGGTAAGCGAAAAGGTGAACAACTTATATAAGTGAGCCCCACTTGTTCAAAAAATTCAATTGAAGAAGGCTCACCGCCATGCTCCCCACAAATACCTAATTTCAAAGAGGGGTTAGACTGTACACCATATTCGATGGCTAGTTTAATCAATTTGCCTACGCCGTTTCGATCCAATACTTCAAACGGATTATTTGCAATTATCTTTACTTTCTCTCCATTAACCTCCAGTCCTTCAAGATAGCGGGTAAGAAATTTACCTTCAGCATCGTCTCGGCTAAAACCATAAGTCATTTGAGTTAAATCATTAGTACCAAAGCTAAAGAAGTCTGCATATTGTGCGATTTCATTAGCAGTTAGGCAGGCTCTGGGAATTTCTATCATCGTACCAAAGCTATACTCAATCTTTTGTCCATATTCATCCATTACCGTTCTCGCCGTAGCTTCAAGATGTTTTCTTGTCACAATCAGTTCTTGCACATCGCTAATTAAAGGAATCATTATTTCCGGAAGAACTTTTATACCTTCTTTCCTCACAGAAATAGCGGCTTCAAAAATCGCCCGCACTTGCATTTCATTTATTTCAGGATATAGCAAACCAAGTCGGCAACCCCGCAGACCCATCATGGGATTAGCTTCTTTGAGCTCTTTTACTTTGTTTAACAGCGATTGTTTTTTGCTTATTTCTGGATCTGTCATCAATTCTTCAAGCTTGGGTAAAAATTCATGCAATGGCGGATCTAATAATCGAATTGTGACCGGTAAACCTTGCATTACTTTAAAGATCTCAGTAAAATCATGCTTTTGCATCGGCAATAATTTTGCCAGAGCCTTTTGCCGTTCTACTTTACTATCTGCCATAATCATTGTTTGCATGACTGGCAATCTATCCTGATTCATAAACATATGCTCAGTACGACATAAACCAATGCCTTCTGCACCATATTGCCGAGAAATTTTTGCGTCTTCAGGAGTATCAGCATTGGCGCGAACACGAAGACGACGACTTTCATCAGCCCACTTCAGTAGCGTATTAAATTCTGTTGACATTTTTGGAGTAACGGTATCAATCATGCCTTGAAATATTTCTCCAGTAGTGCCATCAATAGAAATGATGTCACTTTCTTTTAAAACTCTGCCATCTACTTTCATCTGTTTAGCATCAAGGTCAATCTGCAAAGCGTCACAACCAGCAACACAGGGCTTTCCCATCCCACGAGCAACCACGGCGGCATGGCTAGTCATGCCGCCTCGACTTGTTACTATTCCTTGAGCAGCAACAATTCCGTGTATATCATCTGGACAAGTTTCGATACGAACTAAAATTATTTTTTCGCCTTGATTGGCCAAAGACTCAGCATAACTGGGATCAAAAATAATTTTACCTTGAGCGGCGCCTGGAGATGCATTTAATCCGATAGCCAATAGTTGCCCTTCTGCTTTGGCCTTTTCTTTCACCACCAAACTAAAGCTGGGTAAAAGCAATTGATTTAATTGCATAGGCTCAATTCTAAGAAGAGCTTCCTCCTTACTGACCATTTTTTCTTTAACTAAATCTACTGCAATTTTAAGCGCAGCCGCCACTGTTCGCTTACCTGTTCGAGTTTGCAGAATATATAAAATATTATTCTCTATGGTGAACTCGACGTCTTGCATATCTGCGTAGTGTTTTTCGAGATTAGCAATTGTTGAGAGCAATTGCTTATATGCTTCGGGCATTTGCTTCGCTAAAAGAGTAATTTCTTGCGGTGTCCGTGTCCCAGCTACTACATCTTCACCCTGCGCATTTGATAGATATTCACCATAAATCTGCGATTCACCAGTACTCGGATTACGAGTAAAGCAAACACCCGTACTGGAATTATCGTTCAAATTACCAAAAACCATTGCCTGAATATTGACCGCAGTACCAAGGTTATGGTCTATTTTGTTCAGATTACGATAATAAATAGCCCGCGGATTGTTCCAGGACTTAAAAACTGCTTCCACCGCAGTCTTTAGTTGTTCTTTGACATCTTGTGGAAAAGGTGAGCCTGTATTTTTAAGAATAATATTTTTGAATTGATCGATCAAAGAACGTAGGTATTCGACTTTAAGCTCATTATCAACCTTAACGTTAGCCGAATGTCTGATTGTTTTTAGAGCATATTCAAATTCTTCTTTGTTTATCCCTAATACAACATTGCCAAACATTTGGATAAGGCGTCTATAGCTATCCAGAGCGAAACGCTCATTGTTTGTCAGTTTTGCTAATGCTTGCACAGTTTCATCGTTAAGACCAAGATTTAAAATAGTATCCATCATACCCGGCATAGAAAACTGGGCGCCGGAGCGCACTGAGAGCAATAACGGGTTAGCGGTGCTGCCAAATCTTCTACCAACTGTTTTTTCTACTGATCGCAGAGACTGAAAAACTTCTTTATAGAGTCCATCCGGAATAACCCCACCTGCTTGGTTGTACGATCGACAGCAAGCAGTAGTAATGGTAAACCCAGGGGGAACATTGATACCACTGGCAGTCATTTCAGCAAGCCCGGCACCCTTGCCACCAAGAGTTTCACGCATTAGATCTTTTTGTCCTTTAAAATGCCTGAAGCCATCATCAAACGAAAGAATATTTATACTGTCCTTGACAATAACTTGCTTTGGTTCTTTGCTCGCCATTATCTTTTGCTCCTCATTTCTTATTTACGCAAATACAAATAAATCTCACCTGATGTTTCTTCAATAGCTTTGTTTGATACATCTATAATGTGACAACCTAGACGTTTAAAAATCTTTTTGGCAGACTGCACTTCTTCTTCGATTATGTATAGATCAGTATAATCAGTGCCTTGAGGTAAACCAAGTACATTTGCTCTAGTTGAGCGAATTCCGGCGAGTATTTGTGGATCAATTGTGAGACCGACAATCTTTTTTTCTGAAAGAGTAAACAATTTAGGCGATGGTTCCACCGCTGGCACAAGGGGAATATTGGCTGCCTTTAATCCCCAATGTTGAGCTAAATACATACAATTAGGCGTTTTACTGGTACGCGAAACACCTATCAATACTACATCAGCCTCAATCAAACCATTGGGATTTTTGCCATCATCATAACGAATAGCAAAGTCGATTGCTTCAATACGCTTGTAATATGATTCATCTAAAAGATGAAGCCTCCCCGCTTGTGATAATGGCGAAATTTGGGTGACCTGAGCCACCTTAGCAATTAATGGTCCAAGTAAATCAATTGTTGGAATGCCACAGCTAACAGCAGCTTTTTCTAATGCGTCTTTAAAGTCCTGCCTAACTAATGTGTATGCTATAAGTCCTTGTTCTTGGGATATTTCACTTACAATCTTATTCAATTCATCAACTGATGAGACTCTAGCTAAACGATAGAGCTGAACATGCTCTTGAGGAAACTGAGCAAGAGCAGCTTTGGAAACTGCTTCTGCTGTTTCTCCACTTGAATCAGAAAGGGTAAAAACGATCAAAGGAGATTTTGTTCTATTAACCAAATTGCTCATCAGTTTAATCAGTCATTGCTCGTCAATTAGGCTCGTGCTTTAAACGAATTTAAGTCACCATATATAATACTAAATTAAAATCGTTTTTTGTTGTATTGCTAGCATGTGGTATAAAGCAAAAATAATACTGTAACACTGCCTCAATGAATGAATATACCGTCAAGCACAACATCGTAAACTGAATAAGCTAATTAGACATTTTATAGATGTCAGCAGCCAAAAACAATATAAATTACAGTAATCACAAGAGGACTAGGAATTGAGCGAAGATAAAATTACTATAGGCGTTTTTGGTGGTTCGGGATTTTATTCACTCTTTAGTGAAGCTGAAGAACGAGTAGTAGAAACACCTTATGGTGTGCCTAGCAATAAAGTTGTCGTAGGCATTATAGAGGGCAAGAAAGTAGCTTTCATGCCCCGTCATGGCTCCAACCATCAATATCCTCCTCATATGATAAATTACAGGGCCAATCTTTGGGCGATGAAATCTTTGGGTGTAGAGAGGCTTATTTCTCCTTGCGCTGCCGGCAGTTTAAAGAAAGAAGCCGCTCCTGGAGACTTTGTTATTTGTGATCAATATATAGATCGTACGTCCGGTCGCAAAGATACATTTTATGATGGTCCCATAGCTACTCATGTATCAGCAGCCCAACCATATTGTCCTCAAATGCGAGAATTGGCATATCAAGCTGGCACAGCTTGCAAAATAAAAATGCACCGGGAAGGCACAGTAGTTGTCATTCAAGGACCACGTTTCTCTACACAAGCCGAATCTAAGTGGTTTAGTAATCAAGGCTGGACGGTTGTAAATATGAGCCAATATCCTGAAGTGCACTTAGCTCGCGAACTCTGCATGTGCGTGGTAAATGTCAGCTTAGTAACCGACTACGATGCAGGGCTGATTGGCGAGGTTGAACCGGTTTCGCATGCCCAAGTAGTAACTGTTTTCAATAATAATCTTGATAAACTAAAGAATATGTTAGCCCACTTGATCAAAGCTCTTCCTGAAGAAAGAAAGTGTTCTTGTAAGGATGCTTTATTGCACGCTCGTTTCTAATTACATGAATTACAGATTGCCAAGAACCTACATCTGGTTAAATCTATGAGCATCAATCAAGTAGTAGCAATTTTTGGTCTTATACTTGCTTGTTGTGTATTTTTGGTCCTACATAAACTTGGCTTTCCAGATAAAATCAAATACGGTACTGCTCTTTTATCAATAATATTCGTGGCTATAATTTGGTCGACCGCAAGCCTGACACTCGGGGGAGATGATGAAGAATAAAACAATAAAATCGATACTGCTAGTAGCTGGAATATGTACAAATATTTTAGCCGGTACAAACGCCTATTGTTTGATCGACCCCCATAAAAGTAAACCGCCACTAATCCCGGTGACAAAAGATTTTAAATTAAAAAATGGACTAAGGGTAATTTTTTCTGAAGACCACACAGTTCCCGTAGCAGCTATGGTGATTGTTTATGACGTTGGCGCACGAAACGAAGAGAAGGGACATTCAGGCTTTGCGCATTTATTTGAGCATATGATGTTTGAAGGCTCTGAAAATGTAGGCAAAACAGAATATTTTAAATATATCGAAAGTGCAGGTGGCAGCTTAAATGCTTCTACACATCCTGATTTTACTAATTACTTTGAAAAATTGCCCAGTAACCAAATAGAGTTAGCTTTATGGTTAGAGTCTGATCGTATGCGTTCGTTGAAAATTACAGAAGAAAATTTTCAAAATCAGTTAGAAACAGTCAAAGAAGAAAAACGTTTACGTATAGATAATCAACCTTTTGTTCTTTCTTTGCTTC
>JABDBL010000054.1:13991-14991 GCA_013288645.1 Candidatus Melainabacteria bacterium
ATTTGACAATTGGACAAATGGTCATCCAGTAATTGGAGACTTTGCTGATCTGGAGGCATCCACAGTTAAAGATGTGAAAAAGTTTTTTAACACATATTATGCTCCTAATAATGCAGTAATGGCTATTGTAGGTGACTTCAACTCAAACGATATGCAAAAATTAGTGGAGAAATATTTCTCTACTGTACCTAGCGCTCCAACAGCAGCCAAACCAATTGTGAGCGAACCTAAGCAGACGAAAGAAAAATATTTGAAACTGGCCGATCAACATGCTAAAGCACCGGCTTTCTGGGTAGCATGGAAAGCACCAGCTAGAAGAGATCCTGACTACTATGCATTGGGAATTATTGAAAAATTACTTTCGGCGGGTGACTCTTCTCGCCTTTATCAAAGACTGGTTAAAGGTGACAAAAATGCGCTCAAAGTAGACGCTGGTTATGATGAAAGAAGAGGTCCTTCAGCTTTTGAAATTTTTGCCGTGGTAAAGCCTGACTCAACGCCAGAAAAAGTTCGCGCTAGTCTTTTTAATGAAATTGAAAAATTGAAAACGGAACCTGTTTTACAAGAAGAATTAGATAAAGCAAAAAATCAAATTTCACGCGAACTTTTCGCATCCGATTCCTATGAATCTTTGCAAAAAAGCATAGGTAGAGCTGAATTATTAGCTGAATATGCCTTATTTTTCGGCGATCCGGCTCTTCTTGATAAAGACATAGAAAAATATATGGCGGTAAAACCTGAAGATATTCAACGGGTAGCGCGCTCAGTTTTTGGCAGAAAAGGCACCACAATAGTTGATGTCTACCCGGAAGCAAAGAAAGAACAAAAGCAAGAGTTGCCAAAAAAACCGAATAATAGTTAAAACAACCAATTGCAGTAAACAATTTAGGTATAAAATTTAGGTATAAAAAGAATGATCACATTAACAAAACAAACACCCAAATGGCCAGTTGCTTTAATAACACTGCTATTATTCAATACCAGTCCAGCTCAGGCTGTT
>JABDBL010000055.1 GCA_013288645.1 Candidatus Melainabacteria bacterium
CGAACCAAAATCCAGATTTCAAAGGCTCCCACCTATACTACGCAGATCAAGCCGACAGACAATTTCAGCCTACAGTAAAGCTCAATAGGGTCTTTCTGTCCTGGCACGCCTAGTCCGTATCTTCACAGACAATCCTATTTCGCCGAGTCTCTCTCCGAGACAGCGCTCAAATCGTTACTCCATTCGTGCGGGTCGGAACTTACCCGACAAGGAATTTCGCTACCTTAGGACCGTTATAGTTACGGCCGCCGTTCACCGGGGCTTTGTTTCTTAGCTTCGCTTGCGCTAACCAATCCACTTGACCTTCCGGCACTGGGCAGGAGTCAGCCCCTATACATCACCTTACGGTTTAGCAGAGACCTGTGTTTTTGTTAAACAGTCGCTTGAGCCTCTTAATTGCAACCATCTCGAGCTTCGGTCGTAAAGACCTACACTCTAACATGGCACCTCTTCTTCCGAAGTTACGAGGTTATTTTGCCGAGTTCCTTAGAGAGAGTTATCTCGCGCACCTTGGTATTCTCTACCTGACTACCTGTGTCGGTTTCGGGTACGGGCACCTTCAATCTCATTACGCCGCTTTTCTCGACAGCTTGGCATCTATGGAGTTTGACTCGTGAGTCATTCCTTACTCGGCCTTACTTTATAACGCTCTGGCGGATTTGCCAACCAGAACTAGCTACGCCTTTGGAAGCGCCATGTCCAATGGGCGACTTTCCATATAGCCTCCTGTGTCCCGACTTAATTGATAACGATTTACGGTGGTACGGGAATATTAACCCGCTGTGCATCGACTACGCCTTTCGGCCTCGCCTTAGCACCCGACTAACCCCACGTGGACGAACCTGCCGTGGGAACCCTTAGTCTTTCGGTGCATTGGATTCTCACCAATGTTTTCGCTACTCAAGCCGACAGTCTCACTTGTGCTTCGTCCATACGTGCTTACGCTCATACTTCGACCTACAACACAACGCTCCCCTACCGTTTAAATAAATAAACCCACGATTTCGGCGACACACTTAGTCCCATACGTTTTCGGCGCGGAGTCGCTTGACTAGTGAGCTATTACGCTTTCTTTTAATGATGGCTGCTTCTAAGCCAACATCCTAGTTGTCTATGCAACTCCACCTCCTTAATCACTTAGTGTATTCTTTGGGGCCTTAGTCGGTGGTCTGGGCTGTTTCCCTCTTGACGACGGAACTTATCTCCCGCCGTCTCACTGCTGGATATTACATTACAGGTATTCGGAGTTTGACTCGATTTGGTACGGATTTTCTCCGCCCGCACCGAACCAGTGCTCTACCCCCTGTAAGATACGTCCAACGCGGTGCCTCAACGCCTTTCGGGGAGAACCAGCTAGCTCCAAGTTCGATTGGCATTTCACCCCTATACACAGCTCATCCACTGATTTTTCAACATCAGTTGGTTCGGACCTCTACGCATTGTTACATACGCTTCATCCTGGCCATGTATAGATCACCTGGGTTCGGGTCTACCTCATGTAATTATTATTTCGCCCTTATCAGACTCGGTTTCCCTGTGGCTTCGCATATTAACTGCTTAACCAACTACATAAGGTAACTCGCCGGCTCATTCTTCAACAGGCACACTGTCACACTATCTAATAGTGCTCCAATTGCTTGTAAGCACACGGTTTCATATTCTATTTCACTCCCCTCCCGGGGTTCTTTTCACCTTTCCCTCGCGGTACTTGTTCACTATCGGTCGTCAGACAGTATTTAGCCTTACCAGATGGTCCTGGCAGATTCATACAGGGTTTCACGTGCCCCGCATTACTTGGGATACTCCTGGGGTTCAAAAGTTTTCGCTTACCGGACTATCACCGTCTATGGTTTACCTTTCCAGATAATTCAACTAACTTTATCCCATCCCGTTTGGAGTCCCGCAACCCCTTCATGACTTGCGTCAAAAAGGTTTAGGCTCATCCCTTTTCACTCGCCGCTACTAAGGGAATCACTGATTTGTTTTATTTTCCTCCGGGTACTAAGATGTTTCAGTTCTCCGGCTTACCTCGTGCAATTCTATTTTGTTCAAATTGCCGTCGTTAGACATTACTCTAACGGGGTTGCCCCATTCGGATACCCACGGATCGTAGTCTATAACGACTTCCCGTGGCTTTTCGCAGTTTATTGCGTCCTTCATCGGCTGCTGACGCCAAGGTATTCACCTGTGCGCTCTTCGTAGCTTGACCAACGTCTGGATTACATATAAACGCTGCCTCGGCTTGCGCCTCGACGCGTAATACTCCTTCAAGCCAGGACGGCAGAGAAGGTTCCAGACATTTTAATTGGTGGAATACGGACCTCAATATGTAGTTTTCAGGGTACAAAATCCGTCACGCACTTCAGAATCGATTTAAAGAATCGAAAATGCGTAACCGGGATATACAATAATAGCAGATTGCATCCGCCAGATTCAAACTTCAAATTGTCCGCGTATACCTTTTATATTTTCTTAGTCTTGACTAGTTTCCTTTGCCAGGGGAAACTCACTCATTTCCAGTTTTGCGTGCGCACAAATAAGAAGCTAAGTAAAGTAAAAGGGCAACCAAGACGAGGGATTTTATTCCCCAGTAATTGGACAAGTATTCGAGCATTGCACCTATTACCGCACCGAATAAATTAAAGGCTAAGGCTTTGCCAGGTGGCGAAAATTCGCTGAAAGCTGTAGCAAAAATGATGCCTGCAGACAATATTGGTAAAAGAGTAAAGAATGTTACTAAGAGCGAGCCGCCCACGCGTAAGGCAAGCATTGTTTGTAAGGGCAAGGCATAACTAAGCAATAAAGAGAGAAGCAGTAGCAAAAGACTAAAACGAAAAATTTTGTCAGTACTTTGAGCAAAGCCAAGCCCTAGCCCTACGAAACATGTCACTAGGGAAATGTTTTAAAAACTGTGAATGCACGCACATCGCTTGATAGCCAACTTATAGTCAATAGTTCTAAATATAACGAAGCTGCGCTGAGTAAGAACAACTCCAAAGCGCTTTGACTTTTGTTGTTAGAAAAAAATTTTAAAAACATTCTGAACTAAATTAATTAGCAAAAATAATCGGTTAAGGGATAACGGTATAAAGTGAATGACCTTATAATTAGTTTAACATGTTAGGTAGTGCCATTTATGGAGGCAGAGATGCAAAGATTTAGAGCAAGTGTGTTGAGTATGGCTTTTCTATTAATTAGTCCTGGATGTTTTGGCGCAAACGGTAGTGAGTTGATACAACTTGACAGTGACCGTAATGATTTACTCAAACAAATTACTAACGAGCTATCTTACGGGCGCATGACATTAGCTGATGCAGAGAGAACAAAAGGCGAATTGGATAAAGTGGTTGCTTTGGAAACAAAGTATAAAGACGGCACAATAAAGAGATTGCAGCCTATTAGACTTGCTTTACAAAAAACTCAAGCTGATATCAAAGCGGCCATTCATCCGGACAAAGTGTGGATGGGTATCGACAGTCACAATAAAGCTTTAAAGGAAAAAATTGATGCAGCTTTTGATGCAAAGAAGCTGACTAGAGATGAGGCCGATAATCTAGGGCAACAAGAACAAGTTCTACGCGACCGCGAAACGGTAAATGACACGTCCAATGGGCTTGAATATGACGATGCAATTTCCATTGCTACAGCAATTCAGGAATTAGATAAAAAAATTGACCAATTAGCTAACGATTAAAGGCGAACGTCAAAACTGAAAATAGACTATGGGGTGGAGGGGCTAATCTGATTTTGCTGCCTCCACTCTTGCATTTGTTGTGCTTGTTTGCGTAGCTTTGCTTGTAATTCTTTGATATCTGTAGTGTAGGCGGGTTTGGTCAGGGTAAATCGTAAGCCACCGTAAAGACGAAAATCGTAACCACTTTGACCAGTTATAAAGTGAGATCGCCAGTTCCAAATAGGCTCTGCTCGCATGAAAACGAGTATGTTAGGAATGCGCGGTGAGATTGGATGAGATACTTCGAAATCGGCGATCATGCTTACATTGCCTTGAGGAGGTATAGCAGTATTAGGATTTCTGAAATTTGTTACGTAGGTATCAGTAATGATGAAATTCCAGTTTTTGTAGGTCATTAAGAGACCGGCGTTGTAAAACGGATCAATTTCTCGTGTTGCACCCCCGAAGAGTTCGCCACTACGCAGTTGAAGAAGAAGACTGCCGAAAAATATTATGTGCGGGGTAATAATTCTGGTTAAGTTGAGCGAAGGCAGTAAGTCAGCCTGGTGCAAGTGGATCGTTTCCCATAATTCACGGGCCTGTGTATCGAGTTGAAAAACCGTTTTTTCTCCTATCTGAAAGTCATGACGTATGCCCATAGAAAGAGATTGTGTGGTGGGAAAACTGAGATTGCCATGCACTGAATAAATATCTTTGATAACAAAATAATTGGTGTAAACGTTAGTGTGTTTACCCAGAGCGTAACCCAAAGTGATATTTGGTAGTGAGCGAAAAACGAAATCTTGTCTGCCATGGTTGGCTTGTTGAAAAACATTTGTTTCCCAGCGACCTGTTTCTTCGGTTACAACGTTAAACCAAAGGGATGCAGGTAATTTTTGAAAAATTCGGAATTTGAGATTCGAACCTACGGTATTACGGGGTCTTAATACCTGAAAAGGAGTGGCATCTGTTGGTAATATGCTCGGAACTTGAGCAAACATTTGTTGTTCTGAGGCTTGGGGAAGCGGAAGTTGTATTGGTGGCAACTGGTTATGTACAATACCCAATTGGGCTGCGGATGGTAATGTGTTGACCGTAGATGCAAAAACGGTCAACAAAAAAACTAATGTCAAATATTTAGCAACTGACTGAGGCTTGGCACGCACGGAGATAGTCTCACGACCGAAATTATTTACTGGATATTTTAACGGGCGTTACAATATTAGCAGGCATTTTGAATGATTCATTGCCACTGAATACATCTTCTAAAATCACATAGTTTTTCAGTAAGCGATTGGCTATTTTGCGGTCTTCAGGGGCGTTTGACAATAAGATATTTTGCAACGGTTTTACGTGTAAGACTGCTGATGATATTGAGAACTCAGTTGTATATGCATAAAAGCCACATTGCAATTTTTTTGATTCTAGTTTGCGATAAGCAATACGATGAGCAGGATTAATTTTCTCGAATTCATCAGCTTCTTTAGAGATAATCAAATTCTTGCCTGGAGCCAATGCGAATGATTCATTGCCCACTTTGATGCTCACTTTCTTGCTACCGCTATCTTCTAGATCATATATTGAGACGACATCGGGGCGCGGTCTTAACACACCAACCATTGAACCGGCTCCGATGTGAATTTCAGCTAAATCAGCCAAAACAATGATGTCTTTCTTAGGGACAAAGAGCGCATTACCTTTGCTGATGTGCATTACGTTGCCGCGCGTCAAATTACCTAAAACAAAATTATCTTTATCAATATCCTCTAATTGATCAAGATCGAAATTGTTTTGTCTAAATAAATTTGCAGCAAGAGTTTCATTTACATCGAGATTAAGCATTGCAGCGGTTTTTTCTGAATCGGGGTTACTGTCTGGACTGTCGGCTGAAGCCGCGGATTTCAATAGATGCCTAATTAAGCTATCGCTCTTCAAATCGCTCACTTTACTATAAAGGTGCAAAGTAGTAATGCCAATCGAAGTACGGTGAATAGTCTTTGGCACCTTAAGAGTATCTACTTTTTTAACGATGGGTGTTGAAGACTTTGACTGTGTTGCAGCAAAAGCTGGCTGATAAAATAAGTTATAGGCCACTAATAAAAGAATCATGCTCGATAAAGCAGCAAAATTTTGCTGGCACATATTTTTAAATAGATTAGTCTTACGCATATTAGTAGAGTTCGTTACCTAAGGCCATTCTATCAAAATAGCGTTCACTTCTCGCTCTCCTCTAATCCGAATCACTATAGAGAGTGAAGCAAATAACCCTTGCGGTTGATTGACAATGGTTATCCATCTGATAGCTCAGAGGCTATCTATTCGTAAGTAAAGTCTGGCAAGAATTTCTCAGCTTTTCACTTCTATTTTCGATTTCTCGCTAGTATGCTATAGATAGCGAATGAAAAAAATTGTTGTAGACGCAAATACTGTCGACCTGATACCAGATACGGGGTGCTCTGCTAAAATAGTTTGTTTTGCTATATTGTCGTATTGATCGGATATGCAGGGGATTAGTGTTAATAAAGTCTGCCACTTTCTCGAAATTAAGATTGTGTCTTAGCTAAAGTCAAGGAGGACAGCGAATGAAACAGATACTCGGATCCGCGTTCATCACACTTATGTTATTTTCGAATGCGGGAATGTTTAGGGCTCTTGCGGCCTCTAATGATCGCTCTGCTTTTGCACGTCCGACCATAGTTCGCGCTATAACCCAAGGATACAGTCCAAAAATTGCTGCTGATGTCGATGGTACCCTTTATGTGGTGTTTGAGGAATTTCAGAAAGGTTCCAGACAAGATGTTTTCTGCTTGCAAAGTAGTAATAATGGACTTAGCTGGACTGCTCCTGTAAACATATCGCATACTTCAGGAGTCTCAGCTCATCCAGATGTCTCAGTGGAAAATAATGGAGCTGTGGATGTGGTATGGACCGATACTCGAGCTGGAGAAAAAACGCCGGATATCTTTTTTGCTCGTTCAGAAGACAAGGGTAAGACGTGGACTCACCCTGTTGATATTTCGAATACTCCCGGAATGTCTAGTGATCCCGCAGTGGCCGTTGGCCAGGACAATTCTATTCATGTAGTCTGGACTGACACCAGCAAAGGCGAGAAAAATAAAGACATTTATTATACTTGGTCGACTGATGGGGGCAAGAAATGGGCCAAAGACCCCTTATTGCCGGCTGAGGACATTAGCAATAGTCCAGGAACTTCAACCGAGCCGGCTATCGCCGTAGATCAAGACGGCATTGTCCATGCAGTTTGGTTAGATTCTTCAGTTGGCGAGACGCACCCAGATATATTTTACGTAAGTCGAGATAATGGTGTTTGGTGCAAACCCATTAATGTAAGCCACAGTCCTCGTATGTCTGATCATCCTACCATCGGCTGTGGTGCCAAGGGTAAAGTGTACGTGTCCTGGCTCGACTATTCCCAGAAGCCAACGGCACCGGATATCTGGTGTGCTATTGGTGATAAGAGGGGGGAATTTGAAAAGCCAATAAATATTTCCAATACTCCTGGCGTTTCAGGGGAGCCCACTCTGGCAGCAAATGCCTCTGGAGTGGTCGCTTTTGTGTGGGCCGATACCAGTAAAACATTTAGCAGACCCGATATTTTTGCCAGAATCTCAAATGATAGTGCAAATGATTTTACGACAGTCATGGATATTTCCAATACGCCAGATATATCGCGGCATCCAGATGTAGTAATCGCTGGCAAAAATATGGTAGTTATATGGGAAGACGTTGAGAGGAACTTTAGTGCGCTGAAGATGACATCAATGTCGCTGGACAACCTTGCCACCGGACCAGCTACACAAGTCGATCCAACCATCCAAGGTGAGTCGAGCAATTCTCGCTAGCGTCTAGATTACCAGCAAAATCAGCGGCAACTTTATGCATGCCACCGCGGGAGGTGCTATGGTAATCACATGAATCGAAGCCTGACAATAAAAGCATTCGCCGAACTTGTAATGCTGTTGCTCGTTTTGGCAGTTGTGCTCTTTCTATCCGCTGGGGTGCTGAATTACTGGGAGGCTTGGCTCTTCCTGGTCGTCTTATTCGCTGTCACCACGCTGAATATCCTCAACCTAATGAAAAACGATCCGGCGCTTTTGGAAAGGAGAATGAAGGCTGGACCGACTGCGGAGAAGAGAGCCACCCAAGCGGTTTATATTTTCTCATTCATGGCCAATTAGATAGAACCCAGGTTGCCTAATTTAAATCCTTTTTTCTACAGGCATTTTGACTTTATCATCCATAAAAGCCATAAATAATGCTATATTCCAGCCCAAAATAGGCACTATGCTTAGAAGAATGTTCAATAAGAAAATAAGCTTACGATTTCGCTTGTTTCTTCGAAATGCAACGATGGTAGGCAAAAATCCTGTGATAACAGCAAAAATGATGACGCCTAATGTACCAACTATTCCGATTATCCAGCACAGTGGTATCATAGGGATATTAGCATCGCGCAAAGAAGCTATAGACCAAGGGATCAAGTCAGGGGCTATGATGCCAATGATAAAAGCAGGAATAGCGATCATGATTAGCTTGGCTGCTACTGAAAATTTACCTAAAAAGAGTATAGATATTGCCCCAATAGCAAATCCAATACCAGTAGCTATTCCAAAAATCTCAGTACCCTGCTCAAAAATATTTATTAGGGCTTCGCAATAAAAAAAGGTTGCATGCATGCTTGCAAATTCTCCCGGGCTAAATACTAGCCTTATACCCAACCCAATGGTAGAAATTTTTCAAGATCGAATAGAAATCACTAATCCCGGCACTCCGTTAATTCACACACTGAGATTTCTCGATGAACCGCCCAAATCAAGGAATGAAGTCATGGCTGCTTTAATGCGCCGACTTAATATCTGCGAAGAAAGAGGAAGCGGTATTGATAAAGTTGTATTTTCCATTGAAGTGTTTCAGCTTCCGGCACCAGAATTTCGCGTTACCGACAATCATACTCAAGTGACTCTGTTTGCACACCAGCCTTTTAACGCCATGAGTAAAAATGATAAGGTGCGGGCCTGCTATCAGCATTCATGCTTATGCTGGGTTTCCAATTCGCAAATGACAAATGCCTCGCTTAGAAACCGCTTTGGTATAGCCGAGAAAAATTACGCCATTGCATCCAGAATAATAGCTGATGCTATAGCAGAAGGATTAATAAAGGCGCATGACCCCTCTAACTTATCAAAGAAGCACACAAAATACGTACCTTTTTGGGCCTGATGAAAAAGAAGCGGCTCTTTGTCACTTTTTTACCACTATTTCGGCCAGATGCAAAGCGCCGAAAACCCTTGTCTATCAATAATTTGGAGGCTACCGGATTCGAACCGGTGACCTTCTCCTTGCAAAGGAGACGCTCTACCAACTGAGCCAAGCCCCCACGACTGTTTTTATTGTCTACTCTGCGTTTCCACTAGTCTAGCTAGGATAAATCTAAGAATATCTAATGTCGATTCCCTTTTCTACCTAATTATATGGAAAAGGGACTTCAGAAGAAAAAATATGGGCCATCCTGGACTCGAACCAGGGACCTCACCCTTATCAGGGGTGCGCTCTAACCACCTGAGCTAATAGCCCGCTCAAGACTCAGATAATATCACCGCGTATTGTGAATTGTCATAGGTGTAAACCGAAACCCTTCACAGAATTGAACTATCGAATCATAGAATTGAACTATCAAAATCGCCTCAATCCGCACCGTATGACACTTAGAAGCCTCTAAACGTCGTAAATAATAGACAAAAGTACTTTGTTGTCGCATATAAGTGTCCCAAAATGTTGTCTTTACAACAAATTTGGGCATTTTTCGACCTTCTTTAGTGGTTTGCCTATACTGAAGTATTAGTTCTATAGTACGAGGCCTAAAGCTGGGCTATCTAGAATGATTTTAGTAACTCTTTATTTGTACCCAGAACAGGTTGATTTAAAATGAGCAATATTTTTATTAAACGAGTGGCAAAGCTATTAGATGGATTGCCAACCCATGGTTATTCAGAGAGCTGTAAACCCATTAGAGCTCCGGTAAATACAACTGAGCGCAAAAATCCTAGAAAGGAAGTGCAGTCTGAATTTGAACTACATACCCAGGTTCTACAAAATACTTGGGGCAGAATTGAATTCGAAATAGAACCATTAAATCAGTCATCCCAGGTAAATCAGTCATCACCGACGACCAGTGAATATAGTGTACAAAAAGCCGAACCAGACTACAAAGTAAGAGTAAGAACAAGATACAGAATCACACCACCACCGCCTTCTCAACCCGCGCATTTAAAGGCTATATCAAGTCAAGAAATTCGCACTTTAGTGAAAGAACAACAAAAGCAAATTGCACCGCAAATGCACACGAATAAAGTACCCCACTTTGTGGATAATGTGGACAATAAGGCAGTAGAAGTGAAAGTAAATATGCTGCCCGGGCAAGAAAAAATAGATCAGCAAAAAATCGAATTAGAAGAAAAATATCAATCTGCAAAACGCACCATACGTAAAGAGTTTGCATGTCGCGAAAGCCAGAGAATGATGACTTTAATTAGTGAACGAAAAGCGCAAGCTACGCTATTGCAAGAAAAGAGTGTTTTTGCGAATTTTGCGTTGCCTGTTTTGGAAACTTTGGCAAAAAGCCCTCAAACACCAAAAAACTCTTTAAAATGGCTAGCTTTCCATGAAAATCCTAATATCCGCAAAGCTGTGGCGAAAAATAGAAATTCAGATTTGGAAATATTGGCAATATTGGCCAGAGATGAAAATGAAAGCATCAGAATGACGGTGGCAGAAAATCCTTTAGTAGATAAAGAATTTCTCTTGAAGCTACTAAACGATGGTCAAGGCACAGTAGTGAAGAAGGCGCAAGAGATGTTGCTTGAATTAAGCAGATCTCAAGCTCTTGAGAATAATAGGGCAACTTTATCTGCGCTGAATGATTATGTTGATGCAGGTGAACCAAATCAGCCGTATGTGCCGAAAGAAGCAGATTTTATGCAAGTTATTGCAGCTAAAGACACCACCCCAGCTAAGCGCTTAGCTCAATTATCTAGGCATGCGGATTGGAATGTTCGTTTGGCAGTAGCAAATAATCCTCATACAACGGCTAGAACTTTGTGTTTGCTTGCTAAAGATCCCATACCCTTAGTGCGTAAAAGAGTAATATTCAATCATAATTGTCCGCCTGATATAGTGTTGCAGGGGCAAGGACACCACAGAACGGATTCGCAGACGCCGCAAAGAGTGAAATAAAAACTTGGAGATAAGGGGATTCGAACCCCTGGCCTCACGGGTGCGATCCGTGCGCTCTACCAACTGAGCTATATCCCCACTGGTGGGCTTTTGAGCCCCTAAAATATGCTTCTTTACTACTTTCGTCATTTAACGTCATTTGGCGTTTTCCGGTCTCACTTGATAACCAATCTGGCTACGGAACTGGCTACGGTTTCTCAGATGAATTTCTGGGAATAATTAGGTCAGCCAAGTTAGCAACCAGGTCAATTCTATCATTATGTATAAATGCCAAGCAGAGCCAGGGGAAAAACAGGAATGGTATAGCGTTGAAGCCGCTGCAGCTTATTTGACCATTGGAACAACCACTATATATAAAGCTATTCAGCAGCGGAAAATAAGACATGTTCGCTATGGCGAAGGCAAGAGCATTAGGATAAGCCATAATGATCTTGCTCACTGGATAGAAGAACAAACAAAGCCAACTTTAGCTGAAATCAATAGAGAAAATTTAAAACGGCGCAAAAACCGTCCAGCAGGCCGGCAGGCAATCCGCAGAGCAAAAAGGGGCCGCCCACCTTTATGGCCGCCAACAACAACAGCCAGTCTTAGACGGTTAGCAAACCGTATAGAGCAAAATATACTGAAGGAAGATACAACTGCCTCATAAATCTGACAAAACAGAGCATAAGTTTAGAAAACAACTGGGTATAAGATACTGGATCGTTCACAATGGACTGTATGCTTGAAAAAATGAATTGGAATTACAAAGATAGTTTTATAAAGATCGTATTGCCGTTTATAGCCGCCAATTTACTATTGGGACTTGCCTTTGCTTTCCTCCTTGGATCTGTTGATTATATAGCTCATAGTTCAATAGCCAAAACAGGAGCATATAGCTTTGGAGTTGAACAGGCAACCGGCGCAATCACACTTCATCAAAAAATATTTGGCGGAGTTTTGCTTGGTTGTCTTTTTGGTATTAATCAACTATTTGTAATCCTGGCAATGACCTGTCTTAAAAAAACCAACAACAAAAGTAGCCCTCTCAAATTGGCAGTCCTTTCTTCAGCAATCACCGGCGGTGTTCTTGGACTGCTTATATGTCTTTCCACCCCAAGTGGTTTAGAGATACATAATTCAGGCATTAGTTGTGAACTAGGAAAATCCGTGCCTTATCAAGGACCCATTATTATGATGGGTGACTTTATTATAAGAACTATAACAGGTTCTATTGTTGGTTTAGTACTGGCCCTAATTTATGGCATCGTTGGTTTAGTTTTAGCTCCAGTAAATGGTTTGCGCAATATTGCAACATTGTGATGCCAACTCAAAATTGACTCACAACATAATTGTTCATGCCTACTACTGAAAAAACCCCATTGAAATTTGACACTATTTTTTTTCTGCCATTTTTAAAAGTAATAATAAGATGGAAAAAGGTGTTTGGCATAGCCGGATCTTCCAGTCTTTCTAAACGAGCTTCAAGTGTAAAAGCGATATTGGCTGGGATTTTGAATCGTTCGTTGCGGTTTACATTAATGCGCTTATTACTGATCAAGTTTCTCAAATCGTTTAGAGATTGCCCTGCAATTATTCTTTGTTCTTCAGCAGTTGGCTCTTCGTATGACCAGGGTACCGTATGGCCTAGATTGGTTCCCACTGTATCTGTCCAAGTGACCGTTCTATGATTATGCAATCCGTTTTCCTTAAACAATCGTTGCGTAAAATCATGCAATTCTCGAAATTCCATGCCAACTTTAGCAAGGTCTGCTGATTGTTCAAGCGCCCTTAAACAACCAGCCAAATGTAATTGGATATTTCTATCATTACCCTTATAAATAGTGATACCAAAATCACCAATTGTTCCAGACACTTTATGAATAGGTGAAGCATAGATAATACCAGCACTATTTTTTAATAACTTAAACTGTTGTGGCCAATATTGTTCCTTTCTTAATGTATCAAATCTAAGTCTATCAAAATTATCTTGGTCACTAAAAAGTGCAGCTATACCATATGGAGGCGGTGCATACCAACCTTCCAGTTGTAGATCCGCATCATTTCTAATTTCAGCACTGAGAGTAGTGGCAAATTCCTGTTCAGCAATATCATCATGTTTGCTCAATAAGCTGCTGATTGTTTTTGATAGCCCTTCTCTGGTTTTTTCACAGATATTTATTCTGTTTTCAATCGTGGTAATTGACATTTGTGCCTTCGTTTGATTATTTAAACTAGTGCTGGATTTACTTCGCCTATTATATAACCACTATCTACTGGAACTTGTATTTTATACCGGCCAGCTAAAAGATTACTATGCACATCAAATTGACGATGATAAAGATAAGCAGAAGCGCAGTTCAAATTTAGGATTTCAGATGCTGCAATTATAAAAGATAATTCTTTGATCAAAAACTGACTGCCCATGTCTATAGCCTGATCTATAGGAAGCTTTGTTTTGTGCCGTTCTATAAGTTGTCTAGTAGCTCGTCTGATATCAAGTCTAAATAGTTCATCTTCATCATAAAGCTGTGATAACTTGAAATAACTGTGCTGATACGTCCCATTGTGCTTAAGCTTAGCCCAACGCACTATCTGCACCTTATCATCTATGTTGAATTTTTCAATTATTCTCAGGCATTTATTTTCAAGGTTATTACAAGCCAACATTGCTTTTTGTCTAGCTTTCTCAGGACTATAACCCAGGGCGGATAAGGTATCAATAGCTGGCTCATCAGGTAACATAAAGATTAAAATACGAAATTGGTCTTTTGCCCAATCAGTAATTTGCTCGATGGTATTTCCTCTAAAATAATTATTCCTGATGCTTAAACCAATAATAACCGCCTGTTTTTCTTGCAATACAAGCTTTCCTATTGATGATATGTCATTCACTCTCATCCAGGGCACTCGCATAAGAACGGCCGGTGATTAACGCATTAGGCACAGTATTTGGGGCACGCATGGTACGGTTCTCTATAATTTTAATAGCCAACATTACACAGGCTGAGCCTATTACAGCATCCAAAGTTGGCACGGTTGTAAGTTTGAATAATCCCAAACCCAGATCGTTTTTAGGTGTAGTCATATAGCCCAGTAAGGCACCAGAAAACCATGCTATTAATTGAGCAAATCGCCAGTCAGGTATTTGTGAAAGTTCTTCAAACAGTATGGGATGTTTTCTTCCAATTGCATTAATAATAAACACACCAGAAATAGGTGATATTAGAATACCCAACAAAGTTAAAAATGACACCATATGTTCTGCTACATGGATTTCCGCCAGATAAATTCCAAATACGCCAGCTAGTATTGCTAAATGGGAACGTTGTAACTTTGGCAGAACAGCCGCTAGGCTTAAAGATGACGAATATAAGTTGCAATCATTAGCTGCCCAAGTAGCAAACATCATCATTACAAAAACAAGCCATGTATAACCAGGCGGAACAAGATGCACCATAATCTCTTTGGTATTAAATGAGATAGCTATGACCCCACTTGCAATGAGCAAAAGTGGATATATGAAAGCGTAATCAGTAAAAGCATAGCCAAACGCGTGTTTCTTATTAATCGCAAAGCGAGCATAATCAGGATTCATTGATGCACCTACAATAAAACCACTAGCTACTATTGCGGCGGCAGCCCCCCAGCTAAGGGCAGAACTTGTAGCAGGATGGTAATGAATTATAGAAGTGAGATTGCCGGCCCGGCCTAAAGATATTAGAGCATAAATTAGTCCAGCCGTTAACAACGGTACAGCTAAATAACTTAATCTGCCAATGGCGCGAATACCCAATGCTGCCGTAACAATCATAGCGGCTCCCCCTATGACTATCATGATTTCCCTTGAAATAGTTATATGGAAAAAATGATTTGCTAACTGAACTACAGCATTAGCAAACAATTCAGTTTGCACACCCCACCAGCCCGTCATTCCCATGGCCAGCAA
>JABDBL010000056.1 GCA_013288645.1 Candidatus Melainabacteria bacterium
GGCAGTGATGATAACCGGTGCTGCGCGTGGGTTTGGGAAATCTCTTGTTCAGAAATTTCGTGCTGATGAATATCAGATATTCGGCACAGCAAGAGTTGTTCCAGAAAAAATTGAACAGGGCGATGTTTGGCATAAACTGGACGTGTCTATATATGAGCACTGTGTTGAGGCAATAGAGTTCGGCTTCGAACAATTTGGCAGAATTGATGTTTTAGTAAATAATGCTTCTGCTTATACTGGCGGTGCAACGATTGCGGAAATTTCTAAAGAGGATATTGATTCGGAGTTAGATACTACACTTAGAGGTCCAATGTATCTTAGTAAGCTTTATGTTGAGCGTGCGCGATCTCAAGGCTTCGGAAAAATTATTTTTGTATCTTCGATTGCTGGTTTGGAAGGCGAACTAGAATGTGGGTCTTATAGCATCTATGCTGCGGCAAAAGCGGGGCTAATTAGATTCACTGAAACTCTTAATGAGGATATTCAAAAATTCGGCATGCAAGCACATGTTTTGGTGCCATGCAGTATGCAAGATTTAAATACTAGTCCGATCGAAGATGCTATATCGTATAATGCTGCTGCACATCAGCTATTGGAGATAGCTAAATCAACTAACAACTCAGTATTTAAAACAGTTTTACGACCAAATATATAGAGGTTGCTTCTAACCGTTTTTACCTTTGAACTTTTTTTAATAAGTACTGTCTTTGGGCTGTCACTTTCGCCTTGCAAATGGTTGCATGAAGAATGCACCGCTAATTTGCTATACTGCTGGCTGAACTTTGTTTCTACTTTTGCGTATATATAAATGCGTAGATAGAGAGGTTATTTGTATGAGTTTGACTCTTAAGTCTTTACAGACAGAGATGCGCAGTTCGTTTGCTGAGGTTAACGAAAGGACTGATCATATTTTAATTAGGCTTGACGCTCATATTAAAGAAACAGATTTTCGCTTTCGAGAAGTTGATCGGCGTTTCGATAAGGTCGATCAACGTTTCGATCAAATGGATAGAAAATTTGATAAGTTCATAGGCGATGTAATCGCTTCTTTTTCGTCTTATTCTTCTAATATAGAAAAAATGCTCCATAATCACGAAGATCGCATTACGATGTTAGAGAATAAGCATTGATTTTCTGAAAGCAGAACAAAGTTCTATGTCGCTATTGTTCTAATGTCTGATTTGATATTTTCGATAAATTTATACCGATGAGTATTTAGGAAAAACGTCTCTCTATTTTTTCTCATAATATTTGCTAATTAGCTTACACAGTAACTGAATCTCTTCCATAATCTTCGTCCGATCGGTAATGTTTGTTCAAAGCATTAACCCCGAGATGTTATTTTAGCCGGCGAATTTGGAACACGACATTGGCTAGTGTGTTGAAAAAGAGATAGCCTGTGGCATCCTTAAACATGTATGCGAAATCAGACGAGTCTTCTTGCGTTAAGTTAATAATTAGGTGTCCATTCTCGCTTAGGTATGCCTCGGTAGTATTGCTTGCGCGGAATATTATCAAAGCGGTCGGGTGAAGCGTTTTGGCTGTACTTGTGCGCTCGCTTGGTTCTAAGCCATAGACGTGAAAATCTAGGCCAGTTGACAGTCTCTCTTTGACTGCTTTCGCGATTGTTTCTTCTTGGTCGCTTGATAAGTCCATTGCTATGAATATGTGATCTTCATTATCAATTATTTCGACTCGTTCTGGGTAAACTGCACCTGCAACTGAAGAGTCCTGACTTGCCATAGATATCCTCTGCGTCTTAAACTTTGTATTGTCCTTGTATTACTATTGTCCCTGGTGAGACGGCTAATTATGAGTGTTACGAGTAAAATAACTGTCAAACCCAAGCATGTCAACAGGCTACCATATTGTTATGGTTAAATCGCCTTAATTTGGCTGGCAACCAACTGATATTTAACTCAGTTAACTGAGTTAAATATCAGTTGATCACTACTCTGAAAACTAGTTATTGAGGCATATGCACCACATATGGTGCAATAACAGAGAGGTCTACGAGTTAGTCTATATTTGTGAAAGGGAGCAACTCCATGTGATTTTCACCATTTTGATGTCTCCAAACAGGTTGATTGTAAGATCGAAATTACAAAAGCGAGCAAAATAAAAGAAGAAGAATCTGTTTATTGAAAAATTGAAATACAGAAAATAAAACCCCTCGGCTTAGGCAGCCTTAATATTCTTAGCTTTAAAGATTCGGGTGAGCATATGCGTCGCTTTAAAGGATCGGGAGCAAAGACGCTTCTTAGTGAAATTGGGCTAAACTCTAAAACATCCTCTTAATTGTGGTTCTGGAATCATAAATGTTTGCGACTCTGCTCTTGTGCGGTTTCGTATTTTCTTGTACTATTAGTAACTGTAAACTTAGCTAACTTAGTCAATATATGCAACACGTAAATGTTCACGAAGCAAAAACGCACTTGTCCAGATTGCTGGCACAGGTTCTTGCTGGTGAGGAAATAATTATAAGTAAGTCAGGAAAACCTGTGGCTAAGCTGAGTCCTTGTGGTTCTGAAAACACCAAGAAACGAAAGGCTGGTTTACTGAAAGGCAAAATACGCATTAGCCCAGATTTTGATGCGCCATTACCTAAAGCATTACTAGCGAAATTTGAAGCTTAGCTTTTGATGAAAATAATTATCGATACTCATATTCTGTTATGGTGGGTAGTAAATGATCGGCGTCTATCGCAAAAAGCTCGCCGGCTTATCGAGAATCCTAAGAATAACATTATCGTTAGCGCTACTAGTATTTGGGAAATCGCTATCAAGCAAACGCTTGGTAGGATAAAAATTGATCTCAAAGAACTTGAAGAAGCAATTACTGCAAATGCCTTTGAGTCATTGCCTGTGAAATTACATCACGCTGTTGAGGTATCCGAATTGCCACCGCATCATAACGATCCTTTTGATCGCATGCTTGTGGCTCAATGCTTAGTAGAAACTGCTTATTTGCTCACGCATGATGAGCATTTGCACAAGTATGGAAAGGCTGTAATGGTTGTATAAGTTAAGGCTCTGAAAAAGAGAATAAACTCTTCGCAATTTCATTCAATTGATATGTCAGAAATTTGTTTTACAATAATCATCTTGCCACGCGGTGAACTTTTTGTTATTAGGGAAACTAATAGTCGTACCGTGTGTTTTGACGCCTATTTCAGCACCTCTCCACTTTTGGCAAAAAGATAAAGACATTTGGGGCATGCTGGATATTGAGTATGGATCGGCATTTACAGCTGCCTTAACTAAAGCGGCTTCAATTATATTAGTGAGAGACTGATGTACAGTAAGAAATTTATTCAGATCAGTTTTTATCTCAGTAATCTGTTTCACGATAATGACATTGTTGTGCAGGTGTCCTTTTATCATAAAATAGGATCCTGCTTTTATTTTGCCGTTAATCAACAATTGTTTTGTAAGGCTGTTGGTATTTTTATCCAATAAAAACCAGTGATTATTTGAATAGAAAGCATAATTGCTCAAATTCTTTGAAGAAGAGTTACTTTTTAGAAGCATTTTGAGTTTGTCATAGTCTTTCTGCTTTGACGCGCTATCAACATTAACAAGTTGGCCAACAAAACTAGAGTATTGTTCATCAATGGCTAGACTAGGCAAGACGATTAAACAGAATAAAATTATTAACGAGACTGTGCTGCGCATTTTTTTTACCTTTGATTGTATTCAATAATAATTTGGAATTGTGATTTTTGCTATGTGGAAAGTACGAATATCAGTGCTTCTTCAAGTCTAGTTAATTGGAAGGTTTACAAATCGCGACACCCTAGAATTCAAGCTCGTAAACCCAACTCGCGAATAAATTCGTCAGCTGTTTTACTACAATCAAAACGAGTCATTTGTTCAGGTGTATTATTCCAGCTAAGAATATTTAAGCTACCCGCCCAGCATATTCGGCGATCAATAATTGCTAGTTTACTATGTGTTCGAGATATGAAACTAAATTCGACACCCATGCTCCTTAACACAACAATAGCGAGTTTTGCATGAAGCTTCATATAAGCATTATCGTGATCCCAAACATGCCGAGTATGGATAACAATTTTTACCCCCCGATTTATCAAATCTCTAAAGCATTTCGATAGATTTCCGCTTCTTTTTATTGTAATAAAAGGACTTACTATATGAACAGATTTGCAAGCATTCTCCATATCTTTATAAAAGCACCGCCAAAAATTACGCTCATTACATAAAAGAATTTGTCCTTGGTAAACACTACTAGTTTCAGAATACTTATTTTTATCGGGTACATACATAAATACAGACCTAATTTTTGAGTTCTACAAATCAATGGCTTATTATAAAAATGTACCGTGACAAAATGATGACGGTATAAAAAAATTATTGATTCAGCTTTATGAGTGAGCATAATGAAACTTCAGAAAGACTATGCAAAAAATTGAGATCAATCTTAGAGAAAACAAACTATTCTCCTTTGATCTTTACATCCATGAGCTTTTGATAGTATTCCTCACGATGCAGTTTGAAATAATGACTCAAATAAAGAAGAGGAAGCCTCAATACTTCTCTTTGACAAAGAAGAAACGTTATTAGCAGTCGCCCTATTCTTCTTGTTATAATGCGGGTTGAACTTTATTTCTACTTTTACGTATATGTAAATGAGCAAATAAAGAGGTTATTTATATGAAACTAACGCTTAAATCATTACAGACAGAGATGCGCAATTCGTTTACGGAGGTAAACGAAAGGACTGATCGTATATTACTTCGGTTGGATGCTCATATTAAAGATACAGATTTTCGCTTTCGCGAAGTTGATCGGCGCTTCGATAAAGTGGATCAACGTTTTGATGAAATGGAGCGGCGTTTTGAAAAGATTGATCGTCGTTTTGATAAAATGGACCAGCGTTTTGAAAAGATTGATCGCCGTTTTGATGAAATGGGACAATATATCGGTGAGGTGGTAAGTGCTATTAACTCTTATTCTTCAAATATAGAGAATATGCTTGCTAATCACGAGACGCGCATAACTGCTTTGGAAAAGAGGCATTGATTATAAATTAGTTAGGTATCACATGTTTTATGGACAATTTAGCCAAAATAAAACCCCTCAGCGTATTAAGCTGAGGGGCTTATAAATCCTGGCACCGGGCTATCTTTCCAGGCGGTTACCATCAAGTATTGTCGCTGCTGACCGTCTTTACCTTCCAAACTATATTCATACCCTGAAAACTACATATTGAGGCGTGTGCACCACAAGTGGTGCAATTAACATTAACCGCTTATTAAACGCTCCGTTAGCTTACGCTAACTGCGCTTAAACTCCAACTCAATTAAAGTTGGACAAGTCCTCGGACGATTAGTAATGCTCAGCTACGTGCTTACCTTGCGGGGCACTTCAACCTGCATCCTATCAACCAGGTGGTCTTCGTACTTATATGCTTTCAGCACTTATCCGCTCCAGACACAGCTACTCTGCGTTTACCGCTGGCGCGATAACAGATATACTAGGGGTCTGTCTATCAGATATACCTTAAGAGAAAAACTCTAAATATCCGACAATAGCTGCTCCACTTGCAAAACCAAGTAAAGCTAAAACAAAAGATGTAAGCCCATAAGAGGGCAGTATAAATCCTATAATGGCCGTATTAATAATTAAGATTCCTAGAGCTGATGCAAGTGCAAAACGTATTTTATTGCTCATTTTACTTACTTGTTGAAATGTTAGTGGTTGATAGCGAGGGATATTGCGATCTTTTTTGATTGCTTCTATTCTTTGTCTAACATCAACGCTGTTTTCATTATCATTCAGATGTTCGTAGGCACTAAGTAATTTTTCTAATCCGCTTAAACGGATTGATTCATCGTGAGAGTATTTTTCATTCATTCGCATAGCTTGGAGATATCGTTCTAAGGCCTCTTTGTTTTTTTCTTGCGCGATTAACGTATCCCCTTCGGATAATAGTTTATGGTGCCATAACTTTATAACATCCAATTTCAATTTATTGGCGACAAAGCTAGTAATCAAACCCCCTGCGATAAATGAGATTATTGGAAGTCCAATGAGGATCTTAATAACATGTGGTATAAAAAGTATCGCGAAGATAGCGGCTAAAGAT
Organism: Candidatus Melainabacteria bacterium; assembly: GCA_013288645.1. Taxonomy (GTDB): domain Bacteria; phylum Cyanobacteriota; class Vampirovibrionia; order Obscuribacterales; family Obscuribacteraceae; genus JABDBL01. The sequence goes on from JABDBL010000056.1 coordinate 6,109, forward strand.
TTTTCTGGTAATGGTGATGTTTTATTTATTACTATATTTGCGCAAATTGCCCATAGCGCGGATACACATACTCCTATAACTACAAATATAAGTAATTTTTTTGTCTTCATAATAAATGCTCATAAATCGAAAAGTATGGACAACGCAACTAATATATCAAAAATAAAGACCCTCAGCCTATTAAGCTGAGGGGTTTATAAATCCTGGCATCGGGCAATACCTCAGGCGGTTATCCACCAAATATTGTCGCTGCATCTGACATTTGTGATCTAGATAAAACTAGGTGAATTTCGACTGCCGTTGTGGTAAAAGATGGAAAGAACCTGATTGCGTCGATCAATAACTGGGAAATGATGAGTTATGAAGATCTTGATTCCAATTGATAATTCTCAATGTTCTTGGAATGTGATGAATTCTCTATCTGAACGGACCTGGCCAAAAGATGTCGAATTTCGTATTGTTACCGTAATTCCATTCATAACTAATCTTCTGTACGCTCGGGGAGTACCAAAAACCAGACGAATGATAAAGGATTATGCACAACAAGTAGTTGACGGGATGGTTATCGAATTCAAGAAAGTCATTGGACACGCTTCAATTAATGGCAAGGTTTTAGTAGGGGGTGTTACTTCGTCAATTGTCCAAGAAGCAGCAGTATGGAAGCCAGATCTTATCGTTATGGAATCTGACGGAAACAAGGGATTTTTTCAAAGGCTTATCTTTGGTAGTATCTCTGAGGATGTGTCCAAACAGGTAACTTGTAAAGTCGAGATTGTTAGAGGCAGTGAAGAACAAAATTCTTCCACTTACTGAACTTGATGGAAAAAATAAAGAACCCCAGCTTATTAAGCTGGGGTTCTTATAAATCCTGGCACCGGGCTATCTTTCCAGGCGGTTACCCACCAAGTATTGTCGCTGCTGACCGTCTTTACCTTCGTGTTCGGGATGGGAACGGGTGTGTTCCGATCGCTTCAGCACCAAGAACTCTTTAGGGTTCTAAGTTATCAGTTAGATTTTTCATTCAGTAAACGATGATGCAAAGATTACCGTTCACCGAGTTGAAAAATCGTTTCCGATATCTCATACCCTGAAAACTACATATTGAGGCGTGTGCACCACAAGTGGTGCAATTAACATTAACCGCTTATTAAACGCTCCGTTAGCTTGCGCTAACTGCGCTTAAACTCCAACTCAATTAAAGTTGGACAAGTCCTCGGACGATTAGTAATGCTCAGCTACGTGCTTACCTTGCAATAAATAATATTCAAAAATCCTGTGGGCATGCCGGATATGGACCGAACTGTCTCACGACGTTCTGAACCCAGCTAATTAAATATAAGTGAATGGCGCTTTAATGGGCGGTGAGCCCAACCCTTGGAACGTACTATCGCTCCAGGATGCGATGAGCCGACATCGATGAGCGACAGTATAGAGGTGCCAAACCTCCTCGTCTATGTGACTTGAAGCTGATTAAAATGAATGGAATTAAAGTTGAGCTTAGGAAATTACTTTGTCTAACAATAATCTAGCCTATAGCGTTTCTTTTTTACTCTGGAAGAGCATAATGAAACTGTTTGATCGATTAAGTTAAGAATGGACCAACAATAATAGCTAGACTAGGCAAGTACATTAAAAGGAGTAACACCACTAACGATACAGCACGATGCATATTTTTTACCTTGAATACCATTCAATAATAATTGATATTGTGATTTGTTCTATGTGAAGAATACGAATATCAGTGCTTCTTTTAGTTGTAAAATTGTTGGACTGGCGTGATGAATTAGATATACTAGATGTGGCTTTTATGCGCCCCAAATTTTTTGGAGTTTGCTTAAATTATGTTTCTTGAATACATAATAAGCTATAGAAAGCCTATTGAACAAAAGCAATTAAGTGTTCTTGATGGACTAATAATACAGGCGCAAGAACTGAATATGGCGTACAGCCAATAATGTGAGGACGCGATTTGATGGGAATGTTTGACTATTATGAACCTGACGTTGATTTAAATTGTCCTGAATGTGGAGCAATATTGGATGGTTGGCAGGGAAAAGACGGTCCGAATGAATTGCTACTATGGAAGCAAGGAAAAGCCACATCAGTTGGAGCTTTCCCTGTCGATGAAGATGAAGCCATAGAATCAGATACTGGCAAACAAGATGATGAACGCACACTTCCTAACATTTTTGAATTACACACGATTTGTGATAGTTGCGATAGTTATGTAAAAGCTACCGGCAAATGTAACAATGGTATCTGGAATTCGACCACTCTTGTCGGTACATAAGTCCATACATTGGAGGTCTGGCGTGTCCGGTATGTCAAAACTACAAGTTAAACATAGAGGATTTGTTGGTGGAGGAAAGTTCGAATAAAATAAATCCCCATTTAATTCTGCCTGTTGGCACGCAGATTGTTACTCTAGTGGAGATTCGTAACAATGAGGGGCAAGCTGTTAGGCGTTGTGGTGCAGTAGGGAAAATCATAAAGTCCCCAACGGATAATTTACACGCTTATGTTATCCACTTTTCAGATGGTGGACAAGCGGCTCTTCACAGACAGGAAATAGCAATACGTAAACATCTTCAGAACGTTACGTTTGATCGACCAGAATCCTTGCCTGATGATCGCGATCTTTATCAATTTGTTATTTACAAATGTGTAATAGGATCTCGTGCCTACGGTCTTGATGTTGATGATTCTGACATAGATCGCCGCGGTATTTATTTGCCATCGGCAAATTTACATTGGTCTTTGTATGGTGTACCAGAGCAAATAGAAAATGTTGAGACTCAAGAATGCTACTGGGAATTGCAAAAATTTCTGGTATTAGGACTAAAGGCCAATCCCAATATTCTAGAATGCTTATACACACCTTTAATAGAACAAACAAAGCCAATAGCACAAGAACTTCTTGCCGGACGAGAAGCATTTCTCTCAAAATTGGTCTATCAGACTTATAATGGCTATGTTCTGTCGCAGTTTCGCAAGCTTGAACAAGATTTGAGAACAGCAGGGAAACTTAAATGGAAGCATGTTATGCACCTAATAAGATTGCTATTGTCTGGTATTACTATACTTAAAGAAGAATATGTCCCGGTGCGCATAAATGAACACAAGGACTATTTAATGGCTATTCGTCGAGGAGAAGAATCCTGGGCTGATATTGATCAATTCCGACTTGATTTACATAAAAAATTCGATAGAGCTTTCGAAGAAACAAGTCTTCCAGACCGTCCAAATTATGAATGGGTAAATAAATTTTTAATTCAAGCCAGGAGAACAAGGATTTGAAATGATTTGGCCGAGCCTTCTGCAGCAAACTGTTTTGCGATATCCTTATCCCTTATTGTTCGCAACAATTAGTGGTGCACATCTTTATGGGTTTCCATCTGCCGATTCCGATTTTGATTTAAGAGGAGTACATATTTTACCGACTGAAGAGGTGATAGGTTTAGAAACCCCTCGGGAAACAATTGAGTTGTCGACAATTGAAGACGGTATCGAGCTTGATCTAGTAACTCACGACATCAAAAAGTTTTTCTTGTTTTTGCTTAAAAAGAATGGTTATGTATTGGAACAACTTTATTCACCCCTAATCATACAGACGTCTGCTGAACATAAGGAGTTAAAGACAATTGCAAAAGGCTGCATAACTCGGCACCATTGTCACCATTATTTAGGCTTTTCTTCTGCGCAGTGGAGACTGTTTCTGAAAGAGTGCCCGCCGCGTTTGAAGCCACTACTATATGTATATAGAACATTGCTGACCGGTATTCACTTAATGCAAACTGGTGAAATAGAAGCGAATTTAGTCAAACTCAACGAAAGTTTTAAATTGTCATATATAAATGATCTGATTTCCTATAAACTTTCAGAAAGCGAGCATTATGAATTAGGCAATGTTGATATCGAATTTCATGAGCGTGAGTTTATTCGCTTGCGTGAATTACTGGAAGTTGCCGCTCAGAAGAGTAGTCTTGTTGAAGAACCAACAGCGAAGCTAGCGCTAAATGATTTGCTCAAGCGGTTACGAGTTAACAAACTCCATGGGGTTTATTAACCTTGAAGAGGACGAGCCGACATCAATAAGCAGAGTGCTTGGCGAACGTTCAAAACGAATTCCGCCAGCTTGGGCAGTACTAGTGGTGCAATTAACATTAACCGCTTCCAACTCAATTAAAGTTGGACAAGTCCTCGGACGATTAGGAATGCTTGGCTGCGTACTTAGCTTGCAATAAATAATATTCAAAAATCTTGCGGGCATGCCGGATATGGACCGAACTGTCTCACGACGTTCTGAACCCAGCTCACATAACTAACACACCTTGTGCGCAATTATGATCGATATTGCGCAATTAAAGTCAATTATACGCAACTATTCTAATAATTCTAACCATTTATCAGGCAGACTGAAAGAAATTATGCTGAAGTCTCCAAAATAAAGACCCCCAGCGTATTAAGGTGGGGATCTTATAAATCCTGGCACCGGGCAATGCTCCAGGCGGTCACCCGCCAAGTATTGTTGCTGTCGACCGTGACTTTTGCCTTTGGAATGGTTGCATGATGACCATCTAGCAATTTGTTATAATGCTGGTTGAACTTTATTTCTACTTTTACGTATATGTACTTGTAGATAAAAAGGGATCTGTATGAAACTAATACTGAAATCACTACAGACTGAAATGCATGATTCTTTCGGCAATATGTCTCTTCGCATTGATAATCTTGAGACTAATGTCAATGAGAGGATTGACAAAATACTGCTTAGCCTTGATTCGCATATTAAGGAAACAAATTACAACTTTCGTAGAGTCGACGGACGTTTCGATGAAATGGATCGCCGTTTTAATGAAATGGATCGCCGTTTTAATGATATGGGACAATATATTGGTGAGGTGGTAATTGCCATTAACTCTTATTCTTCAAATATAGAGAATATGCTTGCTAATCACGAGGCGCGTATAACTGCTTTGGAAAAGAGGCATTAATTTTTCTATCGACTGTCGAAAATGGCATCATGATTATGTCTATTCATGCCGAATTAACAACCTCAGCTTTTTGATCTCTTTTACTGAATCACAGCATTCATCTTTTGAGCCGGTACTTTTATTTTTTGAGTCTTCTTTCATAATGCCAGCTCACGTACCGCTTTAATGGGCGAACAGCCCAACCCTTGGAACGTACTACCGCTCCAGGATGCGATGAGCCGACATCAATGAGCGACAGTATAGAGGTGCCAAACCTCCTCGTCTATGTGGACTATTGGAGGAGATCAGCCTGTTATCCCTATGGTAACTTTTGTCCGATGAGCAACGGCCCTTCCATGCGGAAGCCGTGGGATCACTAAGCCCGACTTTCGTCCCTGCGCGAGATGTCTCTCTTGCAGTTAAGCTCCCTTATACCTTTACGCTCGATGGCTGATTTCCGACCAGCCTGAGGGAACCATTGGGCGCCTCCGTTACAATTTAGGAGGCGAACGTAATGATATTAAGATCGATTTAATAATGTAGGTTGTTAAGCAGATGTTTAACTAACAATTATATGCTTTTTGTGGTATATAAAAAGTGTCGTAAGACTTGGTCAGGTCCCCTGCGGCATAGCAGCGAAGAAGTATTAAGTTACTTAGCCTGACAGAGCAGACACCTATTTATAGAGGTACAGACAAGGTTCTATGCCTCTATTGTTTTTGGCGATTTATATTTTCGATAGCTCTGTATTGATTGGTCAGTAGTTCATAGGAGGAAGACGAATATTTTTTGTTTTCATTTGACAAAATATTTTCGCGCAGGGCTCCTGCATAAAAATCAGCCAACTGAATTCCCGGATTAATAACTGAATCCAGAATAAATTTGGCTTTAGCAAAATTTCTCTTGGTAGCGAATTTTTTTGTAACGTCTTTTAGGCTAGCAAGAAATGATTTCTGATATGTTTGCCAACCACCTTGTTTACCTATAGTTACTACCAATTCCTTATGTTCTTTTAAAGCAGATTCGACTGTTTGATGAACAAGTCTTTCATAAATAGAAAAATATTCTTGATGATTTTTTCGGCCTTGATGTCGGTAAGTACTAGCAAAAACACTAACTTTTGCCTGAGATAGTAAATTGCTGACTAAACTCTTCTGAGAGTGATCTAGGTCTGCATAATGGATATTCATTTTGCTGTAAGACTTGGTTTTAGATTTTTTGAATCGCTCTGGATATAGTTCGCGAGCAATTTGCAAATTAAGGTGCTCAGCGGTATGAGCGCCGGCGAAGACGACCAACACAACTGTCATACATTGTTGATCGTCTTTGGTGCCTGATTCATCCACATAGCCATAACTAGGCATTCACGTCACCGCGAATGTCTTCTAACATTTCTTCTAGACTGGCAATATCAGGCTCAGCATCAGAAAAACCATGCGGAAGATTTTTTAATGGTGCTCTAGGAGGGGTGACTAACGGATATTTAGCTGGGAGTCTATGCACTTCCGATTCTGATTTTTTTCGGCCCGGTTTTGACAGTAATCGATCACCAATTATGTGCCCAATATATCTGCCTTTTATAGAAAACAATTGTTTGTCATTATTTTCTTCTTTAATTACTCCTGCGTGTGTCCCATCTGGAGCAAAAAAATTTTTTTCAACTATATAACCTATGGGTTCACCGCTAAAACTCCACAGTCCGTTATTTACAGATAATGATTCCAAAAGATGCTGATCCTGCCAATTGTCTTCGTTTCCTTTTAAAGTTTGTAGTAGCATTTCTAATGAATTGATGTGTAGGGAACCGATAACTAGATCGTTAGTGGTTAAGACCCGACGATTAGGATATGAGGGAAACTGATTCCATCGTAACGCAGTTATTTCATGTCCTATCCGATTATAATAATGAAGCATTGCTAGACCAACGTCATAAATAACAGCATATTGAGATCTTTCGCTTATCCCAAGCCTTTCTATAACGGAGCGCGTGAGTCCTATGGTGTAATAGGATTGCAGCTTATTACTAATTGGATCGCGCAAATAAAAAAAACAAGTTGGTTGATCGGGAGGGTGGGGCCTTGATTCCTCTATGTTAATATCGTATTCGCGTCCCAAAACAGAGGTTATTGTAGGTGAGTCTATATAGCCACCTCGGACGTAATATCGATGTATTATTTCCAGAAGTAATTGGTTAAAGCTTAGATTTCTCGACTCTGCTGTGTGCTCCATGCGAGCTTTGAGCTGTTCAGGAAGTCTAAAACTATAAGTAGTTATTTTTTGGTTGTCCATACATGACCCATTGGTTGGAGTTCAAAAATAATATTATATGATATCAAAAATAATGTCAATCATCTTGATATCATATGGCAAAGCTTATAAACCCTGGCGGACTTACTCTTATGCGGTGTCCTACCAAGTATTGTCGCTGCGTTCTGAAATCTTATTAGATGTTCAATTTGGATATGGCAAGATCTGTAAAATTTACAAAATCATTGATTCCTATTTTGTTAAATGCAATTTCCTCATTAGAGGAATAGCCGGTCAAAGCTTTTTCGATTATTGGAAAATATTTTTCCGGATAAGTTCTAAGAGCCCAAGTACCTCCCTCTGCCTTAGACAAAATTTGTTTCTCAGAAAGAAATGCGTGGAGACGACAAGCATTCAAAATAAAATAAACCGGTTTTTCTTTTAAGCGTTGTTTTGCCCAGCCATAATCTTCCATAAGGGCCGCAATATAATCGGAAACCGGAATTGTTTGAAATACATCAATGATTGGTTTGCCGATGACTGTAATTCCACGTTCGCGAAGTATTGTTATATGGGCAGCCAGATCAATGTCTACTTCAGGTATTTTGAGGATTGACATTGTCCGGGAATCAATTGCTTCTTTGTATTTGGCTCGCCATTCTTCTGAAAAATGAAACTCGAATCTTGATGGATGATTCCAGTTTTGAGTCTGATACTCAGTCATTATGCTTAGCTCAAGCGGAGAGAAGTCATTGGATATGGTCAAATATGCCTTTGCTAGAGCTAATTTTTCTTGTTCTGACAAAGACTCTTTGACTACAATGAGCAAATCTATATCACTTTGAGTAGGATTAAAGCAACCCATAGCTAATGAGCCATGTAAGTAGATTCCCACAAGATTGTTTTTGAGTAAGCCGGTAGAGAGATCAACAATTTGCAAAACTTTTGTTCTTATTTCTTTCGGGCAGTTAGTCCATGAATAAGTCAAATTGATAATTACCTCGGGCTTTTTTCTTTCGAGTTTTTAGAAGATCGACGGACCATGATCAAATCAGAACTAGTTTCAGCTCCTGAGGGTACATTAAGCTTACGCTTGCCAATTACTGCAAAACCATATTTCTTATAGAGCTTTTGGGCGCCCAAATTATGCTCCCATACATCTAAATAAATGTTTTGAGTGCTTTCTAAATATGGATCTGATAGTGCTTTATCCATGAGTAATTTGCCGACACCTTTACTTTGAAAATTCGCAACAACATATATTCTGCGGAGTTCTCGATCCTCTGGCTCTTTTGCGTTAACCATGTGACCGATTTGTATAAAACCAATCATACGATTTTCTTCTTCGGCTATTAAAATAAGATCGTTGTCTACAGCTTGATTGAAATATGATTCTGAAAGACTTTTCTCGATATGATCAGCTACATCAGAAGCTTCACTGAAACTATGAGCAAAGGCATCAGTCCATGTCTTCACTGCTAATGCAGTG
>JABDBL010000057.1 GCA_013288645.1 Candidatus Melainabacteria bacterium
AGGACACAAGCATACACGCAAAGGCGTAGAGCTTGATCAAAAGAACGGTATTTTAACCTTTAAAAATGAAGAAGGTAAGAACGTTATTGTGATGGGCGATCATACTAATATTGTGCAGGAAGCTAACGCACCGAAGTTGACGTTTGATCAACAAGGAAGACAATCGGTGTCTGAACCTGAAAAAGATGGTATCAAGCGTGAATTTACATATGTGAATGATAGCAGCCTGCAATTAAAATCTATAAAGGAAGTAGAAAAAAAAGATGGAAATTTACGGCCAGATACTGAGACTGTTACCGAAAGAAAGCAAAATCAACAAGCAAATCAACCGCCGCAATTTGTTTGTACATATAAATCTCCCAATCATCCACAGCATCCTAAACACCCTGGTAGGCTGCAGCAAAAGCCAAATGAGGTAATTCTGCAAGGCGACCATTATATAGATGCTTCTCAGCAATATGTGCGTCCGGAAAGGCTTAAAGATGGTAAGGTGGCAACATATGTTGCCAATCCAAGAGATGGAAAGGATCAACCTAAGAACTAATAATTATGGGAATGACCTTTGCTCTTTGACGAACAAAATCCCGCTTAACAGCAGAGATCACGAATTATTTCTATCCGCTTTTAATTGATGTTGTACTTTTAGTTTAAGAATTGCGATAAAATTAGCAGTATCAATATAGGCTTCGTATTCAGCTCTTTCATTTGCTGTAAGGAGGTCACTATTTGCTCGTTTAGCCAATAGGCTAACTCGCTTTTGTACGATAGGTTCAATCTGGAATGCAACAATCCGTCTAGAAGATTCATCAGTAAGGCAACGGCTTAATGGCTCAAGCGGGGCATTTATAGAAAGTGTATTTGGTAACTGGCTCATGGATTTAGTCTATCATTAAAATTGTTAATCTTTTTATCAGAAATTAGTCAGCAATAGCTGTTTGACAATAGTCCACCCTGGGCCGAGCCGCTTGCAAGGTAGTTAGAGAATGAGCATCTAAATACATTTCTAATTCACGTGCAGCTTGGTTTTGAACCATTTTCTAATGAATTTCGTATTTATTATGGTCCGGTTTAAGGGCAATGACCCGAAAAGCGGATAGGACATAATATTATCTAATCCGAGAGAAACTTGTCCTATTCTATGTTAATATAGGAGGGGACTATTTGACCAGAGCAGATTATCAAATCGACGGCTTAGAAATAAAATTCTATCCAAATGATCATGACCCAGAGCATTTTCATGTGCTGAAAAAAGGAGAGTGGGAAATAAAAGTATTTTTTCGTCTTTGCGATGAAATAAATCTTGTTTATGAATTGAAATGGAAATTGAAATCACTTGGTCCCTCCAGCAATGATAAAAAGCGGATATGTAATTATGTGGAAAAATGCAAGGATCATTTAGAGCGCGAATGGAAGACAAAAGTATGCGAGAAGTAGAGACATTATTTGGACAAAATAAAATAGATATTTCTGTGCTTGACTATGATAAGACGGTGAAACTCTCGGTCTTTGATTCGAAATGCATACACAGTTTTAAATACAGTAAAGATCTGGATATCGATAGTGCGCATAATGTTTTTGTGATGGCAAATGCTGGGCAGCTGGATGAAATTGCAGACTTTGTTCGGCAGGCAAACGAAAGCAAAAAATTGAGAGCTATTATGATTAGACAAGATACGCATCAAAATTGGATTACTCAGCTGCTTGCCAAGGCAGACTTGCGTACGTTGAGAAATATGATTGTGCACTCAGGGCGAGATATTCCAAGGCGTGTACTGACTGCCTGGCAATATGGGGCACAAGATCAATTAATTGCTGATGCGGCTGTGTTTGATAATAGGCTATATGTGCTTAATTGTGCGTTGAAGAGATATGAAATTAGTTTTGAATCAATAAAAGCTTTGGCTCGCATACCGAAAAAAGATAGGGATAATTTTATAATTTCAGAGGAAGGAAGTTATATCTCATGGACTGAACATGATATTGATCTCGATCTAGATTCTATTCGTCTGGTTGTTGATCCAGCGGCAGCACGCAAGGCGCAGGTGAAGAAGTTGAGTCATGATAAACGATTTGGTGGGGCTATAGCTAAATTGAGAAAAGAAAAAGGTTTGTTGCAAAATCAAATTTCTGGTTTGACTGATAGGCAGGTTCGCCGTATTGAAGCAGGAGAACATGCTACTTTGAAAAGTCTGGAGATTCTCGCAGAAGCTCATAAAATGGGTTTAAATCAATATCTTAATGCGGTAGCTAGTCATGTGCACAAAGATGGTGTTCAATGAAAGTTTCGCGATGGCAATAAATCTATTGAGCTATTGCTAGAGTCTTTGTTTTGCTTCGTAAGCTCTGCAAGACTTTTGGTGGGGTTTTTGGCACTATATATAGATTGTATTGGGGGTAACGGTTGGGCACGATTGGCAATTATGTTAATTACGCCTTCGTCTATTTGTAATTGTCCTGAGATGGCAATAAAGTTTTCTTCTAACAGTACCTTTTTATATGCTTGCAAAATTTTGGGCTTAATAATTATATTGGCTAAGCCGGTTTCATCTTCTAAAGTGAAAAACATAAAGCCTTTGGCTGTAGGTGGATGTTGGCGGCAAATGACGCAAGCAGCGACGGTGAGATATTCATTGTGCATACCGTCTTTTAAATCAGTACAGGCGCGTATGCCTTTGCTTTTAGCCCACTCACGATAAAATTGCATAATATGGGCATGAGTGGACAATTGCTGGGTTTGGTAGTCGGCAATTGTTTTTTCTAAGTCTGTCATGGGTGAAATATTTAAGTCAGCCAATGTCAATTGAATGTCCTTTAAAGGTAATTGAGGATCTTCCTTTTGTTTTTGGTATTTTTTACTTAGAGCAATAATTTCCCATAATGCTTTGCGTCTTTCAGGAATAAAGCTTTCTAAAGCGCCAGCTTTGGCCAAATCTTTTATTGTTTGGGCGCCGAGTTGGCTGCGTTTGTATAAGTCTTGGGTAGAAGTAAATGAGCCAGCTTCATGCCAAGCTTGTTCTAATAATTGCTTAGATTTACTACCTAGTCCTTGCATATATCTAAGTCCTAATCGAACATTATATAAAGGTATTGCTTCAACTGTGTTATTTTCATCTTGATGCGTGTATTTATGCTTGCCTTGTTGTGAACTCATTGTTGGCATTGGCTTGCTGTAATTTCTGTTGATCTTTTCTAAGGTGCAGTCCCAATTACTTTTGGATACATCTATAGGTAAGATTTTTACATTATGTCTTTGGGCATCTTGAATTAAAGTGTTAGGGTTGTAAAAACCTAAAGGTTGAGCATTAAGAGTGGCGCAATAAAATTCGGCAGCAAAATGCTTTTTTAAATATGCCGATGCATAAGCTAATAAAGCAAAAGAAGCAGAATGGCTTTCTGGGAAGCCATAATTAGCAAAACCACGTAATTGATTGGTTAATGAATTAATAGCCTCTTGATCAAAACCATTTTTTTGCATACCGGCTTCTAGTTTTAAACAAATTGCCGACATTTTTTCTTTAGCACGTTTGAAGCTCATTACACGGCGTAATTGATCAGCTTCTGTAGGGGTAAAATTGGCGGCTACTACTGCTACACGCATACCTTGTTCTTGAAATAAAGGCACGCCTAGAGTGCGTTCTAAAATAGGTATGAGGGAAGGATGAGTATAAGTAACTTTTTCTAAACCGCGGCGGCGACGCAAATATGGATGAACTATATTACCTTGTATAGGGCCTGGTCTAACAAGAGCAATTGATACAACTAGATCATAGAAGCAGGTGGGATAAAGCTTGGGCAAAATGCTCATTTGTGCGCGGGATTCGATTTGAAAAATACCAATTGTGTCGGCTTTTTGCAGCATGGCATAAACTTGCTTATCATGCATATTTAATTTGGCTAAATCAAAATCTATACCACGGTGTAATTTAATAAGACGTTTTGCTTCTTGAATCATTGACAACATGCCTAAACCAAGCAAATCGAGTTTAAACATGCCCATAGGAATAAGATCGTCTTTATCCCATTGAATAATAGTACGCTCAGGCATAGAAGCTGGCTCAATAGGTACAAATTTACCTAAGGGCTCTCCTGAAAGAACAAAGCCGCCTACATGAATAGAGCGGTGTCGCGGTAAAGTATTTAAGCCGGCAACAACTTTAATCAGTAATTGCACACGTTTATCATTTATATTTAAGCCTGCTTCTTTGATGCCAATTTTATATAAAACTTGTGCTGCTTCTTTGGCTTCTTCGCGATGCACTTGAGCAGCTAAACGATCAATTTGTTCTGCTGAAAAGCCAAGTACGCGGGCAGCATCGCGCACAGCCGATCTTCCACGATAAGTAATTGCTTCGCAGACCATGCCAGCATGGTCACGACCATATTTACTATAAACATATTGTAGAACAATTTCACGGTGTTGATGGGCAATGTCTAAGTCTATATCTGGGGGCTCATTAGCGTCTTCGCAAATAAAGCGTTCAAAGAGTAAATCCATGGCTACTGGATCTACAGCAGTAATGAATAAACAATAGCAAATTACTGAATTAGCAGCTGAGCCCCTGCCTTGCACAAGTATGTTTTTATTGCGGGCGAACATAACAATGTCCCACATAATGAGAAAATAAGGAGCAAATTGCATACGCTTAATTACAGTCAATTCATGCTTGATTTGTTCTTTATGTTTGTCTGTTAGAATAGTAAAAAGTTTTTTTGCTCCTTGCCAAACTAATTGTTCCAAAAATTGGTCATGACTTAAATTATCTGGCGTAGGGAAATACGGCAATGAAGGCTTTAGAGCAGTTAGCCTAAAATTACATCTTTGTGCTATCTCAATTGTATTTTGTAAAAATTGGGGATAATTGTGCCAAATAGAATACATTTGCTGAGGAGACTTAAGGCACCAATTATCATTTGGCCTTAAGCGGCGTCCGGCGGATGCCAACGTTACATTGTGTTTTAAACAAGTTAATACATCGTGAATAATATGTTTTTGGCTGTATGCGTAATGAACATTATTAGTCACTACACACGGTATCATGTAATATTTGGCTAATTCGTATAATCCTTTGGTAAGAATTGCTTCTTGGGATAAGTTATGATCCCATAATTCAATATAAAAGCGGTCTTTAAATATATTTTTGAATAATTCGATTTTTTGTTTAGCTTTATTTATATTATTGCTGGCAATATTTTGAGGTACAATCCCATGAGGACATCCAGATAAACATATTAATCCATCAGAATAAGTGGCAAGAGTTTCATAAGATACTTTTGGTAAACCACGTGTTGAATGAGAGCGTGCCTGACTAATTAGATAACATAGATTTTTATAGCCTTCTATATTTTCGGCTAATAAGATCAAATGTGAATCGTCTATTAAAGTTAACTCGCTTCCGATGATAGCCGGGAAATCTATTTCTTTTGCTGCTTCAGCAAAACGGACGATACCGCCTAAGTCGTTATGATCTGTAAGGGCTAGGGCTGATAATCCCAGATCTTTTGCGGCAACTACTAATTCTTCTGGGGTAGAAGCGCCATCTAATAACGAGAAAGCAGAATGACAATGGAGTTCTACATATAAGCGCTCCGTTCGCTTCATCCTTCGCTCTCTCCGCATGACCAATGGCGCCCCTCCGGCGCATACCATGCGCCTCCGAGGCCATTGCGTCTTTGCTGCTGCCGGCTCACCGCCGCCATTCGCTTCACTGAAATTCTATCTAAAAATAAGCGCTCCGTTCGCTTCATCCTTCGGTTCCTCTGCTTAATCATAAATGCCTTCGATGCGCCAATTGTTTTTTAGTTTGTCATAGGTCAATAACATCAAAAATGTTTGATTATTGATATTGTGAGAATGTATGTCATTTTGCATAGTACTGGTGGTGCCTGCTAGTGGTTCAACAAAAATTTTATAGTAATCTTTGGCAACGGCATTGCTCCACCATTGGCAGGATAAATATTCAGGATTAGTAATTGATTTTACTTTATACCAGCGTCTTTTATAATTGATTGCGGCTGGCTTTTCATTGTTTAGATGTACTAATACTTCTGCTGCTGGTAATGTAGGACGTAACACTAGATCAGAAGCTATAGGGTGATGACCTTTTTCTTGCAAGTATTTTAAATCTAAAGGTAATAAATTTTCCTTCAGTGAATTATTTGAGTCCTCTGTCATTGGTATCCATACACCAGCATTTTCACTTAAGTATTGATTGCTTGCTTGAGCTTTAAAGATTGTATTTTTGCCTAATCTTGTAGAGAAACGTTGTAATAACGATAATTCTGTTTGTGTTAATTTATTGCTTGTAGGTCTAGTAGAATGCTCATCTTTATCAAGGATACTTTGTTCCCATTTTTCAGGAGTAAAGCGAGAGATTATTAGTTTTATACTTGTTGGTTCACGTGTAAGTGGTTTAGCATTGATTGATAAACGGATTATTTCTAATAGAAATTTTGCGTCATTAGTAGATTGCATTAATGGTAATATGCGCTCATCAAATTTATTTGTATCGTTATAAAGGGATAAAATTATTTCTTGAGCACATAAACCATTTTGCTTTAAATCATTGATCAGTCTATCTAGCATGGATTTTAAAGCAAAAGTAATTTCGCTAAAGTGACTAATAGCACTACCTAAATCTAAAAAGCATTCATATATTTTTTCTATCTCTGGTAAAGTCGGTTGGCAATTATCAATACCTTGAGCTAATTCCCATGGTTTCCAGATGATTTCACTAAATTTACTAAAACGTTTATTTAATTCACTAACAGGTATACTAGCTAATTGACCTAAAGTTGTAATACCTAAAGTCAATAATGTATTTTCGATTTCTTCGGATAATTCTAGGTATTGAATAGAAAGCGGTGCTAAAAATTTTGCATCTTCTTTTTGCGGTACGATATTGAATCGCTTTTTATTTATTTGAGAAGCAACGATGGCAGCAAAAGCACTATTAGCGATACCAACAGAAGAATCAGTATAGCCAGACTTACTACATAACTTTAGAACATTATGGCAAAATTGACTTTCTCCTCCTTGCAAAGTAAGTCCTGAAGCATCGAGAAGAGTGATGCCCATTGTTTGTACTTTCACTTTTGGAGAACAGCTGATTAATTCGCTGACTAATTTTTGTTCGGCTATTTTATATAAAGCTTCGTCTTGCTCGCGCAAAATAAGATCGGCACATTGTGCTTTTGCTTCAGCCAAACGCATGTTATTTCTGATTTTATATTTATCTGCTTCTTGTGAATGCATGAAAATACGTGCACGACTATAGCCACTAGCAGTCAATTTTCCGTTTACTAACGCCAATGCTTTACCTTTTAGTTGCTCATGTTTTTGCTGTACGACGATCTGAAATCGGGGAATGCGTAAACAAGCAATGCGTGGCATAGTACTGATTAGCACCCCTGTGAGATATGTGAAAGTCCATTTTTAGTAATTGAACAATCAATTGTTTGAGAATGTAGACAATAGATTTATAATAACATACATATGTATGCTAGACAAGTCCCTAGTAAGATCTTTATTCATTACCACAACTTATGTTTTTGCCAAACGACGATCTGGAATTGGCGAATGCGTAAATAAGCGATTGGCGGCATAGGCACTAATGGGTACCTCAGTGTTGTGTGAAAGCCCATCTTTGGTAATTGAACAATTAATTGTTGGCAAAAGCATAGTTTTGCCATGTAGTCCCTCTGTATATTGAATATTTGCTGCCCATTGAAAATCTAAGCGAGCATAAAAGTTCCAAGCATTAGGAAGGCGATGATTATTTGTTATGAAAAGCAAAGCGGTTTTTGATTTACTTAAAGCATTTTGCAAACGTGAATAAACTTTATTTGATTGCCAATTAATTTGTGCATTGTATTGTTTGTTTTGATCAGCTAAATCTAGATCTAAAATAATTACATCAAAGATGCGAGAACGAATAAGTGTTTCAGTTGCCCAAAGATAATCTTTGTCAGGCAAATTTCGTACCACCCAAAACTTGCCTGGTGATTGGTTATTAGTATCTTTGTTGGCACTATCTTTATCTACTGCATTCTCAAGACAAATCCAATTGCTTGCTAACAATTTATTTTGTGTATCTATGTAGGCAATTTCAAAACCACAGCTAAGCCAGCGGCTAATAATTGATCGCAAAAGCGATGTCTTGCCGCAAGAAGCAGGACCAACCCAAGCACTTATTTTTTGTCTGGCTAGTCCACGGCTAATGCCTTGATCTATAAAAGTCAAACCTGTAGATAAGGTTTTTGTTCTTTGATTGCTATTGATCCACTGACCGGGAAAAAGATTTTCTAGATGTTCTTTTAATTTGCCTATTTTTGAATTTGGCAATGAAGCTATGGATAATGATGATGTGCTGCGCATAGTAGATTTATGATAACATACATACGTATGTATAACAAGTTTTGATTGAACAAATGGAGTATGGCTTGGCAATCTGCAAATAGGCTTACAGAATCTAAGTCAAAGATGGGCTTAAATTATCAATCAATGGGGTTGGTTGACAGATGACAATTGGCTTAATTGTTCAACTACTTGAGAATAACCTTGCCAGGACTTTTGGACGTTAGTTGCTGTGCCAACGATTTGTTGAGGAGCTTGAGCTAGCTTGTTAGATAAATTGGTTTCCCCTGGTATTTGGGTGAGGAGTTCTCTTGCTTCTTCGACGCCGTGATCGGCCGCTCTACTCAACCATCGTTTGGCTAGGACAAGATTTTTCTTAATTCCGTCGCCATGATAATACATTAAACCAAGACGATTTTCGGCATCAGCAAATCCTTGTCGAGCAGACTTTTGAAACCAGTACCTAGCTTCGAAAGCACTTTTTTTAGCCCCCCTTCCTTTTTGGTGCATGATGCCTAAAATACATTGAGAATAAGGACAGCCATGCTGAGCCATTTTCTTAAAACTCACATAGCCATGCTTATACTGTTTCGCACCGACAAAGTCACTGGCTTGTTGCAAGCGAATCGTATCAGCAGGTCGTGCTGTTTTTACTTCTGCTTCTGCCGATAAGAACGTCAAGGGGGCAATATAAACTGCCATTAGTAGCAGTAGCTTGTTCAACTGCTTATACATAATTTTTCTCAGTAGTGCCATCTTAAATATTTAAACACGAGAGTCTAATTGAAGAGAAGATTAATAACTAACTTTTCATAGTTAATACTGCTGCACCCTTAGTTTTACCAGCCTTAAAGTCTGCTAAAGCCTGATTGGCTTGATTTAGTGAGTATGCTTGAGTATGAACTGTTAAGTCAATTTTATCGGCAATTTCTAAAAATTCGCTAGCATCAGCACGAGTCAAATTAGCTACCGAACGAATTAATCTCTCACCCCATAAATATTTGTATGGAATAGCTGGGATATCGCTCATATGAATGCCACCACATACGATAGCACCACCTTTACGAACAGATTTTAAGGCAGCCAAAACCAAATCGCCTATGGGAGCAAAAATTATTGCAGCATCAAGTTCTGCATCGGGTCGTTCGCTAGATCCACCAGCCCAAACGGCACCTAGTTCTCTGGCAGAAGTTTGTCCTTTGGTATCACCATTTTTTGTAAAAGCATAAACTTCTTTGTTTTGATAAAGAGCAATTTGCGTCAAAATGTGAGCGGCTACACCAAAGCCATATATGCCGATGCGATTAAAGTTACCTGCGAATTTATAAGATCGCCAACCTATTAACCCGGCACAAAGTAGGGGTGCCATGCTAATAGCGGCATATTTGTTAGAAAGATGAAAACAATATTTTTCTTCAGCCGCAGTATATTGTGCATAACCACCATCACGTGTATAACCGGTGAATTCAGCATTATCACATAAATTTTCTTGGTTATTTAAACAGTAAAAACATTTACCGCAAGTATAAGCTAGCCATGGTATACCTACTCTATCTCCAATTTTAAATCCCTTAACTTCGGACCCAACTTTTTCAACTGTACCTACAATTTCATGTCCAAGTATCAGTGGTAATTTGGTATCCGTTAATTCGCCATCAATTATGTGTAAGTCAGTTCGACAAACCCCACATGTTTCAACCTTTACTAGCAATTGGTGTATTTTGATTATAGGTAAAAGTATATCTTGCTCTTGTAGCGGCTTGCCAACTCCGCTAAGTACCATAGCTTGCATTTAGTAACCTCTAACGATTTGAAAGCGTTTCGATTGTCTTGTCAATTTTATCTGCTTCATCAAGTTTACCATTTGAACGCAAAAAGCTTTCATAGAATCTTAAAATAGAAAGATAATTCTCTCGATTTGGGCCTTTGGCTAAGAGAGGTAAGGCTTGATTGAAATAAATCTGTGCTCTTTGGGTTTGGTGTATTATGGAAGCCACCACTGCGCAATTTCCGTAGACAGAACCAAGGTTGCTATTGATCAAATCGTTATTCGGATCAATGTTATGGGCTTCTTCCAGTTTTTCGACAGCGAGTGTTAGGTTTTTTGTTTGCATGGCTTTTGCTGCCTCGGCATTGAGTCGGATAATGCGGGCGAGATTGCTTTGATTGTCTTTATCCGGCAACATATTGGCCATATTGATAGCTCTATGATTGATTGTTTCTTGGTCAAGACTATACAAGGCGATTAGTGTATTTTTATCGCGATCAGTTAAAGTGCAGTTGATTGTATTAAAGGGAGGATTGCCATACATCATGTCGGTAGGATTAGGACTGTGATCTGTTATTCCTAAAGCATGTCCTATTTCGTGCAGGGCTACTCGTTTGAAAAATTGATCTGACAAGTCTTTATCAGCGATGGTTTTTGTTAATATGGTGATTTGTACTCGTTGAATGTTATGACCTTCCGGTATGACCAAAGCGTGCCCACCTTCTGTTAATTTGGTCATATCATTTTTGTCGCTTGTCCAGCCGCAAAGAATTTGTGCTTTGTCTGGATCGTTAGTTAATTCAAAGCTCAGCCGATTTTGTGCGCCAGCGGACCACTCAGAAAATGCTTGCTCTAGTAATGTTACAAAAACCGGTCTGAAACCATCTGTGGTATCATCAGACTTTATGAATATATGTAAGGGCATAGCAGAACGTGGCCACCGTAAAAGACCGGCCTTGCTAATTACATTGAAATAATTGTCTGCTTGTTTGGTATTGTCTGTATTTTCTGTTTGGGTCAAAGAGGGAGATGGAAAAGCTAAGGCAAAAACTAGTAGAGATGAAAGGACAAATGCTGGATGAAAAGTTTTTGCACTGCTACCTTCTATAATAAATTTTGATATTTGTTGAAACATTAGATCTAAGCCTTCGTTTCTTAATTGTGCAATTCTAGAGCGATATGGTACATTGATGAAAACTATAAGGCAAGCGAAATAGAGTCTTGATGTAATACTAATTGGTGAATTTATGCATCATCTTCTTTGGAAGAATAAAGAATCAACGTTAGTCGCTGATTGCCGAGTGTTTTCAGTCTATCGTAATTTGGCGCTGTCACCAAATAAAAGTGATGTCCGTGATTTTTATGTATTGAAGCTTTCTAACTGGGCAAATGTCATTCCAATAACGCCAGATGGAGATGTGGTTTTTGTCAAACAATATCGTCACGGTACAAGTCAAGTAACTTTGGAAATTCCTGGTGGTATTGTTGATTTGGAAGATTTGGATACTAAAGAGACAGCTAGGCGAGAGCTATTTGAGGAAACGGGTTATAAATCAGAAGAGCTGATATTTCTTGGTCGGCACAATCCTAATCCTGCTTTGCAAGATAACCTTTGTGATACTTATCTCGCTTTGAACGCTAAGCAGATTGCTAGTCCAAGTTTTGACAAGGAAGGCTATGAACAAATAGAATTATTTTTAGTACCTATTGCTTCAGTATCGCAATTAATTGCCAATGGTGATATTGCTCATGGTGTAGTGATTACAGCCTTTTATTATTTAGGTCTATATGAAAACAAAATTTCTGGTACTCTTAGTCCTTAGTTGTGTTTTGGGATCACTTTTTGCCACAAAAACGGCGTTTTGCCAGACTAAGGTTAATCAGATAAAAACAGAAAAAGCTATTTTTGGAGCCGGTTGTTTTTGGGGTGTGGAAGAAACTTTTCGCCAGCTGCCTGGTGTTGTCTCTACTGCGGTGGGGTTTTGTGGTGGTACTGTAGCTGATCCTTCTTATGAAAGAGTATGTGTTGGCGATACAAAGCATGCAGAAGTAGTGGAAGTAATTTATGACCCAAAGCAAATTAGCTATCACAATTTATTGAAAACATTTTTTTCTTGCCATGATCCATCTACTCTCAATCGGCAAGGCTTGGATATTGGTGAACAATATAGGTCGGTTATCTTTTATACAAGTCCTGAGCAAGAAAAAGAGGCATTGGCTGCCAAGGAAGAGTGGCAGAAAAAGGCTGGTAGAGGGGCCACAACTGTTATTGAAGTAGCTAAGCCTTTTTATAAAGCCGAAGAGTATCATCAACGCTATTTAGAGAAGCGCGGACTTAGTAGTTGCCATTAAAGTGCGTAAAACCCCTAAATCCTAAGTATACGCAACCCCTAATGGGCATAACCGTATTGTCCTATAACAGCGACTGTGCAATTATATTCCCAATTCTATCTGCGCGGTGAATCTAAGGAATTCAAACAATGGCAACAGTCGTATTACTTGGCTGCTCAACTTCTGGCAAAAGCTCTGCAGTGCGGCGATTTCGAGAAATCTATGGCAATGAAACGGAAGTAATAGACACTGATGCAATGGTTGCTGCAGATTCTGAGTTTGACGGGCATTTATATGCCATGTACTTAAAATTCACGAAAAACGGTGATAATACTGCTGCTCAGCTATTTCTTGAGTTAGGCGAGCGTCACTTATTGAAGCAGCTAGCGCAGAAAACCCAACCTGTTTTAATAGCAGCCGGTCCTAATATTGCTTTACGAGAACCTGAATGGTCTAATTTTCTTGCAGAAGTTAATCCTATTTGTTTTTATATGAAATTATCCTCGCTTCAGTTGTATGAAGGGCTTAAACAAAGAAGAAATAGGCAGAAGCGAAGAGGTTTAGATTTATGTCCTGGCTTTGGCTGCTGGGATGCCGATTTGGCAACGGTTTATAATGTGCAAACGGAAAATTGGGATGAACTTCCTTTTGAAATAGCATTACCTTTAATTGAAAAGCATATTGATAGAGTTGAGCCAGTTTATCTTTCTGCTAGTCATGCAGAATCGATATATGATGGACAAGCAGTTAAAATAGATAAAACTGTTCAGGAAAGGCTTTCACGTAAAATTGCTAGTTGTTTGAGATGGGCGCCGATCAATAAGCGTCAGCTAGAATCAGCGGCAGTTTAAACAAGATCTTCATCAATTAGAACTTAAATATGGGCGAAGTCTCGAACTGGTATGTTGTCTTGACATATAACAACTTTAGAGTTATTCTAAGTATGGAAGGTGACTTATTTGTCGTTCGGTGAGGAAATTGTTTAGGTGGAAAGTATAAGCGTTGAAAAATTTTTACAGAAGTTTGGTGTAAAGCCAACGATGCAGCGTATGGTTATTGCCGAATATATATGTAATACAAAATGCCATCCTACAGCCGATCAGATTTTTCAATCAGTAGCTAATCAACTGCCCATTCCGCTATCGAGAGCTACTATTTATAATACTTTAAATGCTTTGGTTCAAGCAGGAGCTTTGAAAGAAGTTTATTTGGAATCAGGTCCCGCTCGTTATGATGCAAATATTGATGATCATCATCATTTTATCGACACAAAAACTGGGCAAGTATTTGATATCGGTGCTGACAAAGTAAAAACATTAGC
>JABDBL010000058.1:0-2748 GCA_013288645.1 Candidatus Melainabacteria bacterium
TTTTATAGTCGATGATCAATTTAATACTGATGAACCAAAAATAGTAGATTTTGGCTTTATGCGTTTAATAGACCGAATGACTAAAACCAATAAACAACATAGTTCCTCTACACACCCAATTTTTGGCGATGCCCCCTACATGAGTCCTGAACAAAGATTGGGGCAAAATATAGATGAGCGTTCAGATCTTTATTCATTCGGTTGTTTGATGTACGAAGTAGCTTGCGGTAAGCCACCCTTTATCAGTAAAAGTGCTATGGAAACAACATATAAACAAAAGCATAAAGCGCCAACAGAATTAGAACAGTTATTGCCCATTCATCCTCTTCTAAGTCGTTATCAACTAATAGCCAATAAATTATTGCGTCCCAATGCAAGAGAACGATATCAATCAGCTTTTTTGGTTAGGCAAGATTTAGATCTGTTAACAACAGCAAAAGAACAAGAATGGCAAAAAAAAGCAAATGTTGTAAAAAAGCCTACAATCAGTGTTCTTTCTGCATATAAGTGGCAATTTGTGCTGGGGACAATTTCTCTGGCTATCTTGATATTTTTAATCTGTCCACTAGTCTCAATCATTAGACCCTACTTCTCGCCTTGGACAGATAAATCGTTCGATAATAACAAACTTTGGCTCTTTCAAGCTAAATCCAACGAAAAGCTATCTGCAAAACTATTAGAACAAAGAGATTTTTTAACAAATAAATTGAATGAAATTGGACGAGAGAAAAGTAAGTCTTCGCCTGACTATACAAGGATATTGTTTTCACTTATACAGTTTCTTTTAGCTTCTGGACAGTTTAATGAGGCATTGACAAGACTTAGTGAATTACAAAATATAGAGACAGCCAATAAGTCAATTAGTCCGCCAGAACTTTATGCAACCATTGCTTTTGCTCAATACGCGTCTGGTGATTTAAATAGTGCTGAGCAATCTGCTCGAAAAGTTTTAGCAATGAACCAAAGCAATAATCAAATAGAAATTAAAATTACAGCTTTAAAAGTGCTGGGTGATATATACAGTGAAAGAAGTGATATTGCTCAGGCTGAACACATTTACGAGCAAATGTACAATTTGGCAAAAACAAATCGTTTAAATAATGCGGCCGAATATGCTTATTCAGATGCACTATTAGCTGATATATGGCGCAGAGAAAATAAGCTGAAAGAATCTGAACAACTGTATAAAGAAGCAATTGATTGGGGAGGAAATTATGTTGGTCATCATGGGCTATTTTTAGCTAAAGCTTCTTATGGTTTAGCACTGCTTTATTATCAACAAGGTAATTTAAAAGCTGCTGATTTTCAACTCAAACAAGCCTTCCCAATCGCTGTGTCCAGGCTTGGTCCAAACAATAATTTTGTAAATGCTATTAAAAGCCTAGCCGATCATATTCTTTTCCATGAAAACATCTTTGCTTGGTGTAAAGCAAAAATTGAAAATAAAAAGAATACACTACTTACTTTGAATTAGATCCGCTCAAATAGGCAGTTTGATCCAGGAACCAATATAAGTTGCCCTCAGGCTTTATTCTAGCAGCAGGCAGGTCCCCGTCTCCACTTAATACTTGTTTGATAATAGGGCTCTTTTCGGCTCCAGTAGCTAAAAATGCAACGGCTTTACTACTTTCTAAGACAGGAACAGTGAGTGTAATTCTATCTTCCTTCTTTACACCTACCACTGCTTTAACCCAGGCATTTTGTTCTTTAAGTACATCACTACCAGGAAACAGCGAAGCGGTATGTCCGTCGCTGCCTACACCCAGCAGAGTAACATCAAATAAATAACGATGCGGTACCAAAGTCTTATTACCATAATAGTTCTGTAATTCTTTTTCATAAGCAGAAGCGGCCTGGTATACATCAGCTAGTTCTGTATTTACAGGATGTATATTAGATTCTGGAATTGAAATATGGTCTAGCAAGACTGTCTTGACCATTTTGTAATTGCTCAAATCATTGCTCTTGGACACGAAACGTTCGTCACCCCAAAAAAGGTGCACTTTAGACCAAGGAATTTGTTTTGAAAATTCAGGTTGAGCAAGAGTTTTGTATAAAAGCTGAGGCGTTTGTCCACCAGACAAACAAAGAGCAAACTTATCCACAGAAGATTTTTGTAAGTGTTCAACAAGCCAGTTTGCCGCTCGTTTAGCAACTGAAATTGTATCTGCCTGAACATCTATTACGGCTTGTTTGGATTTAATCATGTCTTGCCCGCTCCTACAAACTTATTCCCATTTTCACAATAAGTTATAATCAAACTTTTTAAAATAGGCTTGTTTTGAAGCATATTGATAATTAAGATTGTGATTAACATGCTTGACTACCATATTTCTATCTAAATTTTAGGCTATTACTGGTAAGTACTTCGAATTATTCCAATTATGATCAACATTGGCCCTATAACTATAACTTCTCACAAATAGGGGCATTTGTCACCGGAGCTAATTAGTGTCAGATATTGAGAGATTAAAATTTGAGGCTGCTAATGCCGCCATTGACTTCATTAAGGATGACATGGTGGTTGGACTGGGAAGTGGTTCAACAGCAACCTATGCAATCGAAGCTTTAGGTAAAAAAGTAGCTAGCGGACTTAAAATACTCGCTATACCTACATCAGAGCAATCACGTTCATTAGCTCAAAAATACGGAATTCAATTAACCACATTTGCTGAAAACCCAATTATAGATATAACTATTGATGGAGCTGATCAAGTTGAATTAAAAACAATAAACCTAGTTAAAGGA
>JABDBL010000058.1:2772-12648 GCA_013288645.1 Candidatus Melainabacteria bacterium
CTAATATACATCCTGTAAATACAGAACTAGCTGATGTATACCAGGCCGCTTCTGCTTATGAAAAAGAATTACAGAACTATTATGGTAGATGAGCACAAATTAGTTGATTGTCTTGGAAACAAGACGCCGTTACCTTTAGAAATAGTGCCATTTGGTTGGGAATTAACTCGCCAAATCGTTGCTCAGCATGGTTGCAATGCCGAGTTAAAACTCGATTCCAATAACAAAGCAATTATTACTGACAGCAATCACTATATCTTGAATTGCCAATTTCCAAAAATTGAAAATGCACGTAAACTAGATAAGGATCTGAAGCTCATCACTGGCGTCGTAGAAACTGGGCTGTTTGTCAATATGGCAGACTTGGTGATTGTGGCTAAAGAGAGTGGTGTCATTACATTACAAAGACCATAATTACAGTTATAATCAAGCACGTAGAATACTAGGAGTATAATTGTGGAAATAGCACAAGCAGTAAATCCCATCAAATCTCTTTTAAACTTCGGCCAATCCGTTTGGCTTGACTACATTAGAAGAGATATGTTGATAAATGGTGAATTAAGTAAACTAATCAAAAATGATGGTTTACGTGGAATGACGTCTAATCCAGCCATTTTCCAGAAAGCTATAGGCACGAGTACAGATTATAATCAAGCGATCAAATCTCTTGTCAAAGAAAATTTAGAAGCAAGTTTACTTTACGAGAAATTGGCAGTTGAAGATGTACAAAAGGCAGCCGACTTATTCAGAACTGTTTATGACCACACTAAAGGGCTCGACGGCTATGTAAGTCTAGAAGTTTCACCTTATTTAGCCTTAGATACTAAAGCTACTATTGCAGAAGCAAAACGTCTTTGGCAAGAAGTTAATCGACCAAATGTAATGATCAAAGTACCAGGTACTGCTGAAGGCATTCCGGCCTTAGAAGAGCTAATTGCTAGCGGTATTAATGTAAATGTTACTCTACTGTTTTCTAAGACTGTGTACGAAAAAGTAGCTAAGACTTACATTAAAGGTCTTGAACGTTTCGCTAGCAAAGGTGGCGATGTAAGTAAAGTTGCCAGCGTAGCAAGCTTCTTCATAAGTCGCATAGACTCAGCTGTAGATAAAGCAATTACAGAAAAAATCCAAGCAGCAAAAGACGAAAACATAAAGAAGAATTTAAACAATTTGCTGGGCAAAATAGCCATAGCTAATGCCAAAGCAACTTATCATCTTTATAAAGAGCTTATCAGCCAGCCTAACTGGCAAGTGCTAGCAAAAAAAGGTGCGATGCCACAGCGGCTTTTATGGGCCAGCACAAGCACTAAAAATCCTAAATATAGAGATGTTTATTATGTGGAAGAGTTAATCGGCCCTGACACAGTTAATACTATTCCACCCGCTACATACGATGCGTTTAGAGATCACGGCAAAGTAGCTAAGACTTTGGAGATGGATTTAGAGGCAGCAAAAACCACGCTCAATGATTTAGAAAAAGCTGGAATTTCCTTAGAAGCCATTTGTAAACAATTGGTGACTGATGGAATAAAATTATTTTCTGATCCTTTTGATGAATTATTAGCTACTTTAAAAAACAAATATGCCCAGTTGGGCGGTACAAGCGAGAGCGCAAGTACCCTTACTGAAGACGTAAAAAAAAAACTTATTGAATGGGGAAAGCCAGAGACAGTAAAAAAATTATGGGCTGGCGACGCTAGTCTTTGGACTGGTCAGGACGAGGGAGCATGGCTTGGCTGGCTAAATATTGTAGATGAACAAATTGCTCAACTAAGCAAATTCAAAAATCTTGTTGATGACCTAAATAAAGGCAAATTCAAACAAATCCTGCTAATTGGTATGGGCGGCTCTAGTTTAGGACCAGCAGTATTATCTGCAGCTTTCGGAAAAATTGCAGGCTTTCCAGAATTTTATATGATCGATTCGACCGTACCAGAGCAGATTAAAGCTGTAGAAGGAAAGATCGAAGTTGCGCATACTCTTTTCATTGTCTCTAGTAAGTCGGGTAGTACTCTGGAACCAAATATTCTAAAAGACTACTTTTTCGACAAAGTAAAAGCACAGATAGGAGCTGAAAAATCTGCTAAGCAATTTATTGCTATTACAGACCCCGGATCGCATATGGAGAAAGTCGCTAAATCAGAGGGTTTTCGACACATTTTTTATGGGCTACCATCAATTGGCGGACGCTATTCAGTATTATCA
This sequence comes from Candidatus Melainabacteria bacterium, assembly GCA_013288645.1. Taxonomy (GTDB): domain Bacteria; phylum Cyanobacteriota; class Vampirovibrionia; order Obscuribacterales; family Obscuribacteraceae; genus JABDBL01. Next base: position 4,978 of record JABDBL010000058.1, read on the forward strand.
GATTTTGGCATGATACCAGCAGCGGTGATGGGTATAGATTTATCACGCTTTCTCGATAGAGCAAAATCAATGATGAAAATTTGTGGTCCCGACTCGGCCATCGAAAAGAACGAGGGATTAGCCCTGGGCCAACTATTAGGTCGAGAAGTTGGGCTTAAAAAAGATAAAGTTACATTTATAGTAAGTCCTGCAATAGCCGAATTTGGTGCCTGGTTAGAGCAATTAATGGCTGAGTCTACTGGTAAATCGGGCAAGGGAATAATTCCGATTGACCAAGAAAATTTAGGGAATTCTTCGGATTACGGGCAAGATAGGGTCTTCATTTATATACGTCTAAAGAATCAGGCTGACCCAACTCAAGATAAGGATGTCGAGAAACTAGAAAAAGCAGATTTTACCGTTTTTCGAATTGCAGTAAATGATGTATATGATCTTGCTGGCGAATTTTTCCGTTTTGAATTTGCTACAGCAGTGGCTGGCTCTATTATGGGTATCAATCCTTTTAACCAACCAGACGTAGAAGCGAGTAAGATAAAAACGCGAGCAATAACAGACGATTATGAGAAAACAGGCAAACTTAAAGCAGAGTCTCCAATTTTATCTTTGTCCAATACTCGGCCAGCAATCGATGTATATGCGGACGAAAACAACTGGAAAAATATCACTAAAATCACTAGTAATCCGAAATCTTTATCTGAAGTATTAGGTGCATTTATCAACAATGTAAGCAAGGGAGACTATTTTGCTTTACTGGCTTATATTGCAATGAATGAAACCAATCGAGGCACATTGCAGAAGATCCGTATGCTCCTGCGTAATCATTTTAAGGCCGCAACATGTTTAGGTTTTGGTCCGCGTTATTTACACTCAACTGGACAAGTTTATAAAGGTGGTCCTAATACTGGTATTTTTATAGAAATTACTGCGGATGATACTGTTGATCTGCCTGTACCGGGGAAAAGATATACTTTTGCAGTAGTAAAAAATGCTCAAGCTATTGGAGATTATCAAGTATTGTGTGAACGCAAACGAAGAGTTTTAAGGCTGCACGTAAAGGGAAAGCTTAACGATGGTCTCTCAGCAATTCAGGAAGCCGTAGAAGAAATCTGTAGGACAAAAATATGACAATGACTGTAACTAATCCGATTAATTTAGCCTCTACTTTGTGCGAAATGCCGCCAGGTCCTTGTGCAATTATTATTTTCGGAGCAGCCGGTGACCTGACAAAACGTAAGTTATTGCCTTCGCTTTATAATATGCGTCTTAATAAACTATTGCCTGAGAATTTTGCTGTTATTGGATTATCACGCGCACCAATAAATACAGACGCATTCCGCGAAGACCTAACTTCTTCAACGAAAGAATATGCGGCTTCTCGTTTCGATGCAGAACATTGGAACTGGTTTAAAGAACGTATATATTATTTGCAAGGTAATTTCGATGATGCAAAAGTTTATAGCAATTTAGGAGAATTACTGGCAAATGTAGATAGAGAACATGGCACCCAGGGCAATTATTTGTTTTACTTGGCCACCTCTGAAGACTATTTTGAGACCATTGTCGAGAAAGCTAGCCAAGCTGATTTGCACAAGGCATTAGAAAATCAGTGGCGACATTTCATCATAGAAAAACCGTTTGGTCGTGATTTGAAATCGGCTCATGAGTTGAATAAAAAATTGCTTACTGTTCTGAACGAAAATCAAATTTATCGTATAGACCACTATTTAGGGAAAGAAACTGTCCAAAACATACTTGTCTTTCGGTTTGGTAACGGTATTTTCGAACCAACTTGGAATCATCATTATATTGACAATGTGCAAATAACTGTGGCTGAAACCGTAGGAGTAGAGGCTCGCGGTGGTTTTTATGAAAAAGCCGGCAATTTGCGTGATATGGTGCCTAATCATATGTTCCAGCTTTTGAGTTTTATTGCTATGGAACCACCAACTTGTTTTGATGCTGATGTCGTACGTAGCAAAAAAACTGAATTAATAAATAGTATACGTCCTTTGACTTATGAAGATGTACACACAAATGTGGTACGCGGACAATATGCGGCTGGAGAAATAGATGGACAGCCTGTGCCGGGCTATAGAACAGAAAATCGAGTGGCACCTGATTCCACGACGGAAACATTCACAGCCATGAAACTAATGATTGATAATTGGCGTTGGGTGGACGTACCATTTTATTTACGCACAGGTAAGCGTTTGCCAAAACGGACAACTGAGATTGCCATCAAATTTAAGTCTCCACCTTCATGTCTATTTAGAAACACAACCGTATCAAGTTTAGTAGAAAATTATTTGATAATGCACATTCAACCTCATGAAGGCATATCACTAGAATTTGGTGCTAAGATACCTGGTCCGCTTTTACAGGTGGGTCCGGTACAAATGGATTTTGATTATCAAGACTATTTTGGTCCTTCACCAAGTACAGGCTATGAAACGTTAATATATGACTGTATGGTAGGAGATCAGACATTATTCCAACGAGATGACAATGTCGAAGCTGGTTGGCGTGTTGTGCAGCCAATTTTGGATGTTTGGCAATCTGAAAAACCAAAAGACTTTCCAAATTATCCAGCTGGCACATGGGGACCGCTTGCGGCTAATAAATTAATTAATCGCGACGGACGTGATTGGAAAATCTGAGTTTAAAGTTATTGTTCGATTTTTTGATCATTCTTTTGCTGTGATAGTTCTGCAAGTTGTTGTTTAATAGTCGGAATGGCTTGCCGGGCAGCTTTTTCTCCGGCTATAACGGCTCTTTTAGCATCGTTTTTGTCCAGAGACAACAAACTAATACCGCATACATCTGGATGAATTATTGTAGCTGTTGTTGATAGTTTACTCTGATAACTGTCAATTCTACTCAAGCCGATATTGAGCACCCGTGTAGCTACACTTCCGATAGCGCGAAAAGTATTCAAAGGAACCGGATCAAGTTTCTCATCAACATCAACTGCAATAATATAGTCGCAATTCATTTTTAACGCATGCTCGATAGGCAAATTTTCCACTATGCCGCCATCCACAAGTAAAGCCCCATCAATTTCAACTGGTTTGCGCAATTGGGGTATAGCCGAACTGGCTTGAATGGCTCTTCCTATACAACCCTTTTTAATAGCAAACGGTTCCCCATCCACTAAGTTAGTGGCAATCGCCCAGAAAACAGGTTGAAAATCTTCAATATGTCGCTTGTCTGGAGGCGCTAAACTAGTTAAATAATTAGCAAATTTATTACCCCTATAAAGTCCATCATACGGATGATAGCCAAATAAACGTGGGATACAAAGGACCGGTATGAGCACCAGTCTTACTGGTATAGGCACAGTGTCAAAAGCATGGGCCAACTTTCCGTGATAAAAGATCTGCTCAATGGCATCTAGATTCATGCCGGCACAATAAAGTCCGCCAACAAGGGCTCCCATACTTGTACCAACAATGGCATCCACCTGAATGCCTTGTTCTTTCAATACCCGCAATACACCAATATGTGCAGCACCACGGGTGCCACCACCACCTAAAGCTAATACAACTTTTGGACGCACGGTTGAAGCGTTTAATTCATCAGCACCGACATAAGTAACTGGAAAAGCAGTTAAGTAAATGCAAAGAAAACAGTAAAAAAAAGCTTTACTCATATGAATAAGATTGAGGCCAAAATGGAACGTGCTATATTGGTCACCAATTTGACCAATACCCGAAAATGAAAATTATCAAAATCAAGACTAATTTACACCATTCAGTAATTTTTCTAATTAGTTAGAGCTTACAAACTGCCAGATTTTAGCAAGTATTTGGCAATATTATGCATAAACGAGTCAAAAAAATATTAATTAGAATGAACGCTTATTGTCGCATTTCAGCACCGCTTGCAATAAATATTCTTTTGCTCTGTGGACTTGTTGCTTGCCCGACAATTTTTTGCAACTTAGAAGTTGATGGACAGGCGAACAACTTCATGACAACGAAAACATATTATAAACTTGAGCCCGGTGCGGTAATAAGTGATGGCGTTCAAGATGGCTGCGCTCTCATAGATAAAATGCTCAATGCCGCCTTTAATCTATCAGCTTATTCAGCTGATTACAGAATGAAAGTGTACAAAGAAAAGCAAACACTCAATGAAGAAGGCACTTTTTATTTTCACAAACCAAAATTTTTAAAACTAGAAGTCAAACAAGGATCAAGAAAAGGATCGCTAGCAATTTTGGCAGAAGATGGCAAAATACACGGACATTTGGGCGGTTTGTTGAAATATTTCAGTGGAGCTGTGTCGATTGATTCAGATATGGCTAAAGCAATAAACGGTTTCCCCATGGCTGATACAGATTTTTATTCATTGGCTGCTTATTTGAAAAATATGCTTAAGCAAGGCGATTTAAGCCTAAATACTATCGATGCGAGGCAAACAAATAAATTCAATAGTCCAAACTATGTTTTGGACATGTACTCTTCAGCGCAGCCAACAAAGTTACTTTTGCTAAAACGCATCTACGTAGATCCAAAAACTTATTTACCTATATTCTGGGAAGATTATATAGACGGTAGAATTTGGTCCGAATCAACCTGGCAAAATGTGCGCACTAATCTCAGGTTGCCAGATAATTTCTTCCGTCCATAACTATGGTTCCGATTTATTGCTACTGAAGAGTCCTTTCTCGCAGTTTAGCAAGACATGCTATTCTAGGAAAACAAGGGTTTAAACTGCATTATTGGACATAATAAATGACAGAAACTAATCATAAAGATCATTGGGCTGCTTCTTTTGACAAATTAGATAAAACCGACTTAGAGCTAATTGAAGCGGCTGTTAATATATTAAAAGCAAATTTCCATCCGATTAAGCATCAAATAGGCTGCGCCTTAAGGACTGAATCAGGAAAGATCTATACTTCGGTAAATATAAAATCTAGCGGTTACGGACCATGTGCTGAAGCAGTTGCCATAGGTAGCGCTATATCAAACGGCGATAAAAATATTATTTCTATAGTCGCAGTAAAAAAAATAGATGAAGACTATCCAGTTCTGTCACCTTGCGGCAATTGCAGACAACTTATTATCGATTACGCACACAATGCTAATGTAATCTTGAATTTCGAAGGACAAAGTTTGAAAACAAAGGCAAGCCAACTTTTGCCTGGACCATACGAAAATTCACTGACTTCTCTTGCTCGCTCTAGCCGCTTGAGCAGTGGATAATAACTGTTCAAATTTAGGCAAATCGGGGCTAGCCGCCCCACGTACTTTCTTTTCAATTTCAATAGCTTTTTGGGCTGCCAATTCAGCTTCGGATGGATCTTTATCTGCTATTAATTCTTGTATGTAAGAAATGCGGGTAGGAATTGTTTGGGGGTTTTCTTCACCAAGTTGTCTTTCTTGTAATAAAAGAATATGCTGGTAATAGGAGGTAGCCGCTTCATGATCTTTTTCACCAGTTTCTAATTTAGCTAACATTGTCAATACAGGGATCAACTCATAATCCCCAGATCCATATCTTTTAGAAAAAGCTTTTAAAGTCTGTTTAAACCATGTGCGCGCGGCGGCGGGATGTTTTTGTTTGAGCTCAACCTCCCCTATTTTTAAGGCAATCTTAGCAACTGCTGGATCATATTCGCCCCATACTTGCGCCCTAGATACAACCGCCTTGTAATAGTATTGCTTAGCCTCGTCTAGCTTGCCGGCTTTTTCTTTTTGCTCAGCTATGCGATAAAATTTATTTGCATTTTGGCCAGCCGTTTTTGCGTCTTCATCAGAAATTTTGCCTTTCCGGCGTTGAATAGGTGGGATAGTAACATCAATAGATTTTGTTACCCTAGTCTTCGTCTTGGTAGCGGAAGCTTTAGAAACCTTTTTCGCAGTGGTTGTATTGTTAACGCCTTGAGCTAAAGCCGGATTGAACATAGCAAGAGAAAGAGAAAAAGCAGTAGTAAGTATTAGCGCAGACTCTCTATCAAACTTTTTTATTAACATAACAAACAACCTCTTAAAAAACAGTTATACCATTTGCAATTACATGTTTAATTTTGAATGATTTTTTATCCCAAATAACTAAATCTGCACGCCGGCCTTTTCCTATTTGACCAATCATATTATCTAGATTCATTGCTCTGGCGGGATTCAAGCTTGCCATTTGAATAGCTTCCGAAAAGTTTACAATGCCCCAGTTTACTATATTAGTTATTGCTGTAGAGAGTCTAATTGATGATCCAAGCAAGCTACCACCTGTAGTGCCAATATGGGCAATATCAGTGACTAAAATAACTCGGTCTTTCCCCTTTATTTTTAGCAGCAGTTTGACCATTTCAGGGTCAACATGTAATCCATCGCAAATGACACAACAATAAACATTTTCATCTAACAAAGCTGCCACCACAGCACCTGGTTGCCTTTGATGAATAGGTGGCAAAGCGTTGAAAATATGCGTAACTATTGATATTCCGGCATCGAAAGCTTGTTTAGCCTGCTTGTATGTCGCATCCGAGTGTCCAAGTGAAGGTATAATTTCATGCTTGAGTAAATAATCTATAGCCAATTTCCCACCGGCTAATTCAGGCGCTAAAGTAACTAGCTTAACGGCAGGACTCATTAATTCAGCGAATTCAACCATATTTATGGGTCTAATAAATTGCCGTGGATGGGCACCTGCCCTTTGCTTCGATAAATATGGCCCTTCCAGATGTATGCCTGGCAAAAGAACTAATTCTCGGCTCCCTTTAGCATTGAGTTTTAAACCAAATTGTTCACCTATAGATTGATTTAGCTCTGGGCAAATATTCTTACCAACACCCATAGATTCGAGAAAATTGACATTTTTATACAAGTGCTGAATATCCGCTGTAATCAAAGTTGGTAAAAATGCGGTAACTCCAGCTCTTAGCATGTCGGCACACAAGCTAGCGAATTGCGGGGCATCAGGTTCAGTCCAAAGGTCGCACCCTTGAGAGCCATTCACCTGTAAATCGAATAAACCAGGTGTAACATAGCAATTATCTGCATTAATCGTGGTAGCAAAATTCTGGCCATCTCTGGTGGAAACAAAATCTACCAAGCCTTCTTCTATGAAAAGATCACGAATTTCCACTTTGTTAGGAGTAAATACCTCCCCTTTTACGATTCTTAAATTGCTCATATTAAAAGGATAAATTCTTTGCTAAACCATGCTCACAATTCATAACAGCGGTATAGATTGATTGATAAGCATGAGACCTGGGAATAGAAAAATAGCATATTAATTAGGAAATGATACTTAATACCATGGCAGATGCTAATTTCACTGTAAATGCCAACAGTGCTCCAGAACAGGGCTTGTCCCCACAATGGAACATTAAATCCTTGATGGAGAAGGTATTGGAGCTACAAGATTTGCTCTTACAAGCCCAGGAAAAGAATTTATTCTTGTCGGCACAAGCGAGGGAATTAGAACGTGCAGCACGTGATACAGAAGATCTGAAAGCTGAACTTACCGCTCAAGGACTCATACTGGCTGATAAAGCTAGAGAGAACAAATCAATACATCAAGAATTTTCGCGGATTAGTAATTTATTGGACGTTAAAGTCCAAGAAACGGAAGAATTAAAAACAGCACTTGCTGAACTTCAGCATCAAGTAAAGAGCAGAGAACAAGAGCGTGATATTCTCACTGTGATGCTCAATGAAATGG
>JABDBL010000059.1 GCA_013288645.1 Candidatus Melainabacteria bacterium
TTACAACGTGCAGCTACCGAAGAAGCACAAAAAGAAGGATGGACAGATGACTTGGGTGATGCATTAGTTTTTCCTGGTGCCAAAACCAATGAAAAAATGGCTGCTGCTTTAGATGCTGCAACCGATGCTTATCTAAAAATGAAGCATGGAGAATTTACCGGCAGCGCTGCCGAAGCTTATTCTAATAGTGGATATGATGAAAATTTTGTTTATGATTGGCAATCGCATGTAGATATGTGTTTTGACGCGATCTTCAATGACGACCAAGCACAAATGGGAACTTGTTCAGATCAAACCCAATTAGTAGCAGTCTGGCTCGCACGCCCCAAAGAAATGATGGAAGCAGCTATGAATTGTATTACTACAGGAGAGCATGAAACTTATTCAGGAGAAGTTGTGCGCCTAACTGCAAATGAATTAGGACGAGGTGATACCAATGGACAGAAACCCTCCAATTTCCAAGGCAATTCTATGATTTCCTATCTCACTTACGGCAAGTATCACTATAATGGTAACAATGTACAAGCAGTTGGCGGAGCAACTATGTTATTAGGAGAAAGCGAAGACGAAGATGGCGTAGCCGTCGATGAAACACTTGGCTTTTACCCCGCGTATAGTCCAGGTCACTCCATGGGAAAATATAATAGAGCGGTAATGGAAGAGAATGATGGAGATGAACTCGTATTGTCCTTGGAGCGCGACCAATATAACCACTGGGGAAGAGGAAATAACCCCAACGAACCCGGTGATGGACTGGACAAGATGTGGAAGCGAATTCGCATTTCCAAGAATGTTCTCAAAACATAAAATAATATAATCTGCCAAGGAAAATCTTCAAAAAGATATCTTAATGTCCAATTTTCTTAGCAAACCAATTCAACCAGTCTATTACTTTGCCTGACCGGCTTGTCTTTTTCGTTCAGCAGAATCTAGTTTTTGTTGGTCGACAAGCGCATAAGCTAATTCATATTTATAGGCTGTTATATTTTTCTGCTCCGCATTCAGTTGTCCATCAGGAGCAGCTTCTATGCGTGGTAAGAGCAAATATTCGCTTAAGTAGTCATCCATAGAACGAGCTGTGCCGTCAGCCTTAGCAGGCAGTCTTGAGCTTATGTCTTTTGCAAATACTTTTTCTAATCGTTGTTTTGCATCAGCCAAACGAATATCGGTAGCCACAGGCGTTATTGATTTTGGAGCCGGTACGTTAGCATTAGCAGGAGGGGTTATGCTTTCAGCCATACTTTTAGCTTTTAATTCAAATCGCATACCTTCAAAGGGCTGAAAAGGATTTGTAGGATCATTGGCAGCGGTAAATCTCAAATCACCATTTTTGAATATTTCCAGATTACTAACTGTCAATGGATGAATAACTTTAGACACTTGTCCCAGTTGAACAGCCTTGATAGTTGCAAGAATTTCTTCTGTCAATTTATATTCTTGCAAACGTTGATTATGAGCAGCCATTTGCCGATTGGGTGTTACCACAGGCAACGCTTCTATCGTGCGTCGCATATTTCTGCCCTTCGCATCAGTAAAAGTGTCTACAATCATCTTAGGATGCTCTATATCTGCCCCAGGTGTAATAGTCCGCTTGGCACCAGTAGTTAATTCTATTTCTATCGGGGTAAGTGTTGGGCCACCTTCATCTTTACCAATCTGATAAGTAGTAGCAGTGAAGTCTAAATCCAATACCACAATATTGTCCCCAACCTTACAGGAAAAACGCCCATCTGGTTGCGGCAAAGCTATATTACCTGGAGAAGGAGTCCAAAGATCCTCCTTTTTACCATTAACAACCGAATACGCTTTTTCTAATACCGGCTTGCCATTTTTATCATCTTTCCAAATATATTCAAATTTATATTTGTCATCCTTGCACTCAACAATATTGCCTCTATCCGTAAGTACTACATGTCCATCCGGAAATTCTATTTTGCTTTGTCTATTGAATTCCATATGTTTAGCATTTTGCTCGTCTGTGTACGTAACCAATCCATTTTCTTTGATATCCAGATCAAGACGTGGCTGCAATAATTGACCACTTTTTAAGGGTGAATTTGCTGCAGCAAAAATAACTTGCCCTGTCCATTTATCTTCACTACCTGGTTTATCCCAAGCTATTGCCGTGCCGGTAAGAGGATCTGCTTCCAGTATACGAGACTTGCCGTCCTTAAATCCAGCTGTATATTGTTTTCCTGGTACTCCCAAAAGTCTGTTACCAGCGGGATCTCTTAAAGCTTTTCCCTGACTGTCAAGACGTGGAGCAAAAGTCTGCACACCTATAAATTGTCCTTGTTCATTATGAGTCAATACAACAATATCAGCATTATCCGGCGCTTTAGGAGCACCTTCTTGTTGCTCAGGAACATGTTGAAATACTTCCACACCATTCGGACCGCTAAGGCGCAAACCTGTCTTTTCTTTATCGCCCAGTTTCATCTTGTCTTCATAAGCAAATACAAGATCTTCTGAAAGCCTGCGTCTTCCTTGGGGAGTCGAGAAAGGCGCTCCATCTTGATTTTTACATTCCCATTTTTTTGTTTCTTCGTTAAAAGTATGAGCATAAACAACTCCAGGCAACTTAGGACTTTCCTCTTTATACTCTATAGGATCTTTTGATGTACCCTTATAAGAATAAGTGCGGATTTTATCAGCATTGGCAATTATTTTTGCTCGTCCTTCTGCATCAAATTGCACATCAAATTTACCTTCTCCTGCGGGAATAATTGTTCCGTTGCCTCGCACAATAACTTTATTTCCGTTTGCATCTAAAAAAGAAATATTGCCGTTTGTATTTAATTCGACCTTGGAGACTACGGGCTCATTAGGCAGCGGCTTACCGTCGACACTGAATGGACTGAATGTCTTACCATCTTTATCACACTTATAAACAACCTTGCTTTGATCAATACGTTTGGCAACAAAGCTTTCTATTTTTTTATTTACATCATTACTATAAACAGCATCTTGAATCGCAGAACCATCGGGACGCGCAACACTTCTGACTAAACCATTTTTGTCGGTTTCTACAGTAGCACCGGTGACGGTGATTTTTTTATCTAATTTTTCCCCACCGTCTGAAGTTTGTCCCTTCAATCTTTCTGCGGTGATATCTTGCATTGAACGCGCTGCAGCCTCAGTACTACCTGCGCCTTTACCTGTCGCATCTGGACTTTTGCTACCGGCAGTTTCTGCTTTATTTGGTTCATCAAATTCGACTGCATTATACATCTGATATAACCTGACTGTCCTACAAAACCTAATGCACTGTGCCAATCAAATTGAGTAAATCTCCGGCATCCATATAACCTTCTTGAGTTTTCTGAGCGGCCCTATAATCATTACTCGGCCCAAATACCGCTGTATACGGATAACCGGAATGGCGGCCGCTTATTCCCATTTCAGATTTGAACTCTCCTACCCCACCCTGGAGATTTCCCACATCTATATGCATGACAACAAATTCAGATTTATCAATTTGGGGATAAGTTTCGTTCTCCATTTTGTTACACCAGCCACACCCTTGCGTGCTGAAATCCATAATCACTTTCTTATTATCTTGGCGTGCATATTCTATAAATTTTTTGGCATCATCAGCATCAGTAATGGTTGCAGGCAGATCTTCCGGCTTAATGCCTTTGTCTAACTCAGCACGTGCTCTGCGTGCAGTTTCTGCCCGCAATTCTTGTGCTCTTGCTTGCATTTCTCTGGTTGCTTGTGCTTCTCTTGCTTCTTGAGTCTGTCTGGCATGCTCTGTCTCTTGTGCTTGTTCTGCTTTTTTTGCTTTCTCTGCTTCTAAGGTCCTATCAGCAGTAGCTTCACCATTTTGACTTGCAGCTTGTTTTTCAACTCCGGTACCGCTCTGCGTACCATTACCTGGTAACGTTTGCCCAGATCGTAAAGAACGATCATCTGATGATCTGTGGTGCCTACCCAAAATAGAATCAACATTTTTTAAAATATCTGGCTCCCGGTTTTGACCCGCTTTGTTTTGACCAGTACTTGAGGATTGACCAGCGTCTTGGACGCTGCGACTTTGCTGCTCTGGTGCCTGACTGCCAGTACCGGCTAACGTAACGTCATTGTAAACGTTTTTAACTACAGGTGCTTGTGCAGGTACTATAGAAGAATCATGCGGTGATCTGTGATGTTTATCCAGAATAAAATAAGCGTTAATAAGAATATCTCTTGTCTCCTGATCGCTGTTCGCATCACGAGTATTTGGTGATTGAGCCTTATCCCGGGCTCTACTGCCAGCTTTTTGATCATTAGACAAATTACCTTTATCGGCTCCTTCAATTTGCGGCGACGGATTATCGCCATCTAGTGCCATAATTGCCGTCGAGGCGATACGAGCAAAAGCTCTAAAACCATCCGACTCAGCCATAGCTCTTACTGCTTCGTGCACCATAGAAGATAACCGGCTGTTGGATGGCTGCCCACCTCCAGATTCGTCTTCAATATCATTATTTTCTTCAGGGTCAAACATCAATAGATTGCTCATAGCGAGCTTCTTCTAGCCTAAATTTGTATCACTTTTAAGCTTAAACAAGAAATGTGATTTTATTGGGAGAATTTTGTGAGAAATTCGTGAGATCAGGAGGACAATGGAGTCTAGCCACCCCGTCAGAAGCACGATCACAAGACAAAATTTACTTTACCTTTCTCCTTGACATATTATGCTAGACATATTATGCTTAATATATGATCAGATCATTCAAATGCAAAGATACAGCTAGACTCTTCAAGGATGAACGAGTTAGAAAATTTCAGGGCTTTGCTGATTCTGCCAAGAAAAAACTTTTATTGCTTCATGCTGCGACAGAATTGAGCGATCTAAGTAGATTCCCAGGACTATGTTTAGAGCGATTAAAAGGCGACAGAAGCGGACAACACAGCATTAGGATTAATAATCAGTGGCGCATTTGTTTTATTTGGCAAGATGACGGACCATACAATGTCGAAATAATTGACTATCATTAATGAGAATAAGGAATTTAAGATGAAAAAAAAAGAAACACTGTTACCACCGATTCATCCGGGAGAAATTTTAAAAACTGAACTAATGCAGCCATGTGGGTTAAGTGGCAATGCCCTTGCCAAACTTTTATGTGTTTCGGCAAATCGTGTCACTGAAATTATTAATGGTGAACGCAGTATCACTATAGATACTGCATTACGATTATCTAAGTGTTTTGGCATGTCAGCCCAAATGTGGATGAATTTGCAAACAGATTATGAACTGCGCAAAGCTCGCTACGATCACTCAGCTGAACAAATAGAACAAGAAGTTCGTGAATATGCTAGTTCTAAATGGGCACATGCCGCTAATTGAAAGTGCACCAATTACTACCTACTATTAGTATTTTTAAGCTTAAACAAAAGATGTGAATTTATTAGTATACTATCTTATTCATGACATCTCATAAGTATGATATACTCATTATTGACTTACAAGTGTTATGCGATGAAAATAACTAAACGCCAGAATTTTAATATTACACCTGAACAAGAGGCTGAAATCGCTCAGCTAAAAGAAATTATCAATGCTCCGACAACAAAGGATGCCATTCTCTCTGCCGTGCGATTTTATACTGTTGTAGCAGGAAGAGTGAAAGAAGGGCAAGAACTTTATATGAGTGGTAATAAGCAAAACCAAGTAGAGAAAATTATGATTCCAGATCTGGAAGTCTTGAAGCCATCCGAATACAAATATCTAATTGAACGTCCACATGCATGGAAGCGACAACTTTGTGTTAAGGGTCGTCGTTTGCCAGCCGCCACTGTATATGGTGACATACTTTTAGACAAAATGAGTCCTGTAGAAACTGCAGCAAATTGGGACCTTCCACTGGAAGCTGTCTATGAATGTATCCGCTATTGCAAAGAAAATGAATCTCTAATTCGTATGGAGTCTGAGGAAGAAAGACGATTATTGGCAGCAGAGGGGATAATAATTGAAGATCCGCCTGCTGCTTGATGAAAACTTATCAGAACATTTGCTTTCCAATATGCTACGTAAAGCAGGATACGATGTTATTTGGCTTCAGCAATTAGCACCGTATGGAATCATTGACGAAAGTGTATTAACAATAGCTGCCAAAGAGAAACGAACTCTATATACAAGGGATAGAGACTTCCTTCGCTTGTCTGAAAAAGTCAAAAACCATTCAGGCATAATATTTGAATATCGAAACAATGAATCAAGCCATATGACTAGACAACAAATTTTGAAAGCACTTGCTACCATCGCCAAACGATATTCATCTCTGAAAAATCAAATAGTCGTTATTAATAGTTTTAGATACTGAAGTGAGAAGTTTGGAAAAGAGAAAGTTATTTGCTGTTCTTTTCTAATTTATCCACACCGTCTTTTGCAGCTTTCACTTCCGGATTAATAGTCAAAGCCTTTTTATACTGCTCTAACGCTTCTTTTGTTTTGCCTGTTTTCTCCAACAATTGCGCATACTCAACTATGGCCGTTACATCTTGAGGAGAGAGCTTGAGAGCTTCCTCATACTCTAATTTGGCCGCTTCTGTTTGTCCTTGCTTATCTAGAACTGTCGCTAAACGTCTGTGGGCAGGACTAAAACCAGGACAGAATTTGATTGCCTTTCTTTGTTCAGCAGCTGCAGCCTTATAGTTACCTTGTTTTTCATACATCCAGCCTAAAGCACTTATAGCATTAGGATGCGCCGGAGCTACCTTTAGGGCGTGCTTATACTGGTCGATTGCTTCAGTTGTTTTACCAGTATCGGCATAAACATTACCAAGATTAATATAAGCTTCTGGAATATTTTTATTTATTTCAATAGCTTTTTGTTCTTCTTTAATTGCTTCTTCGTAATCTTGTTTTTGAGAATAGACTACACCTAAATTAAGATGGGGAGCAGGATCTTCCGGCTTTAATTGCATAGCCTTTTTATAAGTAGCAATTGCCTCATCAAGTTTGCCCATATGAGTATAGGCATATCCTAAATCTAATGATGCTCGAAAACTATCGGGCTTTAATTCCACAGCCTGTTTGAACTCTTCTAATGCCAAATCGGTTTTATCTTGATTAGAATATATTTGTCCCAATATCACATGCGGCAAAAAGTACTTAGGATCGAGTTTTATAGCAGTTTGCTCTGCAGCAATTGCTGCCTCATAATCCTCAATACCTGCCAGCGATGCTCCCAATCTTTCATGCGCCTTAGCCGCTTCAGGTAATTGACGAGTTACTTCGCGATATTGTTCCGAGGCTTCTTTAAGTTTCAAATGTGCATAAAAATCTTCGCCCTTTTTAAAAGCAGCATTTTCTGACAAAGATTGATCAATTTGCGATGTTTGCACCGCACTCTGCGCAGGAGCAACAAATATCGCCAGAAGAAATGCAAAAATTGCAATTGCTAAAAATCTCTTTTGTTTAATCACCTAACCATTTACTCCTTTATTTAAACACCATTTGATAACAATATTAAATATCTAAGATACTAAAGATGGTACCGAAGAAATATACTTCATTGTTTTAGTTTTGCTGCCTTTATAGCGAGCTTGACTGAGTATATTAACACCTGAAGAAGTACCAATACGAGTAGCACCTGCTTCTATAAGAGCTATTGCTTGATTATAGTCTTTAATGCCGCCACTGGCTTTAATTTTGATCTCTTTACCACCATCAAGGACCAGGTTATCAATTGTTTGCTTCAACAATGCCACATCTTCGGCAGTAGCACCCTTACCTTCTTTTACAAAGCCAGTAGAGGTTTTTACCATTGCAGCACCGGCTTTTGCACAAATTTGTGTTGCCAGAACTTTTTCTTCTTTTGTTAGCAGATCGCATTCAATTATTACTTTCACAGGATGATCTTTGGCAACCCTAACAATAGATTGTATTTCATTGAATACATAATTAGTATCTAATTCTTTCAACGCACCGATATTAATAACCATATCCAATTCTTCTGCTCCCTCAAAAAGAGCGCGTTGAGCTTGAGCAATTTTTATATCAGTTAAGTCGGCTCCTAACGGAAATCCGACAACAGTAGCAACCGCCACCTGCGTAGACGAAAGTTCTCGCACTGCTCGCTTGACATGAAAAGGATTTACGCAAACAGCAAACATTTTATATTCTGCCGCTTCAGCACATAGCTTGACTATATCTTGGGTTGTCGCGATTGGACCTAAAAGGGTGTGATCAATACAATTCGCCAAAGCTAAAACCCATGGCTTGGCAAATCCAGGTTCGGCAATTTTCTCTTCTACCGAATTGCTACCGTTAATATTATTACTTGACTTGCGTCTTTTGCCACGCTCTTTTTTTACAGCCATTGTCATTATTTATCCAAGCTTATTGCCTAAATAATTATATTGCGCTTTAAAAGTGTACGTTGAAATCGGCCGTGTTTTGTGTACGTTTGCGACTAGCAATCTCAGTAATGGATATTTTTTCGTGATATTCCTGCAAGCTATGAACAGCCAGAGGCCCGCTTTGCAAGGCAGCAATCGCTGAGGCTGTAGCTTTGGCTCCTGCTACGGTAGTTACCACTGGTACATTATAACTAATAGCAGCTCGGCGTATAAGCTGATCATCCTCTCTGGCTGTCCGGCTAGACGGGATATTAATAACCAAATTTATTTCGCCATTTTTTATACGGTCGACCAGATTAGGCCTACCTTCTGAAACCTTGTTAACAACAATAACTGGAATATTACCTGATCGAATTACAGCAGCCGTGCCACGAGTAGCCACCAGCTCGAAACCTATTTGATATAAAGACTGAGCTACTGAAACAATATCATTCTTGTACCAGTCAGACACTGATATGAATATACGCCCTTCAGTTGGCAGCTTATGTCCTGCTCCTAATTGCGCTTTAGCGAAAGCTAACCCAAATTGCGAAGCTATACCCATCACTTCACCGGTAGAACGCATTTCCGGTCCAAGACTTATATCTGCTCCTGGAAATCTGCTAAAAGGAATTACGACCGATTTAACTGAAACATGTGATGGTAGCAATCGTGGTGTCACTTCTAATTCAGCTAAAGTCTTCCCTGTCATGACGCAAGCCGCTATTTTTGCCCAAGGTACACCAGTTGCCTTAGAGACAAAAGGAATAGTCCGGCTTGCACGCGGATTCACTTCTAAAATATAAAGCTCTTTTCCTTGCAAAGCAAATTGTATATTCATCAAACCAACGACTTTCAATTCTTTTGCTAAGTCAATAGTGGCCTTTCTAATTTGTTCTACTATGTTTAACGGAATAGTTTGCGTAGGCAAAACACAAGTACTATCGCCTGAGTGAATACCTGCTTGTTCAACGTGTTCCATGATGCCAGCAATGACTGTATTCTGCCCATCGCTCACTGCATCAACATCGATCTCGATTGCATTTTCTAAAAATTGATCAATTAAAATAGACATCCTGTCTTGTTGTGAAAAACCAGTGGATAACCACCGACTAAGATCTTCGCGAGAATAAGCTATTTCCATTGCTCGCCCACCCAGTACATAACTTGGTCTTACCAATACTGGATACCCGACTTTCTCAGCAATAGCGAATGCTTCTTCTGCATTTGTAGCAGTTGCACCGGCTGGCTGCTTTAATTTCAACTGCTTAGCTAATTCACTAAAGCGAGCTCTATCTTCAGCCCTATCAATAGAATCTGGACTGGTACCAAGAATTTTGAATCCTCTTGCTTCTAGATCTCGAGCCAGTTTAAGCGGTGTTTGTCCGCCTAGCTGCACAATAATACCTACTGGCTTCTCTACTAAAGCAATATTAGTAACATCCTCTAAAGTCACAGGTTCAAAGTAGAGTCTGCTCGATACATCATAATCAGTAGATACAGTTTCTGGGTTAGAATTGACCATCACCGCTTCATAATTTAATTCACGCAAAGCTAAGCTCGCGTGAACACAACAATAGTCAAATTCGATGCCCTGTCCGATACGATTAGGCCCGCCACCAAGAATCAAAACAGTTTGTTTTGTCGGAGGCGGCACTTCGGATTCTTCTTCATAAGTTGAATACATATAAGGAGTGCTAGCCGCAAATTCAGCCGCACAAGTATCGATTATTTTGTATGCAGGCATTATTTTATGTTTTTGTCGTAAGGCAAAAATATCCTCTTCCGTAATGCCAATAAGATTGGCTAATTGTTTATCACCAAAGCCTATACGTTTAAGGGATAAAAGTGTTTCTTTTCCAAGATCGCCAATACCCTTGATATTTTTTTCAATCCAAACACTCTTTTCATATAGCTCAAAGAGATTATCAATAAACCAAGAATCAATGCTGGTTAATTCTTGAATCTCCGAAGCTGTAATACCAGCAGCAATGGCACCATAAATATCGGTCAGTCGATGATGGCTTGGTACAGATAAACGTTTGCGCCAGTCAGCCATTTCAGCTTTTTGTCTAGCCGGTACTTTAACGAAACCAGTTAAACCCAGTTCAAGTCCACGCAAAGCCTTCTGTATAGATTCTTGAAATGTGCGGCCAACGGCCATTACTTCACCTACAGATTTCATCTGTGTGGTTAATGTCGTATCAGCACCACGGAAGCGCTCAAAATTAAAACGAGGAATCTTTGTCACTACATAATCCAATGTAGGTTCAAAAGATGCTGGCGTTGTTTTTGTAATATCGTTAGATATTTCATCTAAAGATAAACCAACAGCTAATTTAGCAGCAATTTTTGCAATAGGATAGCCAGTTGCTTTACTGGCCAAGGCAGATGAGCGCGAGACACGCGGATTCATTTCAATAACAACAATACGCCCAGTCAAAGGATTAATTCCAAATTGAATATTTGAACCACCAGTATCAACGCCAATTGCTCGGATGATTTTGATAGACGCATCACGTAAGCGTTGATATTCCTTATCTGTCAGTGTTTGTACTGGCGCAACAGTAATGGAATCGCCAGTATGTATGCCCATTGGATCAAAGTTTTCGATTGAACAGATTATGACTACATTATCTAAACAATCACGTACCACTTCTAACTCTATTTCTTTCCAACCCATCACACTTTGTTCAAGTAAAATTTCATGTACAGGACTCAGATTAAGTCCTTGTCCAGCTATATTCTCCAATTCTTCATGATTATAGGCTATGCCACCACCTGCACCACCTAATGTAAAAGCTGGACGAATAATGACGGGAAAACCTATCTTTGTGGCAATATCTTTTACTTCTGATAAATTACGGGCAATTCCCGAATTAGGCACATCCAGGCCAATCTCTAACATAGTCCGTTTGAACAGCTCTCTGTCTTCTGCCAATTTAATAGCTTCAACCTTGGCACCGATCAGCTCAACCCCGTACTGAGCAAGAACACCAGATTCTGCAAGTTCGACAGCCACATTTAAAGCAGTTTGACCGCCCATTGTGGGCAATAAAGCTTGTGGCCGTTCACGGGCAATTACGGCCCGCACTACATCTGCAGTAACTGGCTCGATATAAGTGGCCAAAGCAAGCTCTGGATCAGTCATGATCGTCGCCGGGTTTGAATTGACCAGGACTACCTTATAACCTTCGTCTTTGAGAGCTTTACATGCTTGACTACCAGAATAGTCAAATTCACACGCCTGTCCAATAGTAATTGGACCTGCTCCCAAAACCAGAATTTTCGATATATCTTTTCTCTTTGGCATTAGCTCGTTGCTTCCAAGGCAATATTAGCGAATAAACGATAAAAGCGTTTGAAAAGTATGCCTAAGTTGGTATAGAAAAGGTAGGACAACGGGCGAAAATCCTTGAAAACAGTCGTCTTAAACCAACCCAAGCCGGTTTAGGGGTCGGGTATGTTTCAGCAAATTATAAAATACTTCTTTACTTTTATCACTTTAATAGCCGATCTTAAGCGGCAGCTTGATTCGACAAGCTGGCAGATCAAACTTGCCAAGGAATTCGTTTGTATCCTTGCGCTGGCTACTACAACGCAGTTTGCCTTAGCCCTACCGGCTTACAGCAAAGTCGTAAGGATGGATCAAACAGATTTGGCCGGCAAGCATTATCCATATCTATATCAATGGTCAGATCCAGCAACTAAGCCAAAAGCTATAGTAATAGCCTTACATGGCGTTACCATGCATGGCCTAACATATGACCGTCTGGCCTATCATTTGGCCGAAGGAGGCACCTTAGTACTTTCTCCTGATTTACCAGGCAGCGGACGCCGTTGGCAAATAGACTCAGTCTCTTTCGTCAAAGCCGAAGAAGAACTGGTAGAAATAATCCAATTAGTAAAAAAGACTTATAAGAATTTGCCTGTTATCTGTTTAGGTGAAAGCTTGGGTGCAAATTTAGCTCTATCAATAGCCGAAGCGCATCCTGAACTAGTGGATGGAATTATCTTATCCAGTCCTGCTTTAAAAAGGCGCGTGAACGTCACTCCAAAAACAGTAGTGGGCAGTGTAAATATGCTAGTTGGCCTGGTCAAAACAGACACAGTGGTCGATTTATCTCCTTATATGCGAGCTTATGCATCTGAGGATCCAGCAATAGTACAAACAATGATCAATGATCCCCTTATACATCGCCAGATAAAGAGCC
>JABDBL010000060.1 GCA_013288645.1 Candidatus Melainabacteria bacterium
TTCTTCTTCTTTAACTTGGCGAGTCTGTTTTTCCGATTCAAGCTTAGTTAATTGTTGACTGAGCTTAGTTTCTTCATATTGATCTCTTTTTACTTGTTTTTGATCTTTAGCAATTTCTTTCTCGTCTCTTTTTATGATTTGTTCTTTTCTTGATTCGTTTGAATGTGCACCGCTTGATTGAGCAAATACAAAAGGAACGTAGCCAACACTTATAACTGATTGCAGTAAAACCGATAAAGCAATCAATGAATGATGATTAGTTATTCGAGTACGCATATTCAGTAACCTTTCAGTAAGAAAATGTTGTCCAAGTGACCCAAAGAATAAAAAAATAGCTGTCCCAAATTTAGTAAGTACTTACCTAAATGCCCTTGGCAACCTGTTCAATAACAGCTTTCCTGCAAGTTTAATTTTTACTCAAAGATTTAATTATGTCTAAAAACTTGAGTATGAGGGTATTTCCAGCTTTCTAAACAAAATAGGCTGGCTGGCAATTTAATTTGACTTGTATAAGTTTCCGGCTGTAAATGTTCATTGAACAATGCAGGCAGTCAGGAAATGATCAAAAAGCAATTGAATATTATTCTCAGGCAATAAAGCTGAGCCCTGGATACCCAATGGGTTATTTGTATCGGGCTACAACCTATTCCAAAATGGGACAATATAACAAAGCAATCGCAGACTTTTCCAAGACTCTGGAATTGAATATTGGATCTGAAAATGTTCTCTGGAGCAGAGGCATGGCTTATTCTAAATCAGGGCAATATCAAAAAGCGATCGATGACTATACAAAAGCCCTGCAGTTACGTCCTGATTTTGCCAGTGTGCGTACTGAGCGTGCACTAGCTTATATGAAGTTGGGAGAAACTGAAAAGGCAATGAATGATTTTTCGCAGACTATTGCTAAATCTCCACGCTATGCCCAAAATTATTGTGATCGTGCTAGCGCTTACTATCAACTTGGAGAATATCAAAAAGCACTGGATGACTATGCAAAGGCTATTGAACTGTATCCGGACCGCGCCGGTTACTATGACCTTCGTGCTCAAACCTATTTAAAGCTTAGCAAATGGGAACAAGTCGTTGACGATTGTTCAAAATCTATCGAAATTAATCCTAACCTTGCCGATTCTTACCGCTTTAGAGAACAAGCTTATGAAAAGCTAGGCAAACACGATTTAGCACTGAGCGATCATGAAAAAGTGCAAAAACTTGGTTGCAGCACGCAGAACAACTGACACCAAAGCCCCAGGTTGTCATTAGCGCAGCTTAAACCATAATAACTCTAATCAATGAAACCGAGAATTTAAGCGCTTTAGTTCCTTATTTAACATTCACTTTGAGCGAGCTTGAGCTACATAGATTGATAAAATACACGCAGATAGAAATGAAAATATCGAAACTTATTCGTTGTTACTGGGTAACATAAAGCTCTATGAATAAACAAATTGACGAAGAATCAGGTTCAAGATCTTTAACTGATTTCATTTCATTACTTTCTCAAGATCCCGAAAATATTTATCCAGGCGCAGCCACAGAAGAAGAAATCGCCGAATTGGAAGCTGAATTAGGCACTACTCTCCCACCAGGATACATACAATTTCTAAAAAAATTTGGTGGCGGAAATTTTAAACATGTACGCATGTATAGCATCGCCAGTGAAGATGAAACATTTTTTGACTTTATGGAACAAGTTTTTTCTTGTACCCAGAGGGTTCCCTTAGTTCAACAAGGTGAGTTATTACCTTTTGCTGATGATTATGACGGTAATATTTTTTGTTTCAACTTGCACCATGCAAGGGAAGGCGAATATACTATTGTTCAATGGAACAATGGCTTTAATGCAGAAGACGAGCCAAAACATATTGCTCAAACATTCAGCGAATTTATCGACAAAGTAGAAATGATCGGTGAGTAGTCATTGCTTTGATTATATCAGTCATGAAAAATGGACTCTCGTCTGATCCACAATATATAAACCCCTCAGTCTAACAGGCTGAAGGGTTTATTTTGCACTGAATGGTTGAAGCTATTATTTAGAAGAACTCAATACATCTCCAAGATTAACGAGCATTTTGTGATCGGCTATTACAACTTTCACATTGGGAGCCAGTTTTTGCACATATTCGTATTGAACTAATTGCGGATTTTCTCTAAGAGCCAAAGCGCGCAAGCGTATCGATCCAGCATCTCCTGTAGCAGCGATAATTTTTCGTTGCTTTTCCGCTTCTTCTTTTTGTAAAACATATTTCATGCGTTCAGCTTCTTGCAAGGCAACCTGCTTTTGTTCTATAGCGTTCGCAAAGGCGTCTGAAAAACCAATATTCCGAATAAGTACTTCATTGAGACAAATATGGTATTTATTCAAGCCGTGTTCCATTTGTTCTTTCATTTGAGCTTGTATGCTTTCACGAGAGCTCGAATAGAGACGCGTTACGGTATAAGATGAAACAACATTACGGATTACGGTTTGCACTTCAGGCCGAATGATCTTTTCAACATAATTAGGTCCCACTTGATCATGCAATTGCCAGACTTCTTCTGGAATTAGTTGATAACGAATCGAGACATCTAATTTAACAGTTTGACCATCAGCACTAAGAGCGGTTAAAGCATCGTCACCTCTCTTATCACCTTCATCATCAATAGCTGACATTGTGTAAGTTTGGGTACGTACATCATATTTAACTGCACTTTCGAGTAATGGTATTAATGCATGGAGTCCTTCAGCCAAATTCCGTTTTTCTACACCATTAATGCAATTGAAGACCGCTGCTCTTTGACCAGCAGGAACTACAACTATTGCACTCAGTGCCACCGCACCGGCAGTCAGTAGCGATATAACTGCGACAATAGACAGCCTATCAACAGAAGACATAAATATCACCTTCCATTTAATTTAGTCCAATCACTGTGTACCGCAAGATGGTTAAAATTGTAAACTTTAAGAACAAAGCTCTAGTTAAAATCAAAAGGTACATAAACTAGTGACACCAAATATAACACTATATTCGCTACCACTTTACTTTCTTTATGATCAATTTAAGCGTATGATATTTGATTTGTTGGCCACATAACAGTAATACTTGAACTTTGATATTAATTGTATTAGTGCGCTATCCATACAAATCATATGTGAGATTTATATGAACAAAAGATTGGCTAATTTCGATTGAGCATAAGTTGTCATCGGCACATATTTTTTTCACTTTGCAAATTGTCGATTACTAAATTAGCAAAGTATGCAACACCACCAGCAATCAATCTCATTCTTAAATTGTTCTCAGAAAGAATTTTAAAATTGTCTACCATGCACTCACATATTCTAAATTCTGATTATAAGCTTATTAGCTGCGGTTTATTAATTTCAAATGATCTGCACCTTGGTATGCAACTAAAATTATTGGGTAGAAGAAATTATTAGCTCCGGCTAAATCGAGGTACTAGATGTTGACCTTAATGGAAAGCGCTTTTCCCAAACTTACCGACGAAGAGCTAGATTTGCTTTCACCACTATCGACCTGCGAAGAATATACTGATGGACAATATGTTTTGACAGCTGGCGAAGAAGGCTGCGATATGATTGTAGTCAAATCTGGTTTACTTGACATAGTTAATCCGTCAGACAATAACAAGTTGGTGGTAACGCATAAGCCCGGGCATTTTTCTGGTGACATAGACTTACTTACCCGCAGACCAATTATTATTTCTGGGATTGCCCGAGGAAAACTCGAGGTTCTTCGTGTTCCCAGCGAAAAATTGTCTGAATTACTGATCAAAATTCCCCGGATTTCTGAAAAACTAATTGTGGCCTTTCAAACTCGCAGAGAATTATTTGCTCAAGTGCACAAACTGGGACTAAGAGTTGTAGGACCAGGACGCTGTAAGATAACCACATTGGTGCGCGAGTTTCTTCATCGCAATTTTGTACCTTTTTCTTGGTATGACCCTGAAACCAAAGAGGGAAAAGAAGTCTATTTATCGCTTGGCTCTCCAAAAAAATTGCCTGTGGTTGATTGCCATGGCGAAATTCTCGTTCAACCTGGATTAACTGACTTAGCACATGCTGCTCGGATTTGGCAGTGCTTTTATGACACCACGGTAGACATTGTTATTATAGGTGCTGGACCAGCCGGAATGACTGCCGCTGTTTATTCTGCCTCAGAAGGTCTATCTACGCTTGTACTTGATTGGATTGGTCCTGGGGGACAAGCCAGTGGCTCTTCCAAAATTGAAAATTTTATCGGTTTTCCTTCTGGACTCTCAGGGCAAGAACTTGCTTTACGCAGCGTCATTCAAATGCTTAAATTTGGTGCGCGGCTTTATGCGCCGGTAGAAATTAAAAACATTACTCCCAGCGATACTACTGACGGTTATCACCGTCTTGTTTTAGACTGTGGAGCCACGATCAAAGCAAAAGCTGTACTAATAGCTACTGGAATGAATTGGCGCAAATTAGAGGCTGAAAACGCAGAACGTTTTGAGCGAGCAGGAATATATTATGCTTGCACAAGTATAGAAGCAATTCTACACGATCATACCGACGTTGGGGTAGTAGGCGCAGGCAATTCAGCAGGACAAGCAGCAGTTTACTTAACAGAATGCTGTCCAGGACGAAAGGTACATTTATTTGCTCGAGGCAAACTGGGTCCGAACATGTCGCATTATTTAGTTGAACGTATCTATGCCCAACCAGATATTATTGTTCATGAGAACACTATTGTTACTTCCGTATTCGGCGAGAATGCTATAGAACAAATAGAAATAAATACCAATGGTAAGCGTTCAAAGCTTCCTCTTACAGCAGTATTTGTTTTTATTGGCGCTGACCCAGGTGCAAATTGGTTGCCTGATTCTATTGCACGTGACGAGAAAGGCTTTGTCTTAACTGGTGCTGAAGCTCTACAGTCAGGGAAATGGCCTTTAAAAGATAGGCTTCCCTCTCGCTCAGAAACAACTATACCCGGTGTATTTGCAGCAGGCGATGTTCGATCGGGCTCGACCAAACGAGTAGGATTTGCTGTAGGCGACGGATCTCAATGTGTTGCCTGTGTTCATGAGTTGCTGGCATTAATTTCCTAAAAATAGTACTTTACCATTTACAAAGTACTTAATTTAGTGACTAGGGCAAAGTCAATAACTAAAATGAAAGCTATTATCTTTATTTTGATGAATTGCTTGAGGCTTATTAGCACTCGAATCGGGTGTTTCCATCAATTGTTGTAGAAATATTGAAATACCATAAACAACAATGAAGCCCAAAATAAACCATACTACGAAAGGAACCTTTTTTGCCGGCACTAACCCTTCTTTACCAAGGGTTTTGTTTCTCTGTGTAAGTTCTATCAAATCAGGTAATATTTGAGCGAGCATTTCATTTGTTTGTTCTACTGAAGATTTCGGTGAAATAAGTTTATCTAGCTCTAGTATTAATTCATCTGCATTTAAAAATCGATTATTGGCCTGTTTATCCATTGCTTTAAAAATTATACTTTGCAATTCAGCAGGAATTTCTAAAGCAGGATCAAAAACCGGAACTGGTTCATAGAGATGCTTCTTTAAAGTTTCTACAACGGTCCGACCCAAAAATGGAGGATTACCAGTTAAACAAAAATACATTACACAACCAAGAGAATACAGATCGCTTCGATTATCTAGGCTCCCCCCAGATATCTGCTCAGGACTCATATACTTTGGCGTACCAACTGTAAGCCCAGCCTTAGTCAGTCCATTTGAGTCATTAGTTGAGTGTTGATTACCAATTAGTTTAGCAACTCCAAAGTCGACTATCTGCACTTCAAAATGCCCATCTTGATCTTGAGCAAGCATAATATTTTCGGGCTTCAAATCGCGATGAACAATTTTATTTTTATGAGCGTGCCCCAACGCAGCTGCTATCTGTTTGAAAATCAGTATTGCTTCCATTGCCGAGAGTTTGCCTTTGTCAAATATAACTTGATCTAAGGCTTTACCTTCTATCCAGTCCATTACCAAATAAGGCCAGCCGCTTCGGGTGACACCAAAATCAAGGAGTCTGCATATATTTGAGTGTTTTAGTAAACTTGCCGCTTTGGCTTCAAAATAAAAACGCTTAATAGCCTCCGTATTTCTGGTTGACTCAAAGTGCATTAATTTGATTGCCACATGCGCTGTGGTATAGCGATTCTGGGCTTTAAAAATGCTGCCCATCCCACCTTGACTCATTTTGCCCCTTATCTCATATTGCGGGGGCAACTCTAATAAAATTCTTTCTAATTGGGCTTGATCATCTTCCAATGAGGTCATATCAAATGGTGAATAATCTAGATCCATAGGATTAATGCTGATCAGCCTTCGGAGTTATGGTGACACTTGGTACTGATTGTTCCGCTTTTCCCGTTGGCACAGATTGTTCTGTTTTTGCAGCTCCTCCAAGATCGGTTATTGGTGCATTTTTTTTAGTTTCAGCCAAAGTTTTATCCTCTGGATCTTCGAATTTCATATCTTCAGCCAAAATTTTATTATCTTGATCTTCTAACTTCTTGTCTTCAGCTTCAAGCGTCTCGGCTTCCGCGTTCTTTTTTAACTTACGTAATACCTTCGAGTAAGAAATCACCGTGTTGTGCCTTTGACTTGAAGATAACGATGATCTATGTGTATTACATATTGCTACCGAATCGCGCAAGAAAGGTTCTGCGCTTGCATAATCACCTCTTGTCACAAATAAATTAGATAAATTATTCTGTGCTTTTACTATCGCACTAACATTTTGGCTAGGGGCTGATTTTTCAAAAGCAATAACAGTTTTCTGATAACTAATTGCATCCTCTATTTTATCTTGAGCTTTTGCCACCGACACAAGATGTTCCAAAGCAGGCAAACCTTTGCTGCTACCAGGACCATCTCTGCGAGCAATTACTGTTAGAACATATCTAAAAGATTCTTCTGCTGCTGCCCATTTCTTTTTTGTCTCTTGCTCGCATCCTACTTTCATATACTGCTCAATAGCTTTAGTTTGCATTACTAACACTTGTTGGGCGTTTATCACGGCCTGGTATGAGTGACGAACCATTTTGCCATGATTTAAACTAGCTGCAAGTCCTGCGCCCAAACCTGCCACACCAGCTTGTGCACCACCATATTCCCCCATCCCTTGACCGAAGCAAGGATAAGGGAAAAGTGGTGCTATTACTAATAACCCCAATATTTGACTTTTATTCATAGCTACCCGCCCGGCAGATAAAATCACGCCTGTTACACTATGCCCAGAATTAATATTTCTAAGCCGCAATATGCTTAATTAATCGCTTTATCTTTGCACTGGTTACAGACGGCTTAAATCATGGGGCTTAATTTGCCAGCCATAAGATTTTGATTGGCCACGTCTAGCAAAGCTCTTAATGTCGAACCATCTGACGGATATTCTGCTATACCCATACTAAATATCGTCTTAAAATGACCTATACTGTCGCTGGAAAATTTGATGTCCGCAAACTCGTTACGCAAACCAGCCATTATTTTTTCCACTGTATCCTTATTTTCACCCCAGAATGCCAAAGCAAAAGTATCGTCTGCCAGGCGTCCTCGCAAATCATCAGCCCTAAAGCGAGCTTTAAGCAGTTGTCCTAAGGTGGATAAGACTGTCTGCATAGGATACCATCCATGTTGAACACCTAATTTTACAAAGTTCTCAATGTTGATCAGACAAAGTGTAAATGACTGCTCTTCTCTTTCAGCCTTCATAAGCAAGTCACCAGCAGTATCGATAAAAGCAATGCTACTCAAAGCACCTGTTAATTCATCTCTTTGTGGTTGTCGCTTAGCCAAGTTATATTGAAGATGGATTCTTACTCTAGCTAAAACTTCCTCTGCAATGACTGGTTTGGAAAGAAAATCATTCCCACCAGACTGAAAGGCCGCAGCTCGGCTAACTTGATCGTTCTCAGATGTCAAAAACAGGACTGGTAGCTGTTGCCATTTTCCTGTTGCGCGCAAAATACGGCATACATCATAACCACTTAAACCAGGCATTAACACATCAAGTAATACCAAGTCCGGATTGAATGATTCAGCCGCCGATACTATCTTAATCGGTTTATGTAAAGTCTGAACAATCATACCCGCTTTCGACAAAAGGTCAGTAAGAAACCTAGTTAGTACTTGATCATCATCTACTATTAATACACGTGGCTTTTCGCGCTCAATAGCTGAAAACATTGTGGCAATAGCTGTTTCAATCTCCCTCTCAAGCGAACCCTTATTAATTGCTGCCGACATACCAGCATATGCTAAGTCTTCCGGTTTAAGGGAATTTTGCACAGGAAGGACAATACTAAGAGGAATAGCCTTATGTCCTTGAGTCAAACGAATATCTTTTGTTAAATCAAGAACATTTTGCTTCGAGCCAATACAATCCATATCCAAGATTGCCGCATCGTAGGGTAATTTTTGATTTGCTAATTTGGTTCGAGCACTTAAACCACTGTCCACAAGATCTATTTCAACCGAAAACATCTTTGACAAACTTGGTAAATATTGCGAGTACTGTTCCTTTTCTCCGACGAAAAGAAGTTTATGCAATGGAGTCTGTCTCGGTTTCTCAGCCGAGTTGCCTTCTGCTTTAGTTGTTTCAATAATCACTTGGACTAATTCATTACCAATAGGCAATGCACGTAAAATCTCACTCCACACTACTTCACGCAAGGGATCATCTGGATCCAGCCCTTGAAGTAAATCCTCTAATTTACCTGCAATTTCTCCTACTTGAGTAAAGCCGACCGACCCAGCTGTGCCTCTGATTTTATGCGCAAGATGAATAGCTTGACTCTTTTCTATGGCGTTCGCTGGATCTTCCTTTACGAGATTAGCTGCCTTAGTTAAGTCTTGCCAAGCCAGAACCAATTCAACTGCATAATTTTTGCGCAGATTTGCCATGCGTTCTTTTAAATCTGATCCGCGGTCAACCACCTTTGTTCCCTGTGGAGAATTGGTTTGCCGCAGCGTGCTGCCTGAAGCACCTGCTGGACTTAAGTTGGGTAAAGTCTGCTCCAGCTCGTTTGTCAGTGTGCCCTTAGGCAAAAGGCTCTCAATCTGCTTTAAGAACAAATCGGGTACAAGAGGTTTTTTTAAAATCAAAGAAACACGCAATATATTTCTGAGCCAATCGAATGTCTTTTCATCACACCAAACACCAGACAAAAAAACTATCGGGAAATTTTTTCCCTGTCCTCTTAATTTAGTTATCCAAGTTATGCCATCAGACTCAGGTAGGCGGTAATCAACGATTGCCAATAAAGGACTATTTGAGCCTAATTTAGCCGTAGCTTCTCTAACGGAGCTAGCTTCAATAACATCGAGTCCGCGCGATTGCAATAAACCAGAGACGAACGAACGAAATGTGTCATCGTCATCTAATATCAATACCGAATGTGAGCTTTTAGTATTCATACTTTAATCACTCTCAAAATAATCTACTAGACAGGCAATTTAGTGTGATCCAAAAGTCCGTTGAGCATTGTTTTAACCGTTTCCAAAAATTCTTCCTCAGAAGTGCGTGATTTAATTAAATGAGAAGTTAATCCCAGTGCCAATTCTTTCTTGTCACTTTCACTTAAATCTTTGGCTGTATAAATAATAAGGGGAATATCCTGAATTTTTTCTTTGCGTAATATTTGTATTACTTCGAATCCGTCAAGCGAAGGGAGTCCCAAATCAAGCACAATAAGATCTGGATTTTTTGATCTAGCGAAATGAACAGCAGTCACTCCATCGGCAGCCTCTATAAATTCGACGTTTAATGATTCTAAATTCTGCTTGATCACTTCCCGAGTAGGTTGATCATCTTCAACTATTAACACTTTCGCTGGACCATTCGCACGCTTCTTTATAGCTAATGCAAGTGCGCTCAATAGTCGCTTCTCATCAAATGGCTTCTTAATCCAATCAATGAGCAATGGATATGCGTAATCATCATAAGCGGGTTCACGTCCCGATACAATAATAATTGGCACTCCCGTGCTCCCGTTCTGCTCAAGCTTGTCCATAAGCATGAGCCCATCACCATCAGGAAGCGTTAAGTCCAGGATAATAGCGTCAGGGTTACCCTGGCTTTGTATATATTCCTCCGCTTCTTTAATTGATCCTGATTTAACAGTAATAAAGTTTTGATTCTCAAGCATCATAGCTAAAAGATCAGCTAGCTTATTATCATCTTCTACAATCAAAACTGTGCTCTTCGCGCGGTACACTAGAGTTGGCTTACGAACCACCGTATGTGATTTTATTTTCTCGTAATCGTCCGGTATTTCAAACCAAAATGTGGAACCATAACCCACTTTACTCTCGACGCCTATACTGCCATTATGCTTTTCTACCAGCGCCTTACAGATTGCTAAGCCAAGCCCTGTACCACCTTTTCGCCTGCTATCAGAAGGATCCAGCTGTTGAAAGAGTCCAAATAATTTAGGCATTTCAGACTCAGCAATGCCTGGTCCATGATCTTTTACAGAAATACGCCAAGCACCAGAACTAGCTTTTTCCACCCCTACCATAACTTCTCCACCGGCAGGAGAGAACTTTATAGCATTAGCCAGAAGATTATATAAAACCTGCTCTAAACGGTCTCGATCACCATAAATTTCACCGGTAGTGTCAAGTTGAAGGGATAATTTTACTCCCGCTTGCCCAGCAAAACCTGAAAGCGCCTCAGCTGTCTGTTTAATAAGATCAGATACATCAATCTGTCGCAACTCTAATTCTAGTTTTCCGGATTCGACTTTTTTGATATCAAGGATGTCGTTAATTAGCCTGATCAATCGTTCCGATTCAGAGCGCGCTACCTTAACAAGCTGTTGGGCTCTAGGCGACATTTCTCCAGCCCTACCGCCATCGAGAAGGCTTAGAGAACCACGAATTGACGTAAGGGGAGTCCTGAGTTCGTGTGAAACGGTCGAATAGAATTCACTCACTCGCCTCTCAATTGCTTTCTTCTCAGTGATATCGCGTACGATACCAGTAGTTATTTTCTTGTCTTTTACATTTGTAATGCTGAAAGAAATCTCCGCAGAAAACTCCGATCCGTCGCTTCGTATGCCCGCAGTTTCAATATCACTACCATAGGATTCATTATTTCCAATAGACTCGCCTTTGCCTCGCTGTCCATTTGCCACTGCCAAGAATTGAGGTAAAATAGTTTTCACGTCTTTGCCTGGCAAAGCACTCGCATCCCAGCCAAATATCCTACAGCTAGCGTCATTGGCCGATTCAATGATTCCCTCTTCGGATACAGAAAAAATACCTTCAGCAGCAGTATCAAGAATCGCTGATAGGGTAGCTTCGCGCTCTATTAAAGCTCCTTCGGCTTGTTGACGCTCAAAAGATTGAGCAATTTGATTAGCTAAAGCTACTATAAGACGAATCATTTCTTTGTCTGTTTTCTGTTTCTTCTTACTAAAAAATTCAATAACTCCTAGTTTATTATTGCCAAAGGTAATAGGCACACATAGACCTGTATTGATCCCTTCTTTCGTGGCAGCCTTTACCCTTGCCGTGAAGTCCTCCGTCATGCCCTCAGTCCATATAGGTTGTTGCAATGCAAAGGTTCTGCCTGGTAATCCATATCCCTTGGATAGGATGGTGGAACGTGTGAGAGATTCAAATTCCGATGCTTCAAGAGTTGGCGCACACCATAAAGTAATACATTTCAAGACGTCGTCGACACTATTCAGAGACCAGAAAGCGCCTAAACTCCAACCAAGATTTTTACAAATTGTCGCTAGGATTAAATTTATTGAGTCGTTGGTATCAGGAGAATTAGCCAATATATTGGTTATGTCATATTGAATATTTAGTAAACTTACTTCTTTCTCTCGTTTTGCGATCAGCTTCCCTATAAGTAACAATGTACCAACTACGGATACACACCCTGCCAAGATCAAAATAATTGAATATAATCTGCTCGCGTAGAAATCTTCTGCCAGCCTCTTTAATCTCTGCTCCAATAGCAAATTCTGTTTATTCTCCATATCATTTACAATGGATCGAATTTCATCCATGCTTGCTTTACCGGCATTCGTAATTACCATTTTCTGAGCCGCTTCAAAGCCGTATTGGCGCCTGAGCTCGATAGTTTTATGTAGCTCAGCAAGTTTAATATCAACTAATCGCCGTAGTTTTTGTACTCGTTCATGCGCCTCAGCATCTCCATTAATCATTGGCTCAAGCTTATCTATGAGTCTATATATTTTAGAATGGCATTTTTCGTAAGGTTCGAGATAACTTGCATTGCCTG
>JABDBL010000061.1 GCA_013288645.1 Candidatus Melainabacteria bacterium
GATTAGCTGAAAGGCTCGACTCTCAGCCACACGACAACGCCAGCGATCAAGTCCAGAACCCCGAGCTGGAGGCGGTTCGCCACATCGTTCTTGCGGTGGCGACGGTGGCCGCTAACCAGGACAGCCAGGCGAGCGACGGGCAATTGCCAGCAGATGCAACGCTCGATTCACATCTCCACTTTGCCTTTCGCGAGCGAGGCTGGATAGTAGAGCCCGTGGAACAGTCAATGGAGAAGAAGGAGGTCGAGGTCCGCCAGGAGGATCCCAGCCACGTCCTTGGCAGACTTCGCCGCTTCGTGGAACTCTTCTTCGACGCCCTCATCCCCACTCCCGCCGAATTGTGTCGTATGGCGCTTAGCGGAAATTGCGACAGCCTGCGCCATTACTTACTGCACGTAACTAACGCACCTTCCTACGATATGACTGGAGCGATGGAGAGGGCTCGCCTAGCAGCCGTAGCCGCCAAAGATCGAGGCGTTCCGCACGCCGAGGTACTGGCTCTACTTGGGCTTTTGCGCTGCCTCTACAGTTTAGCCGATGCGTATAGCCTCGACCCTTACGTCCTGGTAAATTTTTATTCTCAGGAAGAGTACCATGCGCTCATCCGGGCAGCATTCACTCGCCGCGGTTGGCTGGTGAAAATTATACCCGGTGCATTCAAGACAGAGTCCGTAACGAACTACAGTGGTTGGTTCTTCACCGCGGCGCAGAGCTAAGCCCGGTAGACGCCGAACTTTAGAGAGGAGGCAAGGGCATGGAACAAACGGCAGTAAGGGGCTCTGCACTGGTGCGTCCTTTACTGTCGTGTTAGCTTGCGCCGACTAGATGGTCTCAATTTATTCATGAGTTTGGCAGCCAGTCCGGCGCCGGCTGCCAAACTCGGCTTTACGACAAGGGAAAATCATGGCAAGGGCAAAGGGTATTCGGAGACAGCGCACCACCAAACCGGCGGATGTGCTGGCGCAAATGACCGAAGATGTGCGCACTCACCCGCCGCAGGTTCAATGCAGCTTCCGGGAAGTCAATGCCGCGGCGGCGGCACTGGTGAGGCACCTGCGCGAGGATTGTTTTTTCCGGATGCATGGAGAGAATTCCTCAGGGCAATCCGGGCTTTGAAGAACGCCTATCGAGCATACTGGCAGACGGATGTGTCGTTGCAGCCCACAGACGTGCGCAATGATCTTCGTGGACAGTTCAATCTGCAAGTGCCGCTTGCGGACAACGCTCTCAATCAATTCCTCCGTCGCGTCCTGGGTGTCCAACACCTCGACAAAAGCGACGAGGAATACACGCTTAGAGCGAATGTTCGCAAGGCCATAGGCAATCTCCATAAGGCGGTCAATTCGCCGAACGAGCGGCCTTAACGTATTGAACCGAAAATTAAAAAGGGGTACGAAAATGGAAGAGAAAGCGACCATAAGATGTCTGGAAACCCACCTCAGGTATCTTCGGTCGCTTTCTCGCTTTTTACCATTTGGTATTGCTTTTGTCCAGGCTTTTATTTTTAGGCAAGTTTTATTTTGATTACAGGTGCAGCATAGTCATACTTGGCAAAAATAAAAAAGGCAAAGAGCGCAAAGAGTAAGCGCTTCGGTCCAATTAAAGATAGGACTCGACCTGCTGACCTGGCAAGAAAGTTTTAGATCCCCAGAAGCACAGAAGTCTCAGGAAATGCCGGGTTGTTCTCTGGCACAGCCTGAGTGTCTTCTGCGCCCGGGCTACCCTAATGGGATGCGAGTAAACCAATGGCATTAAGGTTACTCGCTCCCACTGGGCAGCAAGTTCGTTATCCGTCGTCCTTCATAATCGTTTGATTCAAAGTCGATGATTGTTTTGCCGTGTGATGGCCGGGCCACAGTCCTGGACAATCTTCGGGTCGATGACGTGACCAGAAACCACTTCCTGAATAAGCCGGTAAGCTTCTTTTTGGCTGTCGGCGGCGGCGGTTACAACCAATTCGTATCGAAATTCACGCTGGTCGGGCGGCACATAAGATTCCGGGTCCCTGCGCCCACCCAAGTCCTCGAAAGTGAGGTACATGTGTCGAAGGCTGCTGCGCTTTCGCAGAATCCGATGGGCTGCAGGCTGGAACCGTTTATACCAGTCTCTGGGTGAGGGATAGTCTTTCCCGCCTCCTAAGACTTCGTCCTCCCATTGTTGGAAGGCCGCGATGTTTTCCGCGCTGGGAGGGAAGGTTGGAATATTTTCCCAACGGAGTTGTCCGTTCCGGGACAGTTTATCCCAGTACTCCAACAGCAATTTCGCTGCCTCATGCTCCTGCCATGCTCGCCGCCCAAAATAACCCGCTGCCACAAGAATTCCACCGAAAAATGCAAACCCGAGCACAAACCTGATGAAATCTTGCATTGCACACTCCCTTTCCTGGGCTGAGCCCAGAAAACCAACCTTGCCACTGCCCGCCTAACATAATGCACCCGTCCCCTTGATCGGAGATAACATCGGGTCACTGGCGATGGCAGCGTAGCAGCCTCTCGTCTCCAAGACCGCCAACACGGCAGTCTCATACCAAAACACTGTCTTAATACCCCGAACTGATACTAACCGCGACGAGCGGTGCATCTTCTTGTTTATGCTGGCTTTTTAGTCTTCTATTCTTTCGTCTGCGGTTTGTTCGGGGGTTGAATGATACTTTTATCTTGTCAAATTTGCTGTGGCCAAATCAAGGCAGATATGTCCCGATTAAGGCACAGCACGCGAATATTCTTTAAAAGCACCATCGAAGCTTGTAACAGTTCTTGTTGCCCATTGCCCGCAACAATTTAAGACTCACTTTATTATTTACAACATGCTTTTGCTAAATTAAATGAATGCTTTACGACTACACAAGCTAGCACTAGTGATGCTTACTCTTGATACTATGTGGTGTTCCAATCTGACGCAGCAATTATTCTCTAGTCTCGGCTCCGACTCCGTCAACTGGTTTATCCAATACAGGTGCTTCTGTTTTACCGTCGTCAGGCAACTGTATTTTAGTATCATCAGGAGGCGGTTGAATTTTAGTATCATCAGGAGCTTGTGTTTTAGGAGTATCAGGCATCTGGATTTTTATGTCATGTGACACTTGTGGTTTAGTCTCATCCGGAGTGGTCCGAACATTTTGCGAGACTGTGGCTAAAGTAGCCTTTATTTTGTCCAAATTTTCTTTTGCCATCTCACTATAGGCGCCGCTTGGCTCCGAAGCCAAATAAGTTTCAAATTCTGTTTGGGCATCTTTTGTACGATTTTGATTTATGTATGCTAAACCCAAAGCATAATGAGCCACTGCGTATTGCGGCGAAAGACGCAATACAGTTTTATATTCGTCAATGGCTTTATCTGTTTCGTTTTGCGCGCCTAAAGCCAAGCCTAAATTGTAATGGGCGAGAAAATCATCCGGCTTGTTGCTAATAGCTTTGGTGTACGCATCGGCAGCATCTTTGAAGTTTTTGCTTGCTATATAACTATTGCCCAAATTTATATTTGCTTCGCTCATATTAGGATCAATTTGCAAAGCTTTTTTAAATTGGGTTGTGGCACCAGTGTTATCTTGCGCCTTTTGCAGAGCTAAGCCTAAGTCATTGTAAGCACTGGCTGAATTGGGGGTTAATTGCACAATACGCTGATAAATTTCCACCGCTTGTATTGCTTTACCTTGCTCCTGCAAATCATCGGCCAAATGCGATAGTATAGAAACATCTTGCGGATATTTATCGGCCATTTGTCGCAAAATAGCCTCTGCTTGTGCAGTCTTGCCTTCTGCTTCATCGAGAGATGCCATACTAAATAGTAAATCATGATCATTTGGATTAAGAGACAATGCAGACTCTAAAGCGGTTCGCGCACCGATTAAATCGTTCATTTTTAGTAAGATATTGCCTAATTCGGTGTAAGCAACAGAATCAGTCGGTTCTATACTTAATCCTTGCCTATAAAAATTCACTGCCATAGGCAAATTGTCTTTGTGCAAATAAGTCCTTGCAAGACTTATTAAGGCTTGTCCATCGCGAGGATTTTGGGCTAAGACGTTTTTGAACTCTTGTTCAGCGTTATCAAAATCACCTTGTCTGCTTTTGATAATGCCCATGTTGTAGTGAGCATTGCTGTAATCAGGGTTGATACGCAAAACTTGCTTAAAGGAAACTTCTGCTCCAGGCAAGTCGCTATCTGACAAAAGCAAATAACCAAGATTGTAATTGCTAGTTAAGTCTCTGGGATTCAAGGTGCTTGCATGACGATAAGCATCAACAGCTAAATTATTTTGTTGGTTCTTCATATACAAGTCACCTAATTGGGCATACCAATCACTAACATTGTCTTTAAGTGAAATTGCTTTTTTTACATTTTTGATTGCCGCTGTATAATCTCCCAGCATAGCTTTGCTAGAGCCGAGCATAATATAGGCATCCGGCACATTATCAGCAATGCGAATTGCCTTTTCAAAAGCATCACTAGCATCATTGTAATTTTTTAGAGCAAACAAACAATTGCCAAGATTATATTGAATTGAAAAATTGTCCGGCTCTTTGCCAGCAAGGATTTGATACTGTTGACAAGCTTGTTCATAGTCGTGTTTGTCTTGCAGAGCCGCCGCTAATTGGGAACGTGCCCGTAATTGCTCCGGATAAGCAGTAATTACTTTAGATAATTCAGTGATAGCGCTATCTTGTTTACCCTTCGCTCTTAAAGCAATACCGAGATTCAAATGCATGAGCGGGAGATCAGGACGGAGGCGAATAGCCTGTACATACTCATTAATAGCATCATCTAGCTGGCCTTGCGCTTGTAACAAGGTACCAAGACATTCGCAAGCAAAAGCATCGTACGGTCTTAAAAGAATTGCTCGTCTGTATTCAGCTATAGCATCGTCTATATCACCATGCTGACTGAAAACTGCCGCTAAACCCAGATGTCCCAAAGGATCGTTAGGTTCACTTAAAA
The DNA here is from genome assembly GCA_013288645.1 of Candidatus Melainabacteria bacterium. Lineage (GTDB taxonomy): Bacteria > Cyanobacteriota > Vampirovibrionia > Obscuribacterales > Obscuribacteraceae > JABDBL01. The sequence continues at coordinate 4,939 of JABDBL010000061.1, forward strand.
CGAAAGCCTTGTAGAAAGATAAGGCTTGTTGTAAGTCGCCTGCTTTGAAAGCACTCACAGCTTGATTGTATTGTTCTAAAACTTGACGAGGCAGTTCTGAATTAGCGTCTGCTTTATTTTTTTCTTTAGCAGAAGCAACAGTAATTGTTAATACCAGCAATGCAGGGAGGACATATAAGCGGCGCCAATTTTGCATAATCAAACTCGAATCTATTTTAATTTGTTCTATTTCAAAATTATTTGACTATAATTCAGCCTTAAATTTTAGCGAATTTCTTCTCATATTGTCATATGAAATTCTAACTATATTGTTAGAAAATACATTAACGCACTTGTATTTTATACAAAATTTGCATTAATTCGCTGTTTTGGGCTTTTGGCATATTGTCTTTGCTAAATCGGCTTGTTATGCTGTATATAGACAGATTGCACTAAATCTGGTGTTAACTTATGTTTAAAAGCAAAGATACATACCATTGTCAAACCTTCTCAGCAAGCGCATTTATTAATCGCTTGCGTATTTGCAGTTTGCGTGCAAGCGCACCTTAGTTAATCGGCTGTTAATTAATTTACACTATCCCCCGGTAAATTATCGGTATTGAGCCGTTAGTTATGAATGTCATTCTTTTAATTGCTATTTCTATCACAGTTGTGGTGGAGACTTTAGAGCAGCTTATGTTCAAGGCTTCTGCCAAATATGAAAAATTCCGTCATCATTTTTTGATTTGCGGGATAGTATTACATGTGGTGCAAATACTTTCTTGGTTTTTTGTGCTCGCTTTGATACCCTTGAATAAAGCAATAATTGCATTAGCTGCAACCTATATAACTATTGCTTTAGCGAGCAAGTGTATTTTCAAAGAACAAGTAAGCAAGCGCGGTTGGGTAGGCATTCTAGCCATAGTGGCCGGACTCACATTAATAACGAGTACAGGTTTATGAACACTATTTTCAAGATCAATTATAAAATAAGTCCTTATCTAATAATTTTATTTGCTATTTCTATTTTTATTGACGTAGCTGTTTTGCTTGCGGAAAAACTGGCTGCCCAAGACTGTGGACAAATATTAGGCAAAGAAGCCGGTTTTTATTGGCTGCTTGCACATCAGCCTTGGACATGGTTTAGTTTTGTTTTAACTGCCGTACAATTTGTTGTTTGGCGTAACTTGTTGAAATATGTGCAATTGACATTGGCGTGTTGTATTTCCAGCATCGCTTATCCATTAACTACATTGGCGGCAATGCTGCTCTTTAAAGGAAATATACAAGCGATTGAATGGCTTGGTATTGGCTTGGTCACTGTCGGCATAATAATTGCTAATACAGAAAAAGCAAAAGCATAAAAAATATGCGACAGAGAATTTCTGCTCAATAAAAAGGCAAAATAAGGCAGAAAAAGTTGAAGAGGCGAGAAGGCATGAGCGTATTCATACTCTGCTCGCCTGGCACAAAGTCAACTTGCAGCACGCCGCATTAGGATTTAGGCTAATTGCCCTTCCTAGCGTCGACCTGCTGTGTGAGCGAGTCTAGCTCCTCCTTGAGCCTGGCAGCCTGCTTGCGCAGATTGCCGGGCATGAAGGATATTCGCTCTTGCTCCGCTTCGCGCATGGTGGCGGCGCTGACGCTCAAGCTTGGCGGCGATTTCCGGCAGCTGGCACAAGCGCTAGCCCGACGCTTGCTGGGCCGACGATTCATCAAGAGCCTTTAAGGCGGCTTGCACCTCGCCGGTATCAAGCTCGACAATGTCAGCCTTGTCAGGGCCGTCCAAGCTCATGTATTCGGGCTTGCGCTTGGCCCGAATGATAGTGGTATCATCGCACATGAGCTTGGGGAAGTTTTCGTTATAGATGACGGGCGGGAAGCCACCAATGACAGGCTTTACCACTCTTGCCGCCGTTTCCGCTCTCAGGTCCATCAGCCAGAAGGTGATGGCCGAGACTTGTCCAAAGCTCCCCCGAACCGGACCGTCGAAGAACGGATCGTCCCAGAGTTGGGACAAGGGTCCGATCTTTCGATCCGGAGAGCCAGGGAAGGGGTCATTTTCGGCCTCGATGATTGCCAATACTCCGTCCGTACCAACCGCTAGCGTTAGCACGTACGCCGTCAGCATGGAGTCCTGGACCGTGATGCCCAGGTACTCGGGGAGTTGAGGGAAATCGTAGCTGGCGCCCGCCATGTGGTGGGCCAGGTAGGCCGCCCGGTTCCTGGACGCGGGCTCAATCTCGGTGACCTGCCTGTTAACGGCGTAAACGCCGTCGCCGTAGCTAATTACCGTGGTGTATGACGGCGTGATGATCGCCGCCACGAAAGTGAAGACCATGAATTTCTTCACCACCACTCGCCTCTCTTCATTAGATGGTGGCTGGTCGCTTGCCCTTGTCCTGGCAATCTCGGCCACCAACCTGTCGCAGGAGGCAATGATGTCTTGGAAGAGTAGTTTGCAGCTCCGGTCGAGCTCTTCGGCATTGCCGGTGGCGAAATGGCCATCACGGACCATGCGCCGCACCAGGTTGCCGATAATTTCTGCTCCGAGCCAGGCACCGACCACAGAGTGGTCTTCGCCGGAGCAGCCATCTGTGACGAGCAGAAGGGCGAAATCCTCTTCCGCGATCACCAAATAGCCATCCTCATTGCCCAGCTCCTGGCGCCTGTGACCCCAGCCGGCAGCCGAGCCCACTTGAATATTGAACATGTCCTTAATACTGAGCACGGCCGACTCCTAAACAAGGTGTCTGAACCGAAAATTGACGCAGCTGTTCGCACACCACCCTGTGGTGCAAAATGTCTTACTTTTTAGAGCCTATCTTGGCGTGCTTTTTTCTTCTTGCTTGGGTGGTGTGCAAAACTTATCCCTATCTTGCCATTTTACTTAGAGCCGACTCAAGCCCTGGCTTGCAGCTAAAGTGCTTAGAAAAAATAATGATAGTGTTGCCCGAGAAGCAAGTACATCGCTTGACAGCTGTTATTTGTGAATAGAATTGCCAAAAACGAATAACGGAGCTTAAAGTCAAATAATCGATATTTAGCCAAGCTTGTCAGATTAAACGTGTTGTTGCAAATTAGCGCGGCTAGCGCTAAATCACGCTTTTCTGGAAACTCGCGCTTTTTCGCGCGTTGCCTGTTTCACTAGTTGAGAGCCGCGCTAACTATAAAGAAGCGATTTAATGTTATCAAGGATATGTAATTTCTTCCTATGTGGTCCAGTTGTGCCTGGTTGAAAGCCAATTGTCAAGCTACAACTGTCTGTTTGATCAATATTACTGTGTTCAAATTTCAGGCTTGCTTTTCCCCCTGGCAAATTTGTTAGGGTGAAGTATACGTCCCTGTATATTGTGGAAGTCCAGATTTTCGATTGTGCTGCTTGATTAGCGTAAACCTAGTAATTCCCTCGGTGAGGGCTGGGTGACTGTTAAGTCGAGCTGATCTGGAGCAGGGCACAATTTTGGCGCGGCTTCGTTTGCCGCGTAGAGAGCGCTTGATCTAGGAGCTTGAACATGTCCCAGAAAGACAGGGTCCGCGAGATCAATCTGTCGGCTCGAGGGATGTTGGACACCGAATTTGAGTCGTGCCTGTGGTCAATGAAACCGGCGGATCAAAGGGCCCGCCAGCCAGAACCCACCTACAAGGAGTTGCAATATCTGCCTTTTCGCGTTGAGCCGAACAAGGTTTGGTCAAAACTGGGAAGATCTTTCCAGATCAAAAAGGGAGGCATAACATACAACATCGTGGTACCGGGTGTGCTTGCGCTCGATGACGCCATTGATGGCTGGTTGCCTCAATTTGACGGGGAGTCTGCCGAGTTTGTCAGTCTAATCGGTTTGACGGGCGCTGAACTGACAATCAGCGGTTTGATTGAGTGCATGGAAGCCCTGGACGAGCACAGCTTCCCGCGTGCCTTGACCCTCTTCATGCGCAAGACGGCAATGCTGGCAGTTGGGTCTTTGGCAATGAGTCGATTTCGAGAACTGGCAGATAACCCAGCAACTCGACATTTGGCCAACCTGTCACCACCCCTAAATCTGGATGAGTTGAGCAATGTCATCGATATTTTCTCTCAGGATCTGGGGGTATGTGTCCATGTTCTCGGATGTCTTGAGTGGTCAGCTCGAGCTCGCGATGTCCCGGACGGACAGCAATTCCTGCCGCCAGGGTTCTGGCCGCGCGCCGAACCGCAAGCGGAGGGGGCTGTCCCTGCCGAGGATGAGCAACTGCAGTTGGGGGCAGAGGAAGTGGCGGCTGAGGACGAGCGTGTGGAAGTGGACCGGGACGCCTATTACATGGGTGAACTTGGTTGCCTGAGCAGGCTCGAACCGCAAGCTTGGTTCGGCGGGCGGCGTTACATCGCCTATATTTACCGGGCTTTGTCCGGCGAGTTGATCGCCATTCTTGACTCTGCTACGCCGGGAAACGCAGCGTATATTTTCCGCGTCGGCACGCCCTTTAAGGGACAACCCGATGCCTGGAAGAACGACGCCGCCAATACTAAATATGAGCTGCTGACTCGTCCGGAAGACCGCAAGGGGACTTTCATCCGCCGCTTTATCCACGCGGTGAGATGGAAGAAACGCCTTCGTCAATGGCTCGAGGAGACTTTCCCCGCCCTGACGTCTTAACCCCGCATCACAACGAACCACGCAGACACCGAGCTGAGCCAGCGCTTTCCAAAGACACATTGTGCTCG
>JABDBL010000062.1 GCA_013288645.1 Candidatus Melainabacteria bacterium
TTAGGCAGTTTTAATTTCGGCTTTAAATTTGTGAATAATTAGCGTGATCTTCCCATTGATTGGACATCCAGTTCGTGTGATGATTACGCTAATTATTTTGTTGCGGGTATGAGAGAAGCAAACACTACTGTCTTAAAAGCGCCTTATTCTCAACGATCAATTGTTGATAGCGCAGACTTTGGTGACCTTCTAAAGATCAATTTTGATCATGTCACTAAAAAGTTTGGCAATGTCGTAGCTAATGACAGTGTTACTTGTCATATTCAATCGGGCGGTATTCATGCCTTTCTAGGCGAGAATGGCGCTGGTAAATCCACTCTTATGAAAATCCTGGCCGGCTATTATCAGCCGGATGCAGGGTCGATAAATATCAACGGCAAACCAGTAACTTTTAAATCTCCTGCTGAGGCAAGGCGATTGGGTATTGGTATGGTGCATCAGCAATTTACTTTGGTGCCATCACTGACAGTGTTGGATAATATCATGCTTGGACATCCGGCAACTCCCCTGATTTTGCAGTCTAAAAGGCAAGCTGAAATGATCGCGGAAAAGGCAGCTGAATACGGTATTCACATAGACTTATTTGCTCCCATTTCTCGTCTCAATATGGCGCAGAAGCAAAAGGTAGAAATACTGAAATTGCTTTGGCGAGAAGCGCGCATTTTAATTCTAGATGAACCAACTTCTCAACTGGCGCCTTTCGAAGCAGAAGAGATTTTGCGGACAATGGATAATTTAGCTGCTTCCGGCAAAATTGTTATTCTAATTACTCATCACATCGAAGAGTTGTTGAGGTTTGCTTCAGTAATAAGTGTGCTCAGGCAGGGGCGATTAATGTCCAATTTTGCTGGAAAATCGGTTTTGGCAGAAGAGCTAGCGCAAATAATGATTGGAGACTATAAGGCGACTTACTCTTCGGTCAGCACAGTGCAAAATGGTGTTGCCCAGATTGCATTGAAGGATGTTCAGGTCAAAGCATCGACAAGTAACAGAGCTTTGAAGGATATAAATTTAGAAATAAAAGCTGGCGAAGTGCATGGTATTGCTGGGGTCATGGGCAGTGGGCAAGATGAGCTTGCTAGCCTTTTAGCTGGACACTTGATTCCAGAAAAGGGAGTTCTCGTTCTAGGCGGTAAGTCTTCCAACTGGAAGAGCTTACGTACGCCTCAGAATGGAATGGCATATATACCAAGCGATGCAAAAAAGGGTTCTTTGGCTCAATTAACTTTGGCAGAAAATTTGCTTTTACGCGGAATCCACAGGAAGGAATTTTTAGCAGGTCCATTTATAAAAAGCAAACAAGTTGCTCAAATGGCCCATGAACGTATAGCGGCTTTTGATGTGCGCCCAAAACACATATTTACTTTAGGAGGCAGTCTTTCTGGAGGCAATTTACAACGTCTTATTATTGCGCGTGAGCTTGATAAATCGGCACCGCTTGTGGTGGCAGTAAATCCAACTGCTGGTCTCGATTTAGCTATGTCGTTGAGAATTCGAAACGAATTTCGGCAATACGCTTCTGCGGGAAAAAGCGTGCTGCTTATTTCACCAGATCTTGATGAGCTCTTGAAGACTTGTGACCGTATTTCTGTAATGTTCGCTGGTAGTATTGTTGGTACAGAGCATGTAAGCAATTTAAATGCTGAAACCCTTGGTTTGTTAATGGGTGGGAATAGCTTGGCAGCCAAAATGATAGCGGCTCAATAAAAGCTAAACTGCCACATAGAAAGTGGTTATTAAGGGGTTCTCTAGTCAATTATAAATATGCAAGATCTAAGGCAAGGCAATTTACTGCTTAGTCGCGACTAGCGATGAAGGAGGTGAGGAAGCGTGCTGCGCCCACTCTGGTTTGACAAAGATTCCGTCTGCACAAAAAATGCCAACCGAAGCCATAGCATCCTGTGCTACGCCTGAGGTGTTGGAATAAGTTGTTTCCAGAACATAGTGAGGCTGAGACACTTCGCCGGTGGAAATACCCTGCTTGGAAGATAAATATTCAATGGATTTTATCTCTAGACCAGGGGAGGTCTTTGTTTCAACGGAATTGCTAAATATCTTTTGACGTGTTTTGTCATTACATTTGTAGAGAGCTAATGAAGTACAAAATGGATGAACATGACTCCAAACAGCGTGTATTGTTCGTGGTTTTTCCGAAAATCCCGGCATTATCCAACCTGCCAGATGTGTTGTGTAAGTGTGCACTCCAGGTGGAACTATCCAGTGGGGTGAGATAGTGAGTCCTTGATCATCTTTGGGAAGACTAAGAATATTATTGGGAGCATTAACGCCAGCCGTCATTCCAAAACATGATAGACAAGCATCTTTGTGAGACGCATCTTGGAAATTTGGGTCGGCGGCCACGTAAACATATGGCGTGTACCAATTTAAAGCGGTAATAGGTTGTGTTAAGTCTGAGTCTTTGACGAAATATAGAGTACAGCGATGTTTTAGGCGTCTGTGTTTATCGGTGGTTCTGTTAGCTAGTTGGAATGCGAAATTCCATTCTTCATCGCTAGCTGCAGGGACAGCGAATCCTTCTGGGAAATACTCTTCTGTCTGGCCCTGACTAATAGTAATCAGGCGTGGGCTTGTACACCATTCTGATTGGGGAAAGATTTGCGCGCGAAAAGCTCGATTGATTTCTATGTTAAAGTGACAGATAAATTCTGCTGTCGGCAAGACTTTGTTCTCTTCATCTAATACCTCTAGTTTGACGCCTTTGAGCCAAAGAAGACTTCTAGGTTCTGCGTTTGTACGAGCTGCAATACGCGTGGATTTGCTATTGCTGCCCAACATGCTCAGATTGCCAGCCTTTATGTCATAGCTGACCAAGCTTTCTGGAAGGGCTACTTCTTTAGAGGCAATAAGATCGCCTACCTTGAACGTACATAGAACGTATGGACCTTCCATTGATTTGTATCGACGATGGACATCAAAAGGACCAGCAACGAGACTTGCCTGAGTTAATTTCCCTTCGTAGGGAAAATGATGAGTGTTGGTATTTCGATAATCCAAGGCAGGAGTATCTTTGCGCACGCTGAATAAAAGCGTTGCGGACGCAATTACCAAAAAGATAAATGCAACTGCTAAACCGAGTAAAGTTTTCTCTTTTGAGATACGCATTTTTCCTCATGTCAAGCTAAGCCAAATCATGCCTAGCCCTACTTCTAAATTACCCGAATGGCAGTTATTTAATCGTAGCTACGTTTAATTAATCTCAAACCCTGGTCTTTTCTTGATTAACACGCCAATAAAAATCGGGAAAACATTAATTTAGGGCCTGACGCCACAGGCTATAATAATTTGGCAATTGAGGATGAAAGAGCCACAAATGAGCAACTCTTCACTCTAATTGCAGCATGTTCCGAATAAGGTTAGTTTAATGGTTTCTGGTCATTGGCAAAAATTGAGACGTGCTGCTCTTTATACTTTGGGATCGCTCACAGCAGTGCTGATAGCCTTTCTAATTACGGCTGTATTTTTGCTTCTAGTCGGCAGAAATCCGATCGAAGTTTATATTGGAATTTATCAAGGTGCCTTTGGCGATAGTTTTTCATTTTCAGAAACATTGGTTGCTGCGACACCTATTATGCTTTGTGGTTTGGGCGTAGCTATTGCCCAATGGCTAGGCATGATGAATGTTGGCGTAGAGGGACAATTATATTTAGGAGCGATAGGGGCAACTTATGTAGCATTGAATTGCCATTTTACTCATAGCTGGCAATTATTGCCACTAATGCTTGTCGGTGCGGCTATTTGTGGGGGATTCTGGAGTTTTATTCCGGCTATTTTACGGGTTACTATTGGGGTTAGCGAAGTGATCACTACTTTGCTTATGAATTATATCGCCCTATTGTTAGTTGAATTTCTTATACATGGTCCTTGGGAAGATCCAAATAATGTATCTTGGCCTCAGACGGCGGCATTTCCTGCCATAGCTGAGCTTCCACACCTCTTTGCCACCCGCGTACACCTTGGTATTGTATTTGGTATTGGTATAGCGTTGCTTTTTGCTTTTCTTTTACCAACAACGAAGATAGGTTTTATTTCGCGGGTAATCGGAAGTAATCCAGATGCTGCAGAATATGCACACTACAAAGTCAAACGTTATCAAGTTTGGGCGATGATTATTTCTGGAGCTGTGGCAGCTTTGGCTGGCTTTAGTCAAGTATCAGCCATTGAAGGACGCTTGAGATCTGGTCTATCTCCTGGCTATGGTTATACTGGTTTTCTGGCTTGCTGGCTTGCCCGGCACAATCCAATTGCTATAGTTATAGTCTCCATATTAATTGGGGGGCTTCTTTCTGGTGCAGACAGTCTTCAATTAAGTGCTAAATTACCCTTTGCTACAGTAAACATTTTGCAAGGCATGATTTTCTTTTGTCTTTTAGCAACCGAGCAGTATATAAATAAACTGACTTCTAAATCAAACATCGAGTCTAATACTGAATCGCCAAAGGTGTTAAGAAGCGAAGCATGAACATTGAACTAAGCGAATTTCTTATTGCAGTTGCTGCTGGTATGGTGCGCAGCGCAACGCCGGTTTTATACGCGACTTTAGGGGAAATTATTACAGAGCGTTCCGGAATACTGAATGTGGGATTAGAAGGAATAATGCTGGTCGGTGCTTTCACCGGCGTGGCAATTACCTATCAGACACATTCGGTCGGTTTAGGTTTGGTTGCTGCGATGATTGCCGGTTTATTACTAGGGTTGTTTCATGCTTTGCTAGCCATATACTTTCAAGCTAATCAGGTTGGTGTCGGCATTGCTATGACTATTTTTGGCACCGGACTATCGGCATATCTAGGTATGGATTATGTCGGCAAGCAAATCAACACCCTTGGTACTTTCAAGTTGCCGTTGCTCAGCGACATACCAGTTATAGGTCCTATATTTTTCTCTCATGATATATTAGTCTATGCTACCTTTATATTGGTGCCGTTAATTGCGTTTATTATTAATCGTACAAGGCTAGGATTGACTCTTCGTGCGGTTGGAGAAGAACCGCGCTCGGCTGCCGCCGCTGGGATAAATGTAGAACTTACTAGGTATATTGCTACTGCCTGTGGTGCTGCTTTGGCAGGCTTAGGCGGAGCATATTTGTCTTTGGCCTATGCACAAGGTTGGTCTGAAAATATTACTGCCGGTAGGGGATGGATTGCGGTTGGGCTTGTATTATTTGCTTCCTGGAATCCATTTAGAGCTTTGATAGGGGCTTATCTATTCGGTGGAGCAATATCATTGCAATTGCGCTTACAAGCTGCTGGTTTGGATGTGTCACCATATTTGTTAGGTATGCTGCCTTATGTGTTAGTAATTTTGGTTTTGAGTATAAGTACGGCACGCCGTAAGAACGCGCCGTCAAGTGTTCCCACTGCTCTAGGTTTGCCTTATATTCCACAAGTTTAGGAGAGTTATTGAAGATGAAGGGTTTGAAAATTGCAATTGTTGTTCTTGGATTTTTATTCTTAGGAACAAATGTCTTATCGGGCAGCGCAGCTGGCCAAAAGAGTGTTTTAAAAGTGGGTTTTATTACAGTGGGTCCGGTAAATGATTGGGGTTATAATTATGCTCATGAGCAAGGACGAAAATACTTGCAATCCGCTTTGCCTGGACAAGTAGAAACAACGATTGTTGAAAAAATTCCAGAAAGCGCTGAAGTAGAACGTGTAATGGAAAAAATGATCGCCAATGGTGTGCGTTTGATTTTTCCGACTTCGTATGGCTATTTTGAACCAACTCTAAGAGTTGCCCATCGCCATCCCAATGTTGTTTTTGAATGTTGCGGTAGAGTGGTGCCGGATAATATAAAGAATATTGCCACTTACACACCTAAAATATACGAGCCTATGTACGTGACAGGAATCGTTGCAGGCAGAATGACAAAGAAGAATAACATCGGCTTTATTATTGGACATCCAGTGCCCCTGATAATTCAAGACATAAATGCTTTTACTTTAGGATTAAGGTCAGTGAATCCTAATGCAAAAGTACATGTTGTTTGTACAAACAGTTGGTCTGATCCGCCAACTGAGGCCGAAGCGGCTAAGGGGCTTATTGAGTCTGGTGTTGATGTCCTAACCATGCATTTAGATAGTCCAATAACAGTTGTCGATACGGCGGAGAAGTATGGTGTGATGACTGTGGGCTATCACGCTGATTTGAAACAACGAGCTCCCAAAGGATGGCTTACTGGTGAAATGTGGAATTGGGGACCTTTGTATGTTGCAATTACAAAATCGGTCCTGAAACATACTTGGAAGCCGGGCAATTATAGGTATGGAATGAAGGATGGCTATTGTAAGCTTTCTTCTTTTGGTTCGATAGTGCCAGCAAAAGTACAACTAGAAGCACTGAAAGCAGTTTCTAATTTGCAAGATCGTTCTTTAGTGGTATTCAAAGGTCCATTGACAGATCGTGATGGGAAGGAGAGGATAGCGAAGGGTAAGATCGCTGATTTGCAAACATTGGAGACCATGAACTGGTTAGTACCGGGAGTGGAAGGCGTTCTTGATAAGCATTGATTTTGAGTTTAATCCGCAAATTGATAGCACGCTAGTACTTCTGACAGATTTTATCGGTTTAGAGGATACTTATGATATTTGGTAAATTACTTTCTGGAAGACTTTTATACAACGCCAGGCAATTAGGAGTTTTAATCTCGAAGTTGTTAATTGTGCTTTCTCTATTTTTTGTTTTGCCATATCTTCAGATTAATCCAGCCAATGCTGTCGCTAAGACAACGCCAGTACTAAAAGTAGGCTTTTTATACGTGGGGCCGATAAATGATTGGGGATGGACTCATGCTCAAGAAGAAGGCAGACTCTATGTTCAAAATGCTCTCAAAGATAAAGTTGAGACAAGCTATGTCGAATCAATTTATGAGAGTGCTGAAGCTGAGCGTGTTATTGAAAGAATGATAGCGCAAGGATGCAAACTGATTTTTGCTACTTCTTATGGTTATCTTGAACCTGTGTTGAGAGTAAGTGCTCGTCATCCCGATGTAACTTTCATGCAATTGAGTCGTAATGGAGACAAGAAAAATGTAGGTGGCTACTTTTTTTTAAATGGAGAATCCCTGTATTTAGCTGGGGTTGCCGCTGGCCGTATGACCAAAACTAATATACTTGGTTTTGTGGGTTCGCATCCAGTGCCTTCAATTTTGCAAGCCATAAATGCTTTTGCTCTTGGCGCACAATCAGTTAATCCTAAAGCTAGAGTAAAGGTCGTTTGGACAAATACATGGATAGATCCAGCTACCGAAGTTGAAGCAGCTAAAGGTCTGATAGATAGTGGTATTGACATTTTAGCTTTTGATCAAAGTGACTCATTGCCGATAGTTAAGACTGCTGAAAAAGCAGGGATAAAAATAATCGGATGCTATTTCGATACCCATGAATTTGCCCCAAAACAATGGCTTACCGGTGGTAATTTAAATTGGGGTCCTTTTTATGCAAAAACTTGTCAACAGATATTGGATCACACTTGGAAGAGCGGCTTTTATAAATGCGATCTAGCAAATGGCACTGTTGATATAGCAGCATTTGGTCCATCGGTACCAAATGCGGTGCGCAAGGAAGTTCTCGATTTAAAAGAAAAGATCAAGACAGGACAATTGGTAGTGTTTGCCGGACCTTTAAAGGATGCGCAAGGTAAACTGAGAATGCAAGCCGGTAAAAAGCCAGACATAGAGTGGATTTCAAAAATGAATTTCTTTGTACCAGGCATTGATGGGAATCTGCCGAAGATGCCTGAGAATTAATTGCAGTACGGAAAGGTGCTTGTTTTAAGGAGAATTCGCAAGTGATTATTCGAATATTACTTTATCTCTGGCTAGTATTGCTAATGCAGAATCCGGTTAAGGCAAGCAACGAACTTAGCGGGCAACCATTAAAAGTGGGATTTCTTATGGGAGGTCCAGTCACTGATTTTGGTTGGAATCAGTCACATAATGATGGTCGTATATATCTAGAAAAGCATATGGCAGGCAAAGTAAAAACTACATTTGCTGAAAGCGTGCCAGAAAGTTCTGAAGCAGGAAGGGTTATGGAAAGAATGATAGCGCAAGGGGCGAAAGTTATTTTTGCTACTAGTTATGGCTATCTTGATTCTATGTTAAAGGTAGCAGCTCGGCATCCCGATGTGGTTTTTATGCAAATTAATAGATACAGCGAACAAAAAAGAGCGAATATAGGTGTCTATTTTCCCTATTATTTCGAACCACTATATTCAGCTGGAATCGTTGCCGCGCGAGTTACTAAAACCCATAAGTTAGGTTTTATTGTTGGTCATGTGGTGCCGAATGTTCTGGCTGGTGTTAATGCTTTTACATTGGGGGCTAGATCTGTGAACCCCGGAGTAAAAGTTAACCTTGTTTGTACCAATAGTTGGAATGACCCGGCTACGGAGGCTGAAGCTACCAAGGCATTGGTTGAAAGCGGAGCCGATGTAATAACTTCTATACTGGACAGTTCTTTGACAGTGTGCAATGCAGCAGCAAAATTGTCTACGTATTGCATAGGTGCGGCATACGACTTGAATAAACAAGTGCCCAAGACATGGCTAACGGGTCAGTCTTGGAATTATGGGCCGCTCTATGTAAGAGTAGTTGAACAAGTCATAAATGGTTCATGGAAGCCGGTTACGCAGTACTATACCGCCAAAGAAGGATATGCGCAATTGGCTAGTTTTGGCTCAACGGTACCGCAGGCGGTGCGAGGGGAAGCTGCGCTTGCTTTTAAAAAAATTACAACCAGTAAAGTAGCGGTTTTTGCTGGTCCCATTAAAGATAGCTCCGGCAAGCTAAGAATACCGGCGGGAAAGACGGCCGATAATCATTGTATAGAGCAAATGAATTGGGTAGTGTCTGGCGTGGAGGGAGCGCTAACTAAATGATAGCCAAACTCATTCTTTGTTTTATTCTGATTAACTATATGCGATTGTCATCGTTTGGAAGCGCGGTACCACTGGCGGTGAAGCAGGATGCCCTTGTGCAGATGAAGCCTTTCTTGAAAAAACAGATTGGCTGGTTCCAGGTATTGAAGGTAATATACCAATGACTCGATAAGATAAAAGTAATGATGATTATTGAGCTTTACTTATCTTGGCTTTGTTGAGTATGTTCAACCATTTGTTGCGATCGGTTTGTGACCAGTTATTGGTTTTTATTGCATAGTGAATCACGTGCAGACCCTGGGGTCCCTTCATTACACGGTCCAATCCGTGCTGATTAGGGCAGCGTTTTGAATTTGATATATTCCATTCTGCTAGCGCATTGTCAAAAGAACTGGATATATACTTAGATTTGACTGCTGGCTCATTTTTATGCAAATGGGCTAAGAAGTGATTCATGAATTCTTTAGGAGGCGTCTTTTTAAAATTAGGATAAAATTGCAGAGTAATTAATTCTCTCCAGTTCTGAACTGTTTGCCCTTTTGGGACTAGGAAAGTACCCATGCGAGTTTGTGAGCCGAATGTCCAACTTT
>JABDBL010000063.1 GCA_013288645.1 Candidatus Melainabacteria bacterium
AGACGAAAAGGGCCTTGTGGGCGCCGTACATCGAGTCTCTGAAAAAATATTTCATAAAGCATTGGCTTTTTATGCCTGGTCTTTGAAAATTTGTTTAAACCACAAGCGACTGGTTATGCTTGCTTTTGTTATGATGGTGATTGCCACCGGATTTTTAGTTTCGCTGGTGCCTAAAGGCTTTTTGCCGAGTGAGGACATTGGCCAAATTTTTGGTATGACTGAAGCCGGGCAAGGTATTTCTTTTTCCAATATGACTGCCCACCAAAGGGCTTTAGCGGAAATAGTATCTGCTGATCCTAATGTAGATCGCTATATGTCCAGCATAGGTGCAGGGGGGCCAAATGCTGCAGGCAATACCGGAAGAATATTTATTGTTTTAAAACCGAAGAAAGATCGCAAACTCAAAGTTGACGGCATTATCGAGGAGTTGCGAAAGAAAACAACACATATACCAGGTATTAAGCTCTACTTACAAAATCTTGGTTCTCTGAGAATAGGTGGGCAGCTGACTAAAGCGATGTATCAGTTTTCAATGTCCAGCCCTGATATGGACTCCCTTTATGCAGCTTCTAATATGATAGAAGCTAAGCTAAAAAAGATGCCCAATCTAATTGATGTGAATTCTGATCTGCAAGTACGAAACCTACAAGTAGATGTTGAAGTGGATAGAGAGAAATGTTCTCAATTAGGCGTTACCATGGAACAAGTTGAAGACGCTTTAAATAGCGCATATTCGGCTAGACAAGTCTCCACTATATACGCTCCTGAAGATCAATATTGGGTTATCGTTGAAGTGGAGCCGCGCTTTTACCGGGCACCTTCTCTTTTGAACAAATTGTATATGCGTACTGGCGTTGGCACACTCGTGCCGCTTTCCACTTTTGCCAAAATCAAAGACGATGTAGGACCATTATTGGTAAATCACTTAGGACAATTTCCTTCGGTTACTCTCTCATTCAATCTTAAACCTGGGATATCTCTTGGGCAGGCTGTAGAAGAGGTGAAACAACTGGTAGCTAATGCGGGGCTGCCTCCAGACGTAACGCCAAGTTTTCAAGGTAATGCTCAAATCTTTCAGCAATCGCAAAATGCTATGGGTTTGCTTCTTCTTGTTTCAGTTATTGTGATTTATATAGTGCTGGGAATACTTTATGAAAGCTATATCCATCCTATAACAATACTTTCTGGCTTACCATCTGCCGGTTTAGGCGCAATGTTGGTGCTCTATGTTTTTAAAGTAGAATTTACTATTTATGCTTTTTTAGGACTAATATTGCTCATAGGTATTATAAAGAAAAATGCCATCATGATTATTGACTTTGCCCTTGAAGCAGAACGTATTGAAAATAAGACACCGCAAGAAGCAATCTATGCTGCCTGTCTTACTAGATTTAGACCAATTATAATGACTACTTTGGCGGCTATGATGGGTAGCATCCCCATTGCCGTTGGTATAGGATCCGGTTCAGAAGCCAGACAACCCCTTGGATTAACAGTTACTGGTGGGCTCTTAGTTTCTCAGATTGTGACACTGTATATAACACCAGTGTTTTATTTGTATCTTGATCGCCTACAGAAATTTGTCATTAAAACCTGGCATCGTTTTGTTCCTCCTCGTGAATTGGTGCAACCATGAATCTATCCAAAATCTTTATTGTAAGACCAATCATGACTTCTTTAGTCATGGCCGCATTTGTGATCTTTGGCTGGATCGCCTATAGAACGTTGCCTATTAGTGATTTGCCTAACGTAGACTTCCCGACAATTCTAGTTACAGCTACTTTGCCCGGTGCCAATCCCGATACTATGGCTTCTGCTGTGGCTACTCCTCTAGAAAAACAATTTGCCACAATTGCGGGCCTAAATTCAATGAGTTCTCAGAGCGCTGTCGGCTTAAGCCAAATCACTTTGCAATTTGATTTAAGCAGAAACATTGATGGGGCGGCACTAGATGTGCAGGCAGCTATAACCGCTGCTTCTAAACAGTTACCTCCCCAAATGATTACTCCGCCAACATTTAGTAAAGTCAATCCCGCTAATCAACCCGTCATCTATCTGGCATTAAGCTCTCCTACCATGCCCTTGTATCAAGTAGATGATTATGCAGAAACACTTATAGCGCAGCGAATCTCTCGTGTTTCTGGTGTGGCACAAGTGCAAGTGAACGGCTCACAAATTTTTGCTGTGCGCGTACAAGCCGATCCTGAAAAATTAGCAGCTTATAACTTAGGTATAAACGATATTTCAACCGCTGTTGTAGCAAGTAATGTCAATATGCCAACCGGCACTCTTTATGGCAGATTTCAAGCCTTTACAGTGCAAGCCAATGGACAATTGTTTAAAGCCGACAACTATAAGCCACTCATTATTGCTTATCGCAATGGCTCACCTGTTCGTCTTTCGGATGTAGCAAATGTTATTGACGGTGTGCAAAATGATAAAACACTTGGTTGGTATAACGGCACACCGGGAATCATTTTAGCTGTGATGCGTCAGCCCGGGACCAACACTATACAAGTTGTAGATTCGGTAAAGAAATTGCTGCCTACCTTTAAAGAAATCATGCCGGCCAATGTTCATTTAGATATTCTCTATGATCATTCACAAGCGATAAGAGACTCTGTTGCTGATGTGCAATTTACTTTAATATTGACAGTATTGTTAGTTGTAGCTGTTATTTATCTTTTCCTAGGCAATATTTCTGCCACCATTATTCCAAGCATAGCGCTACCCATATCTATTATTGGTACTTTTGCTGTTATGCATTTACTAAATTTCAGCCTCAACAATTTGACTTTAATGGCCCTCACGCTGTCTGTAGGCTTTGTAGTCGATGATGCTATCGTCGTTCTAGAAAACATTGTTCGTCATATGGAAATGGGTGTTCATCCTTTTGAAGCGGCCTTAATGGGTTCAAAAGAAATTGGCTTTACAGTTTTATCGATGACACTTTCTTTGGTAGCAGTATTTATCCCAGTGCTGTTTATGCCAGGTATTGTTGGACGTCTATTTTATGAATTTGGCGTTACTATCAGCGTTGCTATTTTAATTTCTTGCTTTATTTCTCTAAGCCTCACACCAATGCTTTGCAGTAAATGGCTTAGAAAAGAAAGTGCTGAAAAAGTTAGCAAACCTGCCAAGCTAGCACAAAGCGGTTTCGATAAAGTTTTAAAAGTCTATGAGCAGCTTTTACATCTTGCCTTGCAAAACCGCCCACTTGTGGTTTGGGGTTTTGTCATAATGCTTGTGTTAAATGTCTTCCTCTTTGCCTTTATGCCAAAAGGTTTTATACCGAATGAAGACACAGGCCAAATAGTCGGTATCACAGAAGCGCCAGAAGGTATCTCATTTACAGACATGGTTCGCCACCATGAAATGCTTTCCAAAATCATAGAAAAAGATACCAATGTACAATCCTATATGTCTAGTATTGGTACAGGTAATGGTGTCAATAGTCCCAACCTTACTCTAAATTCTGGGCGCTTTCTTATAGTCTTAAAACCGCGCAAAGAAAGAAAACTTACTGCCGATCAAGTAATTGAAGAATTGCGCGAAAAATTGCGCGCCGCCCCCGGCATTAACATTTATTTGCAGAACCCACCAACCATAGGCATTGGCGGACAAGTAACAAAAGCCGTTTATCAAGTTACTTTATCTAGCCCAAGCATGAAAGATTTGACTGTCAGTGCCCAAGCTTTAGAACAAAGCATGAAAAAAATGAGCATAATAAATGATGTTAATTCAGATCTGCAATTGAATAATCTACAAGTAAATGTCAACGTTGACCGCGACAAATGTTCTCAATTAGGCATAAATATGGCGCAGGTTGAAGATGCGCTAGACAGTGCCTATTCAGCCAGACAAATTTCAACTATTTATGGAGCAACTAATGAATTTTGGGTAATTATAGAAGTCGAACCTCGTTTCTATCGCAACCCTCATGTTCTCAATCGTTTATACGTTCGCTCCAGTAACGGTCAATTAGTACCATTATCTACGATAGCCACTATTACTGAAGGCGTTGGTCCTATGCTCATTAATCACTTAGGACAATTTCAATCGGCAACCATATCTTTCAATTTGAGACATGGTGCTTCATTGAGTCATGCTGTTGAACAAATCAAAGAAGCTGCTGCAAAAATTGATTCACCATCAGTAACTATGACTTTCCAGGGCATTGTCGCTGAATTTCAAGACTCATTGCAAGGGTTGTGGGCTTTGTTGGCAGTAGCAATTTTTGTCATTTATATTGTGCTAGGCATTTTGTACGAGAGCTTCATTCATCCTTTGACAATATTATCTGGTCTACCTTCAGCAGGCGTAGGTGCATTATTAATTTTGCTTATTTGTGGTATGGATTTAAACATATATGGTTATTTAGGATTGATCATGCTTATTGGTATCGTCAAGAAAAATGCCATCATGATGATTGACTTTGCTTTAGATGCCCAACGCGAACAAAAATTGAGTGCTGAGCAAGCTATTACTCAAGCTGCTTTAATTCGCTTTCGCCCCATCATGATGACCACTATGGCCGCCCTTATGGGTGCCATACCCATTGCCTTGGGCTTAGGCGCCGGTGCAGAGTCTAGACAACCTTTAGGTTTAACTGTTGTCGGCGGCTTATTATTATCACAAACAGTTACTCTATTCATCACCCCTGTTTTTTATATTTATCTAGACTCTTTTCAGAATAGATTTTTAAATAGAAAGAGAAAAATTGTTGAAGCTGAGATTTCTTAGCCACTTCCCCGGACGGATACACAAAAAAGGACGAAAGGAGAATAAGTTCGTCAGGGTAATGCGCTCCGACGAACCTATCTCCTTATCGTCTCTCCTCAATTCTCCTTTCTATTCATCGTCCTCAAGCTGTCGTTCTTCAGCCGCGTTCTCGCAGGGGCCGTAAACCGTGGCCCCCGGATACCGGATGACACGGGACCCCTCGGAGTGCACGATTGATCCTGGTAGCGCGTGAACAATTGCCTTAGGTTCTCGCGCGTGGAACTCAACGCCCGCCTGGATTAGGTAGGTAAGAGCTATCCCCTGATAGGTTTGGTTCAGACCGCCCGGACCAATGGACATCTTATATTCGGACTGCGCGATCGCTGGCATCGGCATGGAAGCAAAACGCCTTCTACGCGAAGGTGCTTTCGGCTGCTTCTTAGGTGGCCTTCTTTTGGTTGCCTTCTTGCCGCGGGGCGACTCGTCGTCCTCGAATTCAACCTCATGGTCATTTTCGTCGCCGTCGACGGAGAGCGGACCGGAGACGGGAATGACCATTGTTATGTCGACCATCCTGGAATCGATGCTGATTGTTGGCGAGACGGGGATAATCTCGCTAACAGGCTCTGCGCCCACGGAATCATCGCCCTTTGAGTCGTCGTCATCAGGACGAGCTTCCTCAAGCCAAGAGTTGCCCGGAGCAGATTCTTGCGAACCAGCATCGGTGCCATATGCCGACTTGTCTTCGGTATCACGCTCGGTCTCCTGGTTAGCAACCGGAGCAGCAGGGCGGTCAATGTCATTCGTGACTTCTATCACCACATCTGATTCAATCTTTGAACCAGTGAACTCAGGCAGTTGACTTGCTTGGGCCTGAGCATCTACCCCTGTCTCAGTGGTCTCCGTAGTTACGGTAAGCTCGGCTGCTGATCCTCTATCCGCTTTGTTCTCCTCATCTCTGATCAGTCGGTCGCGGACGCGTCTCAGATTTCTTTTACCTCGACGAACGGCTCGAGGCAGCTTTCGATATCGAAAACCTAACTGCTCTTCCACCCAAGCGAGCTGCCGCCCTAAATCGTCCGGGAATATCTCGACTGCCTCAAGGATCAGCTCACCGCGCAGATCATCGATCTCGCTGCGCATACCCCGGGTCTCGATGTCAGCCACCACCTCTGATTGGCGCATACCTCTAAGCAGGGCTCGTTTTTGAGGATTGAGCGACAAAGCCCGCAGTTCGTCTAATCGCCCTGTATAAGGCTTTCGACGACTTTTCTCTTCTCTGTGCTGCTCCGGGTTAGTGGACAACACGGGCGGGGGACTGAGCCCTTCCAGTCTTGCCGTCGCTTGCTCAAACACCCGCCATCGAACGCCCAACGGGCATTCTCGATATGTCTCGTACCACTGGGCTAATGCCCACTCCCTCTGTTTGCTGGGATTGGAGTAGGTGGACTGAGCTTGCGAGATCAACAAGTCACACACTTTCTTAACTTGTCGCTCCGGCCGCTTGCCCACCTTTTTGTGTCGATGCGCCTTTCTTCGCATCGGAGGTATTGATGGAACCGACGAAATCACCCCCGGCTCGCTTACTGCACTATCTTCCGGGGGGGTAACCGTGGGTAGCACAATAGGAGGAGTGGAAAGCATGGTGTCCGACGTGGCCAGCGCCGTATCAGCCGAGTCACTAGCCAATAGAACTTTAGCTTGCTGAACTGCATCCTGGTCCCTGCGCAGTAGCCTGTGCTGTGCACGAAGCAAGCGTCGTTTCAGCCGCTGCGCTTCCACCTCGGCGCGCGTTAGGACGTTAGCCCCGGGGGGAGTAGTCGTCTCCACTGCGGCTGACACCGCTGCCATGGACTCGCTCGTCGGCGTTGCCGTGAGTGCCTCCTTGGCTTTGGGCTTATGCACCCAACCTTGACCACGCAATTTTGCCAGCGAACTCCTCAAGAACCGCCAGAGACGGCGCTGGCCAGTGAAAGTGCTGCTAGGATAAGCTTCATCCCACTGTGCTAGAGCAAAATCGCCTGCCGCCACCGGGTCGTTCGGACATGCTTCTAGAGCCAGTTGTGCGATCAGGTTGCAAGCAGCAGTCAGGTTGCATCTGTTGTCAGTACGCACTTCCTGCTGACGCTGTTTGAGCAGTGCTGTCTTATGTTCTGCCGTCTGACGCTCTCTCTCTTGCTGCCGCCGCGCTGTCGCCTGCTGTACTTCCAATTGACGCAGAGCATCCTGGCGTATCAGATGATAAAGAAACTCCTCCTCTGCATCATCATGCGCCTGCGCAACCAAGTCTAATCCCAGCGACGGACTCGCCCCTGCCCCCACCAGGGCGAGGTCTGTGTTGGGAGTATCGGGCGCCGGGGCATCGTCGGACACGACTACGTTTAGGTTGCCGTCGGTTGTGATTGACATCAAGGTATCGGTACCCGAACCAGATCCTGGTACGGCGGAATCGGCAAGGTTAAGCTGGATGGGCGTATTTCCCCCTTTCAACAAAGGAAAGCCGATTCCCATCTTCGCCTGACCGAGGGCAGCATCGAGTTCTCCCTTTGCTGCCGTGAGAAGTGACTCAAGAAGAGCCGCTCCGTTAGATGAGACGGCGAGGATCTCGCATGCCTGAACCTCGGACGAGGACAGAACTCGCTGCGCCTCTGAAACAGCGGTGAAGACGATGGTCACTGCCTCCATTGCAGCAGACGACAGCATGACCCTAGCGGCAGCGATAACCTCGTTTGTGATCTCTGGCTGGAGAGTCGGTCCCGAGCTCGTTAAGCCGCTGCTTTTAGGAAGCAGAGTATGGCTAGCAAATTCATCTTTGAGCCCACTCTGCGTGCTTTTCTTGCTGCGAACAAGGCGAATGGCAGGACGAAACTTACTAGGGGAATCGGAGCGACTGCGAGAAGGTGGCGGAAGAGATGGACGAGAGAGGCGATCACCAGCGGGGGGAGTGGAAGGGGCTGAGGACTTTCGCCTCTCATCTAAGTCGTGATATCCCTCAGCCGGTATCGTGAGCAGGTCGTATCCGATTGCATTATCGCTCTCAATTACTTCCGCCCTTTCTCTGGGATGCTTCTTCAACCATTGTTTCCGCACCCACAACGCCTGTTGCAGGCCATCAGTTGGATGAATCTTACCGGCTTGTTCGAATAACTCGTGTATCTCAACCTTGACCTGCTGGAGCTCAGCCGGACTCCGCAACTGCCGAGCATTGGTGGTTGCCACGGCCCAAATGCCCGTGTGCAAAAGAACAGCCTCCGCTTTGGGATCCGTATGCGTGAGGTTCCATTCACGAGCGGCCCACATGGCCATTCGCTCAGTACCGTAGTCTCCGGGAAAGCGCCTAGCGGCTTCGTCAATCAACTTTTTCAGCTCTTCTTGTTGGTATTCAGCATGCCTTTGCCGCCTTCGCTGCTCCTTTTGTTGCCTTCTGATCGATGCCATCGGGAAGTTCCCCCTTTTTGTTCAGGTAGAATCAATCTCTTGCGTAATTTCGTCGTGGGTTATCCTGCCTGTCACTCAGGATTTTCCCACGCGAATCCATAATTGTTTGTTGTTCAGTCCCAGGCGCATGCATCGATTACACTCAATGCGTGTTGCGGGCGCCGAAGGATGTCGCCGAGCTTCAAGGTGGCGGCGATATGGAAAGCTTGGCATCCCAGGTCGTCGGATGGCGGACTACCGTCGGCAGTGACTAGCACTACCGGCACGACCGGCAAGAGTCCCGCCAGCGTCCGTCCCACATCCTTCAGATCTTCGCCCACTACTACAACACTGTAGCATCCCAGGCTCGGGTTGAAGAGCAGGGAATCCGCCTGCAAGACATCGACCAGAACCATGCAGTCGTCTACACAAGCAACAAACGCCTGGCAGACCGATTCCGGCACACCGACCAAACCCAGCTGAAAACCCTTCATTGCTTGCTCCTGTTGCAATAACGAGAAACTCAAATGTAGGATGAAAAAACACCCTGCGGCACACGTGTGCCGCAGGGCTAGAGGGTCAGATGTTACGATGGTCACGACGCGCGCCTAAGTGCTCGCCGAGTGGAGGGCTGAGTTCGCGCGTCATGACTGGCTCTTTAGCCTTGGGCGGGCATCTCACCGCTTCCGCTGCTTTCGGACGCGACGCTTTCGGCCCCGTGTTTCTTTGATTTCCTCGTCAGTGACGGCTCGGTCGCCGACAACTTGATGGTCGATCTCGACTCATTGTTGTGCAAGCGCACCAATGACATCACCAGAAGCGCAATGTCTTGGTATTTGCCTGAGGCCAACCGGGCCAGCTCTTCCGTGAAACGGAAATCCTGCCAACTTGTCATGACAGGATGTGGGATCACCAGACGAGTCCTCTTCTCTCGTGTTGCAGAGGCAGGGGTAAGCTGGCTTCCCC
>JABDBL010000064.1:0-969 GCA_013288645.1 Candidatus Melainabacteria bacterium
TGGCTCTCTTCTTGTTGATGCCAAACTAAGTCTCGAAGAAGCCAATGAAAAATTGGGGCTTAAAATTGAGAATGAAGAGTTTAATACTCTAGGTGGTCATGTTTTTGGCTTATTGGGTAGAGAACCAAAACCAGGGGATGAAGTGACTGAAGCTGGCTACATTCTGCGCATTGTGGAATCCGATAGACACCGCATCATTAAGTTGCGTCTGATCAGATTAGAAGAAAAAGAAAAGTCAAAAGGCAGTCAGAATAATAACGGTAAAACTAGTGGAAAGAAAGCAAAGGATTCCGCTTCTTCATCTTCTGAAACAACTGGTTAACATTAGATTATGCAGAATTTTCAATGATTGAGAATGGTCTTAGACAAAGAGCCTCGGGCTTTCCGGCCAGAAAACAATTGGGGCAGAATTTTCTAGTCAATAAAGAAGTACTAAGCAAAATTACAGAACAGTTGCATTTAGAGTCAGAAGACAGCGTATTGGAAATAGGGCCTGGGTTGGGTTTTCTTTCGGAATTATTGGTATCGCAATGTAAGAAAGTTACAGCTGTCGAACTTGATCAATACTGTATCGATGCACTTAAAAAGCTATCTCTAACCAATTTAGAAATAATAAAGGGAGATTTTTTACAGATTGATTTAAATACGGTGATCGATAGTCCAACCAAAATTGTCGGCAATATTCCTTATAACATCACTACTCCCATCATAAGCAAACTACTAGGAGAGATTGGGGAACCTACTGCCTGGCTCCCTAACATAAAATCTATTGTTTTGACGGTACAGCGTGAGTTAGCCAACCGGTTAATAGCCAGTCCAGGCAAGAAGGACTATAGTCAAATTACTTTACTGATGAATTATTACGGCACTGCAAAAGTGCTTTTTGCAATTGGACCAGAAAATTTTTCACCGCCGCCACAAGTGCACTCGGCAGTAGTACAACTTATTCCTCATAATAAAATCCGGGTT
>JABDBL010000064.1:1055-8646 GCA_013288645.1 Candidatus Melainabacteria bacterium
AAATTACTGAGAAGAGTTATAAAGCTAGGTTTTGCTAGCCGTCGTAAAATGCTAAAAAATACCCTTCGTTTATTAGGATTAAGTGATGACCAATTGGCTAAGATTTTTAAGGAGTTAAACTTTGACCCTCAAATAAGGGCGGAGTCACTTAGTCTCCAACAATTTGCCGATCTAACTGATGCTATAGAGAAAACGCAAAAACTATTTTAATTTATTAGGCAATTAAATGACTACCATTTCAAGATCACAAGACAAGAATAGTACGCCATTAAATATAGTATCAGTATTTGCTCCGGCGAAAATCAATCTCTATTTTGATATTTTGAGCAAGAGGGCTGATGGTTACCATGAAATTCTAACTTTATTTCAAGCATTAGATCTGCACGATATCTTAACTTTCGAATTTTCCGCGGAAGATAACACGAGTGCAGAATCAGATGAAATTAAGATTACATTGGCGAAGGGACAAGATTCTATAGAAAACATGCTTTTCCCGTCGGACAATAAAAATTCGATTTCGCACGCCATAAAACTTTTTCTATCTGCTCTGCCTGCCAAACCTAACATGAAGATAAAAATAGAAGTGGAAAAGAATATACCAATCGGTGCTGGGTTAGCTGGAGGAAGTACAGATGCCGCCGCTACCCTAGTAGCCCTTAACCATTATTTCAACCAGCCATTCACAAATGATAAACTTTTAGATTTAGCTTCTCAAGTTGGTTCGGATGTAAGCTTTTGTCTTTTAGGTGGGACAGCTATTGGAAGTGGGAGGGGGGAGCAGTTAGAAGCATTGATTGAAAAACCTGAGTATCATTTTGTATTGGTTAAACCAAGGTCGCTTTCAGTTTCTACTCCTTGGGCCTATGCAATGTACGATCAATTCATAGAATCTCAAAATGCGGATGAGCTAGAACCTCATTCTATTTCTAAATTATTATCAGCTCTTAAATTTGATTCTAAAATAGAAAAACATGCCACACTTTTTTGGAATGCTTTCCAGTCAATAATTTTCAAAGAATATCCTATCTTAGTAGAAATAAAAAAACGCCTAATGGATCTTGGTTGTATTTCAGCGCATCTAACAGGCAGTGGTCCTACAATTTATGGATTAGTGGGAAACGAAGAAGAAGGACAACGAATTCTCAAGGAAATTCAAAGCAGATCAATAGAGAGCAATGCAGATTATCAAAGTTATCAGGAAAAAATGGTTGACACTTGGTTGACCAAATCTATGGACAAGGGGGTACATATTCTGCCACATAAAGTAAAACAAGGAAAATAACATGCTGACGAAATTAAAGTCCCTGCCAAACAAAACAGTATCTAGAACAGCTGCTCACAAAATGATGGATATTTTGCAAAAAAAATATCCTGATGCTGATTGTGAGCTCAAATTTAAAACACCATTCCAGCTCTTAATCGCCACCATCCTGTCCGCGCAAACGACTGACGTTTCGGTAAATAAAGTAACCGGCACATTGTTCAAAGAGTTTCCTGACGCAAAAGCATTAGCTGCAGCAAAGCTTGAAAGAGTGAAAGCAATAATAAAGCCCACTGGTTATTATAATGCTAAGGCAGCTAATATCCAAGCTTGCGCGCAGCAATTAGTAGACCAGTACGATGGCGGAGTGCCTAAAACTCAAGAAGAATTGACGAAGTTACGTGGGGTAGGAAGAAAGACAGCCAACGTGGTTCTTGGTGTCATATACGGCATACCAGGTTGGACAGTAGACACACACGTACAACGTTTATCAGAAAGATTGGGATTTACTAAAGAGAAAGATCCAATTAAAATAGAGGGGTCTTTAGAAAAACTTTTTCCTAACCAAGATTGGTCTAAATTATCTATAACTTTGATTTTTCACGGGCGTAGAATTTGTTTTGCTAAAAAACCAGCCTGTCATCTTTGTCCAATAGATAAACTATGTCCGAGTGCTTACAAAATCAAATAATGGGAATCCTAATGAATACAATCCAAACTATCATGGTCTTAGGGCTAGGGCTGACAGCGGGATTACTCTCAGGAATGTTTGGTATTGGTGGCGGTACCATTATAGTTCCTGCGTTGATGTTGTTAGTTGGATTTTCTATTAAAATGGCTAATGGTACCTCATTGGCCGCATTACTTCTGCCAGTTGGGCTTTTGGGCGCAATTGAATATTATCGCCAAGGACAGGTGAATATTATTGCCGCTATTTGCCTTATTATAGGCCTTTTTATTGGTGCTTATTTTGGTGCAAAGATAACAATTGCTCTGCCAGAACTAATGGTAAAAAGGGCTTTCGGTGTATTGCTTTTGGTGCTGGCTATACGTTATTTAACCTATAGTAAGTAATTAATCTGTACAAGAAAAGTTTACGCTTTTAAAAGTGCGCCGCGCTCAACTCATTGCGGTTCTGTAGAAATTTGACTTTCGATCTTTCGTTTCAGGCACCCATTTGGCAAAGATAACGAGTGAAATCAATGTCACCGAGGCAGCAATTACACAAGTAGAAGAAAAACCAAGACTATCTATTAAAACACCGGCTAAGTAATTACTTGCCGCTATCCCTATGGCAGTAAAAGCATTAAACAGTC
The DNA here is from genome assembly GCA_013288645.1 of Candidatus Melainabacteria bacterium. Classification (GTDB taxonomy): domain Bacteria; phylum Cyanobacteriota; class Vampirovibrionia; order Obscuribacterales; family Obscuribacteraceae; genus JABDBL01. Next base: position 3,633 of record JABDBL010000064.1, read on the forward strand.
CCTGACTTAAATTAAAACGTCCACTACCATAAACAATATCGCTGAGCATCGTTAAACCAATTACCCCGTTAATGCCAGCCGATAGACCATCCAATAATTGAGCACTGACTAATAAAACTGGTTGCATTATAACGGCAAAAATAATGGCGCGCAAAGCAACCAAAAGATAGCAAGCAAGAAATAAGTTTTTACGACCTTTAGTGGCCAACCTCCCTGCTAAGACAGCAGAGAAAATCATAACTAACTCAGCCATAAGGATACAGCTTGTAGACCAGAGTGGCATAGTCTTAGCCGTTACGGTCGGACAGATTTTGATAATTTTTTGTATTACTACCGGCAATAAAGCTGAATTGGTTAAATGAAAAGACAATACTGCGATTAAAAAAACTAGAAGGACACGATCAGTTAACAACCTCTTAAGACCAATAGCATCTTTTGTTTCCGCCTCATCTGTAGATATGCCTTTGGCCCAAGATTCATTTATATCTTTAGACCTGATAGCTAAGACAATTATTATGCCCATTAGGCAAAGGACCATAAACAAAAGAAGCATATTATCCACAGCTATAAAGAGACCGCTTATACCAACAATAATAGCTATGGAGACATTACCCGCATGATTAAAAGCGTCATTGCGACCTAATCTTGAAGCGATGCCATCATGTCCAACTAATCCTAGGCTTAGAGCGCCTAGCGTCGGAGGAATAAAGGCAGAAGAGAGACCGACTATCACCTGTATAAGCAGGACCATTTTAAAATCATGACAATACATTATGCAAAGAATGGATGACATGATGAGAAACAGGGCTATAGCCATTAATTCTCTTCTGCGCTCCCATTTATCAACGAGCTGGCCTGCGGGAATATGCGCGACGGCGTTGCTGAGGGCAAGAGTGGCAATAATTGAACCAATTTGCGACGCACTGAAACCTATATGGCTAAAGTAAATAACCATATAGGGGCCAATGCCACCCCGCATTATAGACAAGAAAAAATTTAGCCAATCTAGGGCAAAAAAACTCAATGATTTGTCTGACTTACTAAATGCAAGCTTCAACACAAAAATTAGACGGGGTTCAGGATAAATTGCAAGCGCTCAAGGAGCTGCAATTGATCTTGATGAATTGCTTTCATTGCTCTTGCCAGTGGCATAAATTTAGCCTTATCAACTTCCCAAGAAATATTCTTTGGAGTTGCTCCTAGAGGTGCCTGTCCATAGAAACAATGTACACGTTTGCGACGATTACTATAATCTATAAAACCAAGTGGTTTTAGCGCTGCTGGGATCACACCAGTCTCTTCTATCGTCTCACGGCGAGCAGTATCCTCAAAAGACTCTAGTTTTTCAGGCTGTCCTTTGGGTATACTCCAAGGTGTTTTGCGATTGTAATTACCAGCCGGGTGTACAAGCAGAACTTCAAGCTTGTCTTTCCTTTTCCTATATAGCAAAGTACCAGCAGTATTCTTTGTTGCACTTTTGGTTGCATTCTTACTTGCGTGCTTGCCTGACTGCTGGTTGTCGATTCGAGCTTTATTTTTCGGATTTTTCAACATTATTTCTTTAGAGTCTTTATAGATGTATTATAGTAGCATGTCTACAGTCCAGGCTGATTTCACAGTCAGCTAACTAGAATCAAATTAATTTCTAATACCTTTAAAGTTAAGCATGGTAACAACGGAACAACCAGCAGTAAATCTGAACAGATCCCAATTGCGGGAAATGTGGTCAGAGTTATCTACTGAAGAGCAAGTAAATAGTTTTAAGAAGTTGTCTGCTTTAGACGCAGCAATGTTTTTTGCTGATTTAGAAACGCACGATCAAGCGCGCATTATTTTAGCTTTACCTATACATGAACGGAGACTCTGGCTAAGGTCTCTCGATCCAGATGATGCAGCAGATGTTATTCAAAAGACTAAAGAAGAAGAAAGACAAGCTCTACTCGACATGCTAGATCCTTCTACACGCACTGAGGTTTTTGCACTTCTGGCTTATGCAGAAGACGAAGCCGGTGGCGTAATGAATTCGCGCTACGTTCAAGTCAGGCCTGATATGAGTGTTGGCGAAGCTATAATCTATTTTAGAAAACAAGCTCGTACTCAAGAAGAAACAATTTATTATATTTATGTTTTAGATAATGAGCAGCGCTTGGTCGGCACAATATCCATGCGTGAATTATTACTTGCTGCTCCTGAGCAGCAAGTACACGATGTTATGCGCACTCAGCTCATCACTATTTCTGAAAACTTAGACCAAGAAGAAATAGGTAATCTATTAAGTGGAAATTCTTTATTAGCTTTGCCGGTCGTAGACAAAGATGGACACATGAAAGGAGTCGTCACAGTCCACGATGTGGTAGATGTTGTGCAAGAAGAAGCTACCGAAGATATTCAAAAGATGGGTGGCAGCGAATCTTTGGATGCGCCATATTTACAAATTACAGTTCCTCAAATGGTAAAAAAACGCGTTGGTTGGCTCACCGTACTGTTCATAGGTGAAATGTTAACCGCAAATACAATGCAATTTTATGAATCTGAAATTGCTAAAGCTGTTGTACTTGCCCTGTTTTTGCCACTTATTATAAGCAGTGGTGGCAATGCCGGTTCACAAGCTTCTACTCTCGTGATTAGAGCCATGGCCTTGGGAGAAGTGCGTGTGCGCGATTGCCTTCGCGTTATCAAAAGAGAATTCATTATTGGCATTGCCTTAGGAAGCATATTAGCTGTCATCGCCTTAGTGCGCGTAATACTTTGGCCATTTGCTTCTGCGGTTTACGGTAAGTATTTCATAACAATCGGTATAGCTGTGGCTGTTAGCGTAGCTGGGGTTGTCCTATGGGGAGCTTTGATCGGCTCATTCCTTCCTTTTGTTTTAAAAAAAGTAGGCTGGGACCCAGCCAGTGCTTCGGCGCCATTTGTAGCCACTATAGTGGATGTTACTGGTCTGATTATATACTTTACTGTTGCTAGCTTCCTTCTGCGCGGAGCTCTTTTATAAGCGCTGCCTCGCCTTCGCTCCGCTCGGCTCAACGCGCATATCCTTGTCGTTCCACTGCCGCCGGCTCCTCGCCGCCGTTCGTTGCACTCGCTTGTATCTCTCCTGATTTAAGCGCTCCGTCGGCTTCATCCTTCGCCTCCTCCGCGCGTATATACGTTCCGCTTCTGCCGGCTCACTGCCGCCCTGCGCTTCACTGCAACTCGACCTATCTTCCTATAAGCGCTGCCTCGCCTTCGCTCCGCTCGGCTCAACGCGCATATCCTTGTCGTTCCACTGCCGCCGGCTCCTCGCCGCCGTTCGTTGCACTCGCTTGTATCTCTCCTGATTTAAGCGCTCCGTCGGCTTCATCCTTTGCTTCCGTACGCCTCACCGGCTCGTACTGCCAAGCATTCATTTGCGGCTACGGTTATTATCTTCGTAAAAAGGACGCTAATCCATGACACTGCTATTAACAGCATTAACCTTTATCTTCTTTATTCTCTTCTATCGCACTGCATTCAGCTCTAAGTAATAATTTCGAAAGCAACGAAACAGCCTTGTCATCAAACTTATCTTTGTGCAAAGCTTCTTCCAGCAAAATACGTTCTTGAGGTGAGACCTTTCCATCAGCTAATATCATTTCTCTAACTACCTTAGCTTCGTAAAAAGATGCTTTATGTCCATCTTGGAGACATTCTTTTAAAGCATCAAAAAGAGTTTTAATAGCCACGTCACTTCCTCCTAAATCATAGTTTTGAGATTATATTAGAGTTAACTATAATAAGGATCTACCCCATGACAATAGAAAATAAAACCGCAGAAATTTCCCCTAAAGAACTTAAGGCAAAATTGGAGGCCGGCGATAGGGTAACCCTTTTGGATGTTCGCGAGCCCCATGAGCTACTCATTGCTTCTATCGCAGCCCCGCAAAGCCTACACATTAGCATGCAAGAATTGGCTGATAGAATATCTGAACTGTCGGATTATAAAGATAAAGACTTAGTGGTTTATTGTCGGTCTGGCGGACGCAGTGCTCGTTGCACCGAATTTTTGCTAACGCAAGGCTTCAATAAGGTATTGAATTTAACTGGTGGTATTCTATCTTGGGCGGATACTGTTGATCCGTCATTGACAAAATATTAACAAATGAATTTATTGGACTTGTCCTTTGGGCTTATGTCCGACCACAGTGCCAGAGACTTTGTCTGAATAAGGCAGGCAAACACGTTTCAAATAATGATTATCTGTTTCAAAAGTTTTGGGAGCATAGCCGGTCAATTTTGTTAAAGCTCTTTTGGCCGTAATAGATCTTTCTTCATCGTTAAATAAATCACCACAAGGATTAATACCTTTATAGCGCATACCTTTCTCGTCACCATAACGATTGCGCATAATACTAAGCCACTCTTCTACGCACTGATTAAATAACATCGGATCTCGGTCAGTTTGCGAGCGCAATTTTTCTTCCAAAAGCTGAGCATAAAGCAAATGCGCATCAATATCATCATTGTCTATCGCCATTGAATGTTTTAATTTACGCAAAGCAGTGGCAGAGTCCCCACTACGCATACTTTGCTCAGCTTCTAAGAAGAGCATTCTAGCAGAACGATTACTAATCTCAGTTGAACCATATTCATCTTGAGCATATCCATTCGAATGCCCACTAGATAAACCACTTGCATTGTTCATCAAACGTTGTGAATCTTCTTGTTCTTGCTGAGACGACTCACCTGATGCAGCTATAACACTGCTTGCACAAATAGCCAAACTGCTAACTAAAAATAATAATCGCACTTTTCTCACCTGTCTAGTCGCCCTATATGCCACGACAATACTTTTAATATACAAGTTAATCATTGAACAGAGGTAGAACCTTCACGATTTATCTGAACACTGGCTGTTCTTCCTCCCTTAGCAATAATGAAAGCGGATGGCGTTAAGGGCAAACCACCATCGTTAAAGGTTATAGAACCAGCGATGCTAACTCCATTGGGCAGTACCACTTGCTCAATAGTTTTTGAACCACTTTGAATTAAGTAA
>JABDBL010000065.1 GCA_013288645.1 Candidatus Melainabacteria bacterium
TGACCCTTATTCACTTCTGATTTCTTATCTAAGACCACTACGCCACTTCTAACCTGCATACCTTAACCAGCATCCAATAACCAATGTCTAATTACCACTGTTTCATTAAACTATATCCCACCAACACTATTTTATTATCCATGAGCAAAATTAGCAAAGGGAACTTCGACAAATAGCTCTTGAAATGCACCTGTTTATACTTAAAATAGCACAATGGTCACTTTATCCAAGCCAAATAACCAAATGTTCGCCAAAAGCTCCCGGAACAATAGAAAGGCGGAACGAAAAATTTGTTTGGCCATGACGAACATTTAATAACCCATCATACGGCAAAACACCTTCATCTTCAGCTTGCGCCGCCATAATTTTGAATCTTTTCACTAAATCAGGCAAAATGGATCTGGGCAACTTTCTAGCAGCAAAAAGTACCCCTTCTTTGCGGTAATGTACCAGTACTTGGCGATCATTGGGCTCGATATGTATATTTGTACAGCCTTTGCTTATAGCATTGGAGATAATATGATGGCTTAGTAGAATTATGGTTCTGTTTTCGTCAACACCCTGCCCCAATTGATCTTGGACCAATACAGCGTCTGTGCTATAGCCCTCCACTAATTCGATAAAATTCGCTGCGTCATTTACTGCTTCGGCAGGTTCAGGAACACGTTTAGGCGCAGGGGCTGGACCTAGTTTAGGCATAGGTTCAAGAACAGGTTTAGACACAGGCTCAGGACCTAGTTTAGGCATAGGTTCGAGAACAGGTTTAGACACAGAACCACGTTTAGGCGTAGCCTCGGGCACTGGTTTAGGGGCCATTTTAGAGGCCGACTTAGAAGCAAATTTGGAAACCGGTTTAGGAGCAGATTTAGGAGCAGGCTCAGGAACAGGCTCAGGAACAGGCTCAGGAACAGGTTCAGGAACAGGTTTAACAGCAGGTTCAGCAATATGTTCAGCAGGATTATAAGCCCTGCTAATAAAATTTTGAAAACCATCATCAGTACATACCACGATACTCAATTGCCAGTCTTTAAGATACTCATTCGCCTTGCTCAAAGCCTCCTCATCTGATGGCGTAACCATTGCCAGTGTCAAACGATTGCCAGCATAAAGTACAGGCACAAGTCCATATCTGAGTGCTAATTTTTGCGGTAAAAGCGAAATGATAGTAGGATCTGGAGTCGCTTTCTTCAAATCGAGATATTTGGCACCATAATGTAATTCTAATACGGTCTTTAAATTCTCTTCCGTTACTAAACCGAGACGAAGCAATACCGTAGCCGTACTTTCAGCTGTCTTTTTCGCTTCCTGAAGAGTTTGCTTTAACTCTTCAGCAGTAATTTGGCCACTTTCTACTAGTAATTCGCCAACGTCCCGCATCACCAGATACTACCTCTCGCCACCCAAATTGTTACCTTCTACTCTAAGATATATCGCTTCCAGTATTTTATATTGTAAGCTCTAATTTATAATGTCCGAACTTATGAAAATTACCGGTTATCTTGAAAGCATTTTTTCTAGTTTTAATACTGGCTAGCGGTCTTCGCTTTACAGCTTTAACTTTTGACAGTCTTTGGCTAGATGAAAGCTATCAGACAGTAGTAGAATCTTATGGTAATACTTTACCCAACTTACTTAATCCTGAGGGTAAAGCCTTCCTTTACAAACCAAAAAACCCCTCCAGTGTCCGAGATGTTCTGACAAGATTTCGCCAAGTCGACCCCTTATGCCCTCCACTATTTGCTGTCTTAATGAATCGCTGGATCACCACATTTGGTGGCAATGATTTTTCGTTGCGCGCGTTTTCGGCTTTCTGTTCAATACTTTCCATTATTGCCATTTATTTTTTTGGTTGTCTGCTTTTAGGAAAAAGTTCCGGTTTATATGCTGCTTTGCTACAAACAATTTCACCCTTCGATATATGTTATGCCCAGGAAGCAAGAATGTATAGTCTATGCACACTCCTAGCCGTTTTATCTGGAGGTAGTTTACTGTATTTATGCCTGAAGAAAGGATCTTCTAAACGCATAATATTTGCCACTCTTTACGTAATTTCTACATGGGCCCTTACAAATAGTCATTACACCCAATTATTTTTATGGGCATTTACTATTTTTATTGGTCTTGTCATTGTTATTTTACACAAAGATTGGCAACTCCTGGGCTTAATCGTAATTTCCAACCTGGGTATCGCTATCCTATCTCTTCCTTGGCTCCCGCTTTTTCTCCAGGCTGCCAGCTTACGCACGGCCTCTTTCTATGTCGCTCGTCAGCCCAGCTTATGGTGGCCAATTTGGGCTTTAATGGTTCGTATCCCCTTTAACTGGCTTATCTTTTTGGCTGGCAAAAAGGTCATGGTTTGGGCAATACCTGTTTTTGTCACTTCACTAATTATTATTGGTCGCTCTTTTCTTTTCCTTGTGCATCGGATCAAACATATTTACACCAAAGAAAGTGACAAAATACTTGCAACCGTCATTGTATTGAAAAATCCAGTAACCTTGTTATTTCTATGGACAATAGTCCCGGCCCTTATGATCTGGATCTTAGATCTCAAAGAATCTCATAGAGTTGTAGAAATTCCACGCTACCTAATAAGTACAGTTCCAAGCATTTTTCTACTAGCTGGCTTTTCACTGACTTTGCTAAGAAGCAAAAGCTATTTCATACCATTAGTCATTTGTCACACATTATTTTGCTTAGCCAATAATGCCTACCTACATATAATTCCTCAAAAAGAAAATTGGCGCGAAATTGCCCAGCTAGTTGAAAAAAATTGCCGCCCCGGAGAAATTCTATTCGTCAGTAATTATTACAATATAGTTTGCCTGGATAGATACTTGCAAAAACCATTAAGACAAATGGGTATTAGCGCCGCCACTGGAGCTTCAATAATCGAAAATAAAATAAATCAGGAGAAAACTGATGCAAATTCCACACCTAACTTTTGGATATTATCCGCACAAGAAGGTGACACCATATTTGGTACCATGTCGGCACGCTTTAAAGTAGTGCAACAATATGACTTTCCTCACGCCTTACACTTGCGCAAATACCAAGAATCAAAGCTAAACTGAGAAATATTAGACTTTAAACAAGTCACTACTTTTAAGCTTGCACTTAGCTAACGAAAATTTGACCAGGGTAGCTAATACAGAAAGACCATACTTGACACTATTGAGAAAATTAATTGAGGAAGCTTCCGGAAAATATCTAGTTTCTACTGCTATTTCGGCTATACGAAAATCAAAATAAACTGCCTGACATAAAATTTCCGCATCAAAAACAAATGCCAGAGAATTGCGCAAGAAAGGAACCGTTTCTAAAAATTTACGGCTATAGGCTCTGTAGCCAGTATGAAATTCGGAAAGGTTCGTTCCCAAAACAAAATTCTGACAAGCAGTGAGGAATCTGTTGGCTATAAATTTATATAAAGGCATACCACCCTTTAAAGCCCCACCACCAAGTAGACGAGACCCTAGAACAATATCTGCCCGTCCTGTCAAAATTGGCGCCACTATTTCTGGAATTTTTTTCGGGTCATACTGATAGTCAGGATGAAGCATGATAATAATATCCGCTTTATCCCGTAAAGCTTCTAAATAACAGGTCTTTTGATTACCGCCATAACCAACATTGTGAGGATGACTTATAACTTTAATGTCTAAACTACTTCCTACACTAACCGTGTCGTCTTTGGAACAATCATCAACCAGAATAATCTCGCTAACCAATCCTTTAGGAATATCTTCAAAGGTTTTGAGCAAAGTTTTTGCCGCATTATAGGCGGGCATAGTTACAATAATCTTTGCCTGCGGCAAAGAACTTTTCTCCTCAAGATTTGTTGGGTATGATTGAAAATTAATACTAGCAACTGACATACTTAGTTCACTCATCTCTTAAGAATAGCAAGGACATGTCAAGCAATGCTAATTAAAACTAGCTTTTTTCACCAAGGCTATACGCTGCTTGGTCGTTCCTCTATTGCTTTTACAATTATCTTGATCATATTTTACAGCACATCATTCTGGTTTTCTTATAACTTAGCTTATTTTGGGCTCTTAGCTATTTTATTGAGTCTGTTTATCACTCACCACTTGCTAAGAGGACTCGAAAGTAATCTATCCTGCAATTTATGTTCGTTTTTCTTTAAAGGCAAACCGCTTATTATTTATCGTCACTGGTTAAAACTGGAACAAAATACATTTGTATTTGGCACTTATAGATTGCTTTACAGTGCAATAGATAATGTTTCTTTAAGCCCATTGGGCAATCTCATTTTTAAGTCAGCAGCCTTATCCGGTCCATCCACAAATGGTGAAACAAACCCTGCAGCTGTCGTTCTAAAATTGCCTATATCAGCCTTAAATCTAAAAGCACAACAAGAATTCATTGCTTTGCTCAAAGAAAAGTGCCCACAAGCAAAACTTTCTCCTTCAGTTGAAGCAATACTCACTAAGCCAGTATTAAATTCAACAGCATATATACATATACTTACACTAATTGTATTCCTTGCCATTTTTGCTGATATCGGTCATGCAACTTTTGAATATATAGAACTACTTAAGCGCTATTATTTGAGCCAAAAATCAGCTAGCGAACAGCATATTGCTCAAGCAAAAGAAGAATACCAATCTGCCGAATGGCTAAAAGCACATTGCTCTCGCTTTTCGCTAGTTACACCAAAATTGCTAAACAACAGCAGCACAGCTGCCAGCTTGTTTGAATCTCGTTCAAAAGCACTGTGGGGAATTGGGGAAACACAAGCGGCATTAGCTGCTCAAATTGAAGCAGCAAAACTAGCGCCAAAATCTTTCAAGATCAATTTGCGACTGGCCAGACTATATGCCAAACTGGGACGAAATGAGCAAGCAAAAAAAGCTATCGAGATCGTGACCGAAAAACACAAACATGCTCTTCTACCAAAACTTTACACCGCTGGCTTATTGCTCAACGCCGGCAAACCAGAAGAAGCTAAATCAGTCTTAAAAGACTATCTATCATTCTTGGATAAAGACTATTTTTCACCACCGCCTGTTTGGCCGCCCGCAGGTGAAGACGCTATACACGAGCTTTTTGTGCGCGATGATCTAGAATTTCTTCTATCCCATTTAGAAATATTACCTGCGAAAAAGTCCAAATAAAGAAGGCTAGTAAATAGAACAATGCCAAAAGCAATTTTATTAGTACATGCCGGTGCTGGACAAGTTCCGGAAAACACGCCTAAAGACGAAGAAGCGGACTGCAAAGGTGCGTTACAATCAGCTTTGGCAGCTGGCTATAAAATTTTACACAATGGTGGCAACAGTTTAGACGCCATAGAAGCAGCAATAAAAATAATGGAAGATTTTCCATTATTTAATGCAGGCAAAGGAGCCATCATTGCTAATTCCGGACAATGCGAATTAGATGCTGGCATTATGGAAGGCAAAAATAAAAAAGCAGGAGCAGTGGCAAATATAACCATAGCCAAAAATCCTATTTCAGTCGCCCGTGCAGTTCTGGAAAATACAGAATACGTATTATTATCTAATATCGGTGCAAATAAATTTGCCCAAGAGTACGACTTAGAAATTGTAGAACCATCTTATTTTTACACTCCCAGAAGTCTGGAAAAATTGAGACAGGCTAAAGAAGACGAAGCAAATATTATGCCTACCAAGTTGGGCACAGTAGGCGCCGTAGCTTTAGATAAAGAAGGCAATTTGGCAGCCGGTACTTCCACAGGCGGTAGCAGATCAAATAAACGCTTTGGACGCATAGGTGATTCCGCTATCATTGGCGCTGGCAATTATGCCGACAATAAAACCTGCGCTGTATCGTGCACCGGATATGGTGAAATATTTATTCGCAATGTTATAGCCTATGATATTGCTGCTCTTATGGAATATAAAGGACTTACACTCGAAGAATCAGCTAATAAAGCCATACACTCCAAATTACCTAAAGATAGCGGTGGCCTAATCGCATTGGACAAAGACGGTAATTATGCCATGCCTTATAACACAGCAGGCATGAGACGCGGATACATTACTACAAGCGGCGAAAGCGAAACTTTCATCTATGAATAAATACAAACAAATATTTTTTTACTTCCTATTAATACTTTTGATTACCAGTGTATCAATAATAGCCTGGTCTATTTTCATCGAGCCCAATTTGTTAATAATACGCAATTATGAATTAAATATTCCCAACTGGCCAAATACTCTCAATGGCATGAAAGTAGCTGTCATAACAGACCTGCATGTTGGCTCACCATTCATCGGGCTCAAGAAAGTAAATCAAATAGTAAACATGACTAACGGCGAACAACCAGATCTGACTTTGTTGCTCGGCGATTTCGTCGCACACGGAAAATCACACAATGCAGCGGAGCCACGACCCTCCAACCCCAATATAAATTGGGACTGTATTGTTAGACCAGTAGCCTTCACAAATGAGCTATCAGGATTAAAAGCCAAATTAGGAGTCTTTGCTATTCTCGGCAATCACGATTGGTGGTACGACGGCAATGATGTACATAATCAATTAAACAAGGCAAATATTAGAGTGCTAGAAGATGAATTAATTAAGCTCCATTTTAATGGTCAAGCATTTTATTTAGTTGGATTATCTGATTTGTGGACTCGCCATCCACAACCCATAGCGCTTTTAGCTAAAATCACTGACAAAGAACCCATTTTGCTTCTAAGCCATAATCCAGATATTTTTCCTCTTATACCTGAACGAGTGAGCCTCACTCTAGCAGGACACACACACGGAGGACAAGTTGCCCTTCCGTTTATCGGTCCTTTAGTAGTGCCCTCAAGATATGGCGTGAGATATGCGCGGGGGCATATAGTAGAAAATGGACAGCATCTATTTGTCTCCACCGGAATTGGTACAAGCGTTCTTCCTATTCGCTTTCTAACAATTCCTGAAATTTCGATACTAACGCTAAAGAGTATTTAAACCTTCTAGCCATATAGCAATATTTTTCTCTGATACACAAAAAATTTAGGGACAGCCCATGCCCCTAAGATCCACTGAGAACGCCAGAGATGAGAAAGCATCCAAGGTGATATCACTGATGCAATAACGTTTTACAGAGGAACAATTAAACTTCTTGCATTATGTAAGGCTTCCGGTAAACTATATCCATGAATTCTACAAACGTTCCTAATTTAGAAGCCCTTTTCAACATCTGTGCGAATGGCCTCGAGATAGTGGGAATCAGATATGGCATTGTATTCATAATTACCGCGGTACTGATAGCCTTTCTTAAGCAGTGGAAAGTAGCACGCAATTACCTTCTGCTCGGCGTGGGCACAACTATCTGCGGACTAGCAGCACCCGGATTCTTGAACTGGATAGCGGCATCTATACACGATGCTAATGCTGAATATTTATATGGGCCCTTTGCCATCTTATGTGTAATTTTTACGTTTGGCGTTGCAATAGTTTCACTTGGTCTGTTGTACCTACCGGTGCATATTGCAAGAAAACACCAGAAACAGAAGCTTGGCTGGATTATAGGTCTTACAGCTTTCAGCTTATTGATACCGTTCCTTTGGTCAATTGCTGTATTTTTGGCTTACAAGCCGGACAAAGCAGTCGCCAACAATAGCGAAGCAAATTCAGCTCAAGTTTGATAAATATTCAGTGAATAAAGGTTGTAAGTAACTTGTCATCATTATTTTTGTTACAACTTTTAGCAATTTGATTGTGTCCTCAAATTGTGGACGGTTAATATATTTGAATATGTTCTTCTCGTCGATAACTTCGAGTATATGCTCGCTAAAATCTCGTACCTTTGACCCCCTAATTTTATGACAACTCGTTATGTAACTAACGCGCAATGGTCTCTTTGTGGCATCTCAAATTTTTATAGGCTTGAAATGAATAAGAATACAAATAGAATACTTACAATAATCACAGCAATTTGCATTGCAATCAATTTACCACTTTCAGCTCTCGCACACTGCCTCATTTTACCGCCTGGAACACATGCAGCTACTCTACACTGCATCGGCCATGTGACAACGATAATTCGAGCTCACAACATTATAAGAAGCACTCACCAAACATTGCAATGCTCAGCGACTAGTCCTCATCTTTCCTTATTTCATCGAGCAATCTGCAGCAGCAATGGGAATCATTTAGCGAATGCATATTGCAGCAATCGTTCAGATATGTTCGATTTGCATAATTTCTGTAATCGTTCATGTTATCCAGGAATACCGGGACAAAAATTAGGCATCGCACCAGGATTCTACGGCTTTTCTAAATTTTCCTATAACCAGAAAATCTGCAGTTCATCAATCCCAGAAGGTTGGAACCCACGCGGAATAGGCTTTGGCTTCCATCATGATCCATTCCCAGGTGGTCCGATTCATAGTGGTCCCCCCTTTTATCCAATCTTTGGCTTCCATCATGATCCATTC
>JABDBL010000066.1 GCA_013288645.1 Candidatus Melainabacteria bacterium
CTTTGAAGAACTACTTGGATATCAAGGTTTTTTACCATCGGTGCGCGGCGGGCAGATAGTACTTGATTCTCCAAATATGAAAATCCGTAATATAGCGTGGGCTGAATATGTGCGGCAGAGATATATAGATAAGATACATGCTCAAGTTGTGTCTAGCTTGATGCAAGTAGCGGAAGGCATTGGGAATAGTGAGAACGAGAATGGCTTAAAAACAATAGCAAGCGGCAAAGAAGAACTTAGCGCTCTAGTCGGCAACGAAGAGGCTGAGCGTGCCGTAAAGGCTCTTACAGCGTGGCTTAATAACACGCAAGTTTCTTACGCCACTTTTGCTCAAACACCATGGACCACAAGTGAACGTAATAAAAAACTAGAAGCGGTTCTTACAGCCGCCGTGGAGCATGATCCTGTAATTGGTGAAGTAACAAAAAGAGTAATGAAATATGCTAATCCAGGAAAGGTAGTGCTTGCATCATCGCAAGTAATCCAAACTCCATCTCATCTGGAGCTGCACAAGTAGCCTTTAAACTTTCCACTGGTGGTACCGAACAAAATAAGCTAGAGAGAGAATTGTTATTGGATAAACGCATTCAGAGCCGACTAAAAATACTCACGCAAGAATCATCATTGGCTCTAGATAATTATCGATTTGCTCTAGTGACCAAAAATCCGCCGCTCTTGGCATTCTCTCAAGAAGTTTTAAAAAATTTAACTGGTGGTCCGAAAGTTATAGCGCTTCTTAGCAGTAACAAGGAACTTGCCCAAGACTATGACAGCACAAATAAAATAGTACCAGCCATCAAAGATGTGAAAAAAGAGGCTCCGAAATCTAATGTTAATTTTGTCGTAAAAAATCTTGGACAGATGACAGTCACGGATTTTAAAAAGTACGACGACTAGTACTGTCGATTGCGATGATGTTTAATGTCCATTTATGAAATTATATTGACAATCAACCAAGGTCCAAGGAATTTTTACTAGACTAGCTAGCGCTCAATTTTATTGACCTGCCGGCTCTTAAGAGTAAAAAGCCCTGTCCCTTGGTTTAGTCTGTTTCTTTATTTTTTTCCGCAACTGATAACAGCTGTTGTCTTTTCATTTAAAGAGATCTTTTTGCTCTTTTTTGTCAATTTAGAAGCTACAACGTTTTGTGTTCTAGTTTTGCCAACCATAGGCACTGTTTTATAGGCAAATGCTGGCAAAGAAAGCGATGCAATTGCAAAGATGCTCAAACAGGCCGCTGATCCGATTTTGCTATTCATGATTTTTACCTCTTTTACTAATTAATTAATCACTTGAAAGACAAGTTAGTTAAACTAACTTATGGCTCTATCCTATTAGTTCTCTGTGGAGATTTTGTGCAAGTCGATTGACAATGGAGCAAATAAGTTGCAGCCTATAAGAGAGGATATTTGGAAGTAAACAGCTTTCATCATAAAAAGAACATGGCAAAAATATTGTTTGTAGAAGACGAAATGGATCTAGCCTATCCAGTAAAAGACTGGTTAATGCGTGAAAAGTATTTAGTTGAGATCTCAGATAACGGCGTAGATGCTCTAGATAAACTGCGCGTATATAAATATGATTTGATCATTTTAGATTGGATGATACCGGGGAATAGCGGTATAGAAGTATGCAAACGTTTCAGAGAAATTGGCGGCACGACACCAATTCTTTTACTCACGGCTAAATCTCAAATAAGTGATAAAGAAACAGGGTTGGATGCGGGAGCGGATGATTACTTAACTAAACCATTTCATTTAAAAGAACTATCAGCGCGCGTGCGCGCATTACTGAGAAGACATATCCAGTCTACTGACTCAGTCCTAAAGACCGGTAATGTGAGCATAGATACTTTGTCTCGAAAGGTAACAGTAGAAAGCAAAGAAGTGCATCTGGTGCCAAAAGAATACAGCTTGCTAGAATTTTTTATGCGTCATCCTAATCAAGTCTTTAGCGCAGAAGCCTTGATTGATCGCGTTTGGGCCTCAGATACAATGGCCTCCGCAGACACTATCAGAACATATATAAAGCTTTTACGTAAGAAATTGGGTAACGATGAGCCAAGCAGCATAATAAAAACCGTCCATGGTGTAGGTTACAAACTGGAATGCTAGCAAAACAGTTGGAAATGTCGCCGAGCATAGCGCAGTGGGTCGCAAGGCATATGAGTTATGCCGAGCGTATGCCACTGAAACCAAAACATAAGAGCGCGAGGCAGCGCTTATGACAAAACCAGTTAGAAGTTTCAGCGCAACGGACGGCAGCGAGGAGCTGGCGGTAGATGCAATGGTCCCGGAGGCACAATGGGCGCGGAGGCACAATGGGCGCGGAGGCACAATGGGCGCGGAGGCGTATGGCATACGCCGGAGCGGCACCATTGCTCATGTCCCGGAGCGGCACCATTGGTCATATCGCGCGGAGTGAGCGAAGGATGAAGCGAACGGAGCTCATTAAGGAAAGCAGGATTGAGCGACGCAAGTGCGCCGGTGAGGCGTACGATAGCGGAGCGACTAAGGATACGCGCGGAGTGAGCGAAGGATGAAGCGAACGGAGCGCATATAACATGTTCCGGAACCTGCGCTGGCAATTGACTATCTGGTTTGTATTGCTGACCATGGCTGTTTTTATAATTTCGGCTTTGTTTGGTTCTTGGATCTTTAAAACAACAATGACAAACTTTGTTGATCGTGAGTTGACCGTGCTCACAAATGAGTTAATACCAGCAATAGATATTGTTAACGATCAACCAAGTTTAAAACGATGGAGAAAGAAAGCTCTTAATGGGCCTTATCGCTATTTGCCTATGATTCAGCTCTATAATAAAAACGGGGATTTGATTGAGTCATATGGTCCCCCAGGCGTGCCGGTATTATTCTCTCGCTACAGAAGAGCAAAAACCGAAGTAAAAGAAGAAACTTATCACATACGAGTGCATTCAGTACCCCTAGACGATGGGAAAAACCTAATTGGCTACTTGCAATTACAGTTATCCTTAAAGAATTTCGACGGAGCCATTGATAATTTCAGAATTACTATGGCATTAATTGCGCCATTTCTATTAATCGGCTTCGGTACGGCGGGTTATTTTTTCTCTAGCAAGGCAGCACGCCCAGTGGAAGAAAGCTTCTCCGCATTGCAACATTTTATGGCGGATGCCGGACATGAGCTAAGCACTCCTATTAGTATCATTCTTGCCAATGCAGAATCAATAGAAGCTGATATGTCCGAAAGCGATAACTTCAAAACACGCTTAGAAACTATTACTCGTTCTAGCGACAGAATGAATAGTCTAGTCGGAGATATGATGCTTCTAGCAAAGATGGAAGGCGAAGTTCTGCTGTTCAAAACAAACTTGGTAGACTTAAGCAAAATAGTCAACGAAGCAATCATAGATTTTGCAGAACTATTCAAGACTCAAGGTATTCAGCTTATAGAAGGACCAATACAGCCTGCAAACCTAAATGGGGATGTTGAATCTTTGAAGCGGTTAATTACAAATTTATTGCAAAATGCTCTTAGATATACAAACGCCGGCGGCACAATAAAAATTTCTTTAGAGACTCTCGGTAAACAAGCCAAATTAACCATAGCCGATACTGGGATAGGAATACCGAGCGAAAATCTGCCTTATGTTTTTGATCGCTTCTATCGAGTAGATAAATCTAGATCGAGGGCAGCTGGAGGATCGGGCTTGGGATTATCAATCGTTAAAGCTATAGTGGAGGCACACAAAGGTAAAATAGAAGTACAAAGTTCTGTTGGAGTTGGTACCACCATTAGTGTCTTTTTACCGCTTAAATAATAAAACAGGCAATAAACATTGAATTTTAAAATCGCGATTGTGTCGATATAGATATCAAATTCACTTGCAAGAAAATTATCTGCTATGTTTACATAATTAGTTTATTGCTTCCCTTTTCCCTCCGAGTCTTTATTTTTGTCCTGTAATTTATCGTGTAATTGGATGTTTTTATCCTTTTTGGCAGCTAATTTCATTGCTGCCATAATTTCCTGCGGACTAGCAGTTAGAGATGATGCTTTAATAATTAGATCTTTTTCGCTCTCTGATAATTCTAGACCCTCACCTGTTTTTTTATCTTCATTTCCATTCGAAGAGTCCTCGGTTTGATAATTCCTAATCTCCGTCTCCTCCTCTTTTAAGAGCGCTTTTAGATTAAAAGGTTGGTCACCCGACCGCGTACTTTGATTTGCTTTTATTGATTGGGGACTGGCAGACGGAATTGTATTTTCTTGAGAATCTGCGTCTAATTGTGATGAACTGCTTTCTGAGGCTTGTCCAGATGACGGAAGATTTAATTCATAACCTGCCTGCAAGTTTGTAATTGCTGGCATATTGCTTGTAGTCCGCCCAGTATGGTGCTCTTTCTTGTCTGATTGTGTATTTGGAGCTGAAGAATTGATGCTTAGGCTTTGAATAAATGATTGATTTGCTCCCCCAGATAGAGAGGTACCAAGAAAAGTACCTTGTCCAGTCCCAGATGGGATCGAAACCTTAGAATTAGAAGTTTTTTCCGGTTCAGCCGCGTTAGCCACTGACTGCTCATCGGTTGTTCTACCAACATTAGTTGCGCCTTCCTCTGCTTTCGACCAACCAAGTTCTTGCAAGCCCTCAGCAAACGTAATATGTCCATCTGCTAGTTTCTGCAAACAGAAGTCTAATACAAATTTGGCGTCATGTTGCGTAATAAGATTTTGCGTTATTGCCTCGTGGCATTGAACCAAAATATCTGCTTGTGCACTGTTTAGATAACCGGTTTGAGCAAGTATTTGAGCTAAGATGCGCGGATTGCTTGCTGCTAATTCTAGTGCTACTTTAACATCTTGGTCCGTTATTAATTGCGCATCAACCAACATTTTGCGGAATTCTAGTTGGCTACCGTCAGGCACAGCACTGTTCACCTTCTCCAATGCTTCAGTTAAGCCTATTGAATCAACATGGACCATATTCAAGCACTGAGCTGCTTTTTGAGCGTCCAAAGTATCGCTTTCGATCAAAGATTGTAATTTTAGGGCTGAGCCCATGATATCGCGCGTAATGTAACCATGTTCTAACAGAGCCTCTCCTAAAGGTTTTTCGGCAACTAGACTAAATTCCAACGCATTCATAACATCCGTTTCGCTCAAGATATTGGCTAAGACCAGAAATTCTCCTAATCTAATACTCTTTCTGGTAGAAAGAACCGGTTGAGAATTGAAGACAGATGCTTCCTCTAGGACAGCTACTCCTATGTTATCCATTGCCTTGGTATTAACAACTTCAGATAGATATGCTACTGCTTCTTCATGCCCAACATTGCCATCGCGCATTTTTATAAGAACTTCTAGTGCCGCAGCCACAATCGTCTCGGTAATTACATTGTTAAGAATTAGTATCCGACCTACGGGCAGACCAGTAGCCATAGATTTTTGTACAGCCACAGATAATTGTTCAGGATTAATCAAATTTGCTTCTAGCAATAACTGCCCTAATTTATGAGTGGGCACCAGCGCCGTTTCGTGACTACTGTGTTGCTGTGACGCTTCGGCAAAGGTGATATTGCTGCGATGGGCAATACTTAATGCCTTCAAGACAGTATTCATGTCTAAAATACGGTCTCTTAAAGCAATCTGTCCATCAATAGCCGCTTGCAAATCTTTTTGGGTGATATAACGCGCCATAATAAGCATCTGCCCTATTTGCATATGCTTATTACCAGCCAGCTTCAGTGCTTCGTCTAATTGATGTTGCTTAATTACTCCTGATTTTAGAAGCAATTCACCAATGAGAAATTCTGTGGTCTGGCCAAATATTGTTTGTCTTGGTCTACGAAGGTCAAATGACACAGATACCTACATCCTTAAAACACAATCATTTATTAACCTGCCCCACAATTGCCCTGTATAATCATGATTTGCTCATCTTCGCTACTAAATTTCCTCGAATTAACACTATTTCGTCGCCTGATTTCAAGAGATACTAAAAGGACCGAAATATCAGCTGGGCTGACACCCGCTATTCGGCTTGCTTGTCCCAATGTATCTGGTTTTATACGTTCTAATTTTTCGCGCGCCTCCTTAGATAAATTAAATAGTGACTGATAAGAAATATCTTTGGGTAGAGGCACCCCATCTAGTTTCTCCACTTGCTTGACTTGGTTCTTTTGCCGTTCTATATAGCCGGCATATTTAATCTCAGTTTCAAGCTCTAAACCCCACAGGAACGGGATTTCTAGACTCTGGGGAGCCAATTTTTTAATCAGACTATAAGGGACTTTCGGACGACGCAATAATTCTAATAAAGTAACCGATTGCTTGAGCTCTTCCCCGCAGGAAGAAAGTTCTTCTTGCCAGTCAGGACCGGGGTTTATACGCGTTGTACTCAATCGCTTACGTTCTTTGTCAATGGCTTCATATTTTTCATTGAAATTTGCCCATCGTTCATCATCCACCAAACCTATTGCGCGTCCAGCTGGAGTTAAACGCCTGTCCGCATTGTCTTGACGCAAAAGAAGACGATATTCAGAACGAGAAGTCATCATCCGATAAGGTTCATTAATCTCTTTTGTAACTAAATCGTCAATAAGTGTCGCTAAGTAGCTAGACGAACGAGAGAGAGTAAGAAATTCGTGCTCTTTGAAGTACAAAGCCGCATTGATGCCGGCTATTATGCCTTGAGCTGCCGCCTCTTCGTAACCACTAGTGCCTAACATTTGTCCGGCAGCAAAAAAACCTGGCAATTCTTTAGACATAAGGGCATGATTAAACTGAATCGCAGGCAAATAGTCGTATTCAACTGCATAGGCTGGGCGAATCATGACTGTATTTTCTAGTCCAGGCATAGATTTAATAATTGCTTGTTGCACGGAGATAGGTAAGCTGGTCGAGCAACCTTGCAGGTAAATTTCGTAGGTAGAGCGTCCTTCTGGCTCCAGAAATAAAACATGCGAATCTTTATCAGCAAAACGTACTATTTTGTCTTCTATTGACGGGCAATAGCGGGGTCCCGCCCCATGAATCAAACCCGAATACATTGGAGATAAATGAAGATTTTGTCTAATCACTTCATGGGTAGCTTCCGTTGTTCTAGTTTGATAACAAGGGACCTGTTTCAATACGGGTCTATTTTTCAGAAAAGAAAAGAATTGCAATTGCTCGTCGCCAGGAACGCAAGGAAGCTGGCTATAGTCTATTGTTCGTCCATCAAGTCTAGGCGGAGTGCCGGTTTTTAATCGTCCCAGTTTAAAGCCCAAAGACCTAAGCATTTCTGAAAGTCCAGTAGCAGGGAATTCACCCGCGCGTCCAGCTGGCATAGTCTCCTGCCCAATCCATATGGTACCTTCCAAAAAAGTGCCAGCACTAAGAATGACTGCAGCAGCTTCGATTTGTTCACCAAAAGCAAGTTCTACCCCTGCAACTTTATTATTCTTTGTCAATAACCTTTTGACCATTCCTTGGCGTAGTGTCAGTTTTGGCAGCGATTCCATAAAATGCTTCATAAAGACGCTGTACTCACGCTTGTCTGATTGCGCTCGTAAGGATTGAACTGCCGGACCACGGCTCATATTTAAAGTGCGCATCTGCAAATATGTAGCATCAGCGGCAATGCCCATCACACCGCCTAAAGCATCGATTTCTTTAACAAGATGAGACTTACCGGGACCACCAATAGCCGGGTTACAAGGCATGGCACCGATGGTGTCTAAATTGACCGCCAAAAGCAATGTTTCGCAGTCAAGTTTAGCTGCTGCGTGAGCTGCCTCAATACCGGCGTGTCCGCCACCAATAACAAAACAACTTGCTGCACACATCTTTTGCTCTTTGTGCCGCTTTATAGCCCTCGGCAACC
>JABDBL010000067.1 GCA_013288645.1 Candidatus Melainabacteria bacterium
AACAGGTGTGGAAGCGCTACCTGAGTTTCAAGCTGCAGCTCAACAGGCTTTTACATTAAGCAATGACCAAATATGGAATATATCGGGTAATCAGGGAAATTACACTCTAGGCTCTAATACAGGCATTAGTACCCCATTATATGTTGATAAAGTACAAGGCAATACTGCTTTTGTTCGCTATCAGCATCCAGTAGGCAATACCATGGCCCAAGAAGCCATAGTTATGAGCCTGAGACCGGGTGGAGCACAATTTGACGGCCTAGAACGAGTTTCAATAGTCAAACAAGGACTTCCTCAACCCCGCGCTAAAGTAACTTATCAGTTGATGGGCAGCAGGTAACAATTTAAGTTCAATTTATTTAGTGCTTAACTTGAATATCGCTCGACAGTTGTAACTTATAAGCAAATTAGTTACGATCTATATCTCGCCATTGTAAATGCACAGGTTGCTAAGCACCACCAAAAGAGGATTGAATAACATATGAAAAGAAGAGAGTTTTTCGTTTCGATTTTTACTCATTTGTTAGTAATACCAGCTATAGTGTCACTATTGATTGGACAATTTGTTCTACCCGCAAGCGCCAGCTCAAATAAAAAGCTGGAGACGGTTGCTAAGAATCCAATAGTAGAAATGGATACAACTAAAGGCATAATTAAAATTGAGATATTCCAAGATAATGCTCCTATAACTAGCAGAAATTTTCTTGATCTTATCCAACGTGGTTTTTATAACGGCCTTTCTTTTCATCGTTATGAACCAGGCTTTTGTATACAAGGTGGTGACCCTAAAGGTGACGGTACCGGTGGTTTTATTGACTCAGGGACTGGACGCGAGCGCACTATACCATTAGAAGTATCGCCTGGACTACGCCACAGTGCAGCAGGAATTTTGGCTATGGCCCGCTCAAATGATCCTAATTCTGCCAGTTCGCAATTTTATTTTACTCTTGGACCAGCATCATTCCTTGATGGAAAATATGCTGTTTTCGGCAGAGTTATATATGGTCTGGATGTGGTTAAAGAGTTGCGTATTGGTGACAAAATGACCAAAGTATTTATTAAATCTGAGGCTCACTAGTAGTTACAGATTCACATGATTCAATTCGGTTTGTAGTAGAGCCGTGGCAAAACATGGCTATTAATCATTGGCAAGTCACAAAGTTAAAAGAGAGGATAAAAATGAGTTCTAAAAATCCAGTCGTAGAAATGGAAACTAATAAAGGTGTAATAAAAATTGAAATATTCCAAGATAAGGCTCCTATAACCAGCGAAAACTTTCTTGATCTTGTAGAGCGCGGCTTTTATAACGGTCTTTCTTTTCATCGCTATGAACCTGGTTTTTGTGTACAAGGTGGAGATCCAAAAGGAACCGGCACCGGCGGATTTATTGACACAGCTACGGGCCGCGAGCGCAGAATATCATTAGAAGTGACACCAAATTTGCGTCATAGTGAAGCCGGCATTGTAGCTATGGCCCGCTCAAATGATCCTAATTCTGCTAGTTCACAATTCTATTTCACCCTTGGACCAGCAACATTCCTTGATGGACAATACGCTGTATTCGGCAAAGTTGTATCTGGCTTAGACATCGTCAAAGAGCTACGCAAGGGCGACAAAATGAACAAAGTATTTGTTCTAGCTGAAGCTCATACATAAGGTAATTTGCTGCTGGCAATTAACATCAAGAGCCGATCATACCAAAGCTATCATTTTCATGAGCAAGATGAAAAGTTAAGTGTGCTTCTTCTTGATAAAATCGGGTGGTGCCGTACTATTAGGAGCTTGTATTTCTGACAAATAAAGAACTCTTTTCTTTAAGCCTATCGCTGCGATTTATTTGTTACAAAAGAGGCTGCATTTTTTCAAGCAGAAAAGGAAATGAAGTAAAACCGGACTCATCATTGATATGACCAGCTCCTGGTAATAGAGTTAGCGGTACAGCCAATTGTTTGGCCAGTTCTTCACCCTTAGATAATGGTACATAGGGATCATTGTCAGAATTTATAACGCAAGAATTACCAGCATTTTTGCGAATCTTCGGCCAATTAAAATCACGACAAACAAATGATTCATTTACTGAATCATAAGCTGGCAAATTTAATTCACCTAGAAAGCCTGCCACAAAGTATGAGGCTATAACGGGTTGCGCAGCTTGCTCAAGAAGATTTAAGAGAAAGCCCGCTCCTATACTATGTCCTACCAGTATCATATTTGGTTCTACAGATCCTACTTGTACCTGAAAGGACTCTATCCAAGACTGCAGTGATTGTCCTTTAATAGTTGGGAAAGTAGGTATAATTACTTGCTGCCCTGTTTTGGTTAGCTCTTGTTTTAGCCAAGGAAACCAATTGCCATCAGGCTTACCGCCAGTGCCGTGGATAATAATTATCTTTAAAGGCATGCTCAATAAATATCTAAACTTTTATATAACGTCCGGAAGTCCACCAGCTACCGCCAGCGCCAACAGCTACTCCTAATAACATTAAGATAGCAAAAGTTTGCAAAATACTTACCTCCATACTTCTTGAAACTAGTGGGGCAAAGCCAAGTAATTGCTCAGTTATTAATGGATTGATATAAAGGTGAACTGCCCACAAAACAGCCATAGCTAAAAGTCCTGAAATAGCTCCATAAAATGCTCCTTGTAAAATCAAAGGAGACTTAATATAAGAAGGACTAACCCCCATCAAACTTAAGATCTCTATTTCTCTTTGACGCGCTTGTATTACCAGATGAATAGTATTGCCAATAACTGTAAGAGTAGCCACAGTCAAAGCGGCTGTTAGTGCCAAACCAGATATTTCTATAAACTGACGAAATTGATTTAGACGCCTAGCTACTTTTAAAGGAAAACGCACATGTTCCACAGAACCTAATAACTTAATACGCGATGCTACATCTTCTACGCTATTGCTAGAAATCACTTTCACATGCAAAGTATTGGGCAAGGGGTTGACCACAGAAGCCACATGCAAAGACTTTTGCATGTCTTGCCAAGCAATTTCTTTTGGTATTATTTCAATGCTTTCCACCCCTGGAATTTGCTTTATTTCATTAGCTATAACTTTGGGATCGTTGTCGTCCTTTAGATAAGCAGATATTTCCAGTTGCGATCCCCAGGAAGAAACAAGGTTTTGTAATGATATTGTCACCTGTAGGATGCCACCAAATATGGTTAAGGCAATGGCTAAAATACTGATTACTAGCCAATTTGACCAACCGCTCTGTTTGAAACCTAGCCAAGTTTCAATAATTATTGATTTTACAATGCGTAATTGCTTCATTGTTATCCTTCGATATTTTGCATTGCAGATGGTTCCGCATCATAAAAACCACTATCGACATCACTTGAGATTTCACCTTGTCGCAAGGCAATAACTCTTTTGCGTGTAGCATTAACTATGAATTGGTCGTGGGTTGATATAAGTATTGTTGTTCCGCGTTCACTAATACGAGCAAGCAATTGCACGATTTCTAAAGAAGTAGCAGGATCTAGGTTCCCTGTTGGTTCATCAGCCAAAAGCACGGGCGGGCCGTTTACTATTGCCCGAGCAATCCCCACTCTTTGTTGTTCGCCTCCCGATAATTCATCTGGGTAAGCATCGCCCTTATTTTCAAGATTTACAACACAAAGGGCACTTGTTACTCGACGAGCGATTTCTCGTTCATCAACACCCAATGCTCTTAGAACATACGCTACATTAGCAAATGCGGTTTGCCTGGGCAGAAGCTTGTAGTCTTGAAAAATGATACCGAGCTTTCTCCTTAAAAGGGGTACTTGATTAGCGCGCAAGCGATTTAGGTTGACTCCGCCTACGAAAACCATACCAGTGGTAGGCGCCTCTTCTCTGTATAAAAGACGCATTAATGTCGATTTGCCTGCGCCAGATGGTCCTACTAAAAAAGCAAATTCGCCCGGAGCGATGTGCAAATTGATATTGGTTAAGGCGGGACAACCACCATAGTTTTTATGAACGTTCTGCAGTCTAATCACGATACACTAATTATGGAAATTCAAATTTTGTTACTTAGACGAACTCTAGATAATAACATAGGACTCATTCATAAATTATTATCATATTGAGAGCCTGTCTGCTTCTGCTGCAAGCAATAATGGCATAATAGCACTCCCATTTGAAACAATGGTTCATCGCATTGCTTACAAAATGGTAAATTTTGGCTTTTATGCCACTTCTTTAAGCGTATTTGTTTTTCTATTAAATTAACAAGCCGTTCAGGAAATCCCTTGCTATTAGCCATACTTAAGGGCTCGCTATCAATGACCCTTCCTATTTCCGCCTTGAAATGTTCTATTTCATCAGATTCTGCTTGGGT
The DNA here is from genome assembly GCA_013288645.1 of Candidatus Melainabacteria bacterium. Taxonomy (GTDB): domain Bacteria; phylum Cyanobacteriota; class Vampirovibrionia; order Obscuribacterales; family Obscuribacteraceae; genus JABDBL01. Next base: position 4,336 of record JABDBL010000067.1, read on the forward strand.
CAAGTTGAATGCTTTTAATTCCGCCTCTTCAATAACGGCCTTTGCTATAGCACTAGTCTCAAACTTCTCTAGTTGCTGTTTGCGAGCCAAATGAAATTGTTTTAGATCGAAACGTATTCCTTCAATTTTCAAATCTAATTGTTTGGCTATTTCTTTTAGTTTTTTAATTAGTTTTGGCTTTATAAAAGATAATTCCTGAGCCGTACTGCTGTCTTCTACGGCCACCAATAAAATGTTTTGGGTATCGATATATAAAGGTATGGATCGGCTAGCATAAATTTCATCCAATATCGATGGCCATAAATAGAAAAGGGCCTGCTCATTTAGACGCCTGTCAAGACCAAGTTTTTCCACTACCTTGGGCAAAATATTACTTATGTTAGCAAATTTGTTCTTTTTGAATAGCCTAGACATACAATCGATCCGGTGCTTCAGGTATAATTTCGTTCTACATTATCCCAACTTATGAGGCTTTTACTGGTGCCTGCTACTCAAATTATTGACCAATTACAAAAGTGCTTCAAACCTAATGCTGCGCGTAACGTTAATGCAACCTATTTAATTTCAGTTCGTGGCGACGAAGGTGGAAATTGGTTAGTAAAAATAAAGGACGGACAGTGTGAGTTTACTCCTTATGAAGCAAATGGTAATGGTGATAAGCCGGCCAATTGTTCAATTTCAGTAGATGCCCGAGACCTTGAATCTATAATAAATGGTCGTATGTCAGCAATGACAGCCGCTTTATCTGGCGTGCTTTCTATTGACGGAGAGCTGGGGCTAGCAATGCAGTTGATACCAATATTTTTCGAAAGCGGTTTCTAAGAAGTTCAGCAGAACAGCAGGCACTGGCTTATACAATGTAATTTAAAGAATTGCGCTGTGTTTTTATATTAAATACTTAACGCAAATGAATCGCGATTAAGAAATATGCTTGGTTCTAGCTAGATATAAAAACCTTACAATTATTGCAGCAGCCAGAGCTTCTCCTGCAAATATAGAGATCAACGCAAGGACACTGTCCCAAATACGCGGAGGCGTAAGAGCAGGAAAGTTTGTGATCAGAAAGCAATACAAGAAAAAATCAGCAATCAGCATAAGAGGGGGTATTAATAGAGAGGCTATTACACCACCGATAGCAATTAACACCTGATATCTATTCATGGAGCACTTAGAGTGATTGGTTAGTATTGGCTGGCTTGGATTGTAGCAACTCTCATTCGCTTAATTCCAGCTGCCGCTGCACCGGTCATGATATCCACAACCTCTTTTTCTTTACAGTCCCCATCAGCATTGAGTGTACAAGAAATATCTTTATTGCCAATTTTTCTGCGAAATTCGGTAATTGCTTGCTGGATAGTAGCAGGATCACTGTTAGTTAAAGTGCGCCCGCCAATTGCTACGTGTCCAGATTTATCAATATCAATCGATATACCCTTACTTTCATCAGGCTTCTTAGCATGCCGCGTTTCCGGCGGTTTAATATGAAGCTCCGACTTATCAATAAGAGGAGCAATCAAAATCATAATAACAAGCAGAACAAGAAATACGTCTGTAAGCGGGGTTACGTTTATCTCGGTGAACTCTTCACCGCTTCCTGAACCCATAGTCATGGCTAATCACCACCTTAATTTAATTAGCGAGCATGACCAACGGTTTCGCCACCCACAAAACGTAAGAAGAGGAATTTAAGCAGATGAAAATCATCACTAAAATTCTTTACCCAGTTTGAATACCAGTTATTTAAAATTACAGCACAAATAGCCACAATCAAACCATAACCTGTTGCAACAAGAGCCTTAGCAACACCCAAAACTACCGTTGGTGTGCCGCCGCCAGATGCACCTAACTCATCCAGAGTAAAGATAACGCCAACCACTGTACCGAATAATCCTAAAAATGGACATGTAGCACCAATGGTTCCTAAGATTGAAATGTGTTTTTCTAATTTACGAGTAACTAGAGCTACTGTAATATCGAAAGCACCGGAGAAATCTTGTTTTTGGTCAGCAATAAGCCGCACACCTTCTTCTGCCACTTCACCAATGACACCACCAAGTCGACTGCAAGTAGCTTGCGCTTTTTGCAAGTTATCGCTTTCCAGATCTCTTTGTAATTGATAAAGGAATGCTCGCACATCGCGACTATTCTTTTGAAAATACAGATATCTTTCAATAGCTACACCAATAGTAAGTACAGAACATATAAAAATAGGTATGGATGCAAACCAATCATGTACAAAGAACTGGAAAAAGTAATCTAAAAATTTGCTATCCATCTATTGCTCCTGCTTGAAAATTTTACTTGAATGAATTCTACCTAGAACTTTCTAAATAATCCACTGCCGCCGCCGCTGAAAACATTGTAGTCAAAAGTAAATTGAATATCGACATCATCAGCAGCACCGGGGGGCAGCTGTCTAAAAGGTGCAGCATTTTCTACTGCTTTTAAAGCTGCTTGGTCAGCTGAAGCTACACCTGAAGAATGATCTAAGCGCAAGTTGGATAATTCACCGCCTTTGTGAATTTTAAATATAACAACCACTCTTCTAGACTCTTGCCCTTTAGGTGGGAACCAAGCTCGTTTAATACGGCGCTGTAAGTCTGCCATATAAGGACCAAAGTCAACATCAGCTTGAGCTGCCACCGAAGGAGCTTTACCTGGATTATTATTGGCATCTGGATTACCCCGCACACCTTCGCCTCCACCGCCTGGAGCTCTGGGCAAAGAAGGAGATACCATTATTGCTGGGCCGGAGCTGCCGCCGCCACTGCGACTACCACCACGAGTAGGTGCCGGTGCTGAAGCTGGTGCTGCACCACCGCCTTGTTTACCGCCGCTATGAAAGTCACCTACAGGCATAGGTGCTGGACTGCCGCCACCATTACCAGGGTTAACCATAACAGGAGCTGGTCCAGGCTGACCAGTAATTATAGGACCTGTACCGGCTCTTGGGGCTGG
>JABDBL010000068.1 GCA_013288645.1 Candidatus Melainabacteria bacterium
AGCTAACGCCTATGATCAGAGTCACCATTTCATATTGGCAAGAGGACACTAACGATCCTCAAAGCCCAGAACAGGTAAAAATAAAATATGAAGAACTTTGGTATAGAGCTGGCGATCCCTTAGCATGTACCGTATATCATGCATTGGAATTGCGAGAAGGATCGATTACGCAAATAAATCTTTGCTCAAAATCTAAACCCAAATCGAAAAATATTTCTCAACCTATATCAGACGATGAAATCAAGGCCGGCGCTAATGCGCTTGTCAGGGTATATTTTGATGCAACTTTAATTCATGCTCTGCCAACCGCCATTATTGTTCCAGGTGAAACCTTTGCTCAATTGACAGACGCACTTGCCGGTGAGAATTTTTTTGACCGAAATAATGTTGCTAATAAAAATTTGGATCTAAGTCTAATGCTACCGCTGGTTACAGATGATGGCTTTACAGGTGCTTTTCTCTGCTACGGAAGTCAGACTCAATGATTATCATTAAGATACGAAATAACAAGGGTTCCTTTCTCGTGCTCATCATTGCCTTTGCAATGTTAGTCACCATACTTGGTGTCTTTACAATTGATTTGATATCCACCCTATTGAATAAGCAATTATTAAACAATCGCGCTCAGATGCTTGCTCTTCAAGTAGGAGCAATCTTTAATGCTGGCGATCGGGCCGGGCGTATCAACCACTTGGTTGTGGGGTCTAGAGAACTTATTTATCGTTCACGACAAAAATTAAATATGACCGGACAAGTGCCTTTCGATCACTTGCGTCCACTGGCTGAGCAATTGTTAGATCAAGCAAGAAATGGAGCTGTTTTGCTTGAACAAGAACGAAAACGCCTTATTATGACGCGCTTATCAGAAACGAAACTACTTTTAACGCGTAATCAGTCAAATTCTAATAATGACTCAAGTGTTGCAACTGGTTCACCTGACCAATTTGTTGATCAAGCGAATGTTGGTACTTACAATGAATATGCGTCCGAGGTCTCGTCTAGCTTGGTAGAGCCAGAACTCAAAAAATATGATTTAAAACACCATTACATCGATAAGAGCACCGGGTGCTATTTAGGACAAATCGACAGCAAATTGCCGGATGATGACGAAGATTTATCTTTTAAATTATGCAAGTTACCGCCTCTAACCCACGGCTGCTCGCTGCGTAATCCGGCTGATTATAAACAGTATGCTGTTGTTATTCTAAACCAAAGAACGGTATTACCAATTAATTGCGATCAGATGCCATCAGTTATTAGTTTAAAGCTTTGTGGTAATTATAAGACAATGTTTAGCGGTCAAACTTACACTCTAGATGCAATTTCAACTGCTACTACCTCAGGTCCTGCCTTTCGCTGATCCTAGAGGCTTCAGTTCTGATCAGCAGCCATAAAACCACTCACTGTTGCTTGCTATTCTATAGCAGAGTTATTACAATTGAGAGTGCAGGGTAGCTAAGACCAAGCACTTTAGATAGGGAAACTTAACCCAGGCGCTAATTGTCCCAATTTGATTAGGCTAACTTATTAATATGACAGTCGACAGGAGAAATATTATGAAACTTGTTGTGGCAATCGACGGCGAACAATGTGCTAAGAGCGCGCTGGATTATATATTGAAAGAGAAGTATTCCCAGGACACGGAGATTCACTTGATACATGTGATTGTGCCTGGCTTTGCTGACGCTATGGTTGAAGGTATTCCCGATGTTGTTGCTGAAGAAAGAGAAGAAGAAAAAGCTGTGCTTAATCAAATGACACGCACACTAAAAAAGTCACTTTACATAAATGTCACAACTGATATTGTTACAGGTGAGACTGCTGAGGTAATTGCTCAGGCATGCAGAAAGTTCGGTGCCGATCAAGTCATTGTTCCTAGTCACGCTCGCTATGGATTTAGCCGTCTCTGGTTTGGCAGCGTGGCAGATGAAATTGTTGACGCTGCACCGTGCACCGTTGTGGTGCTCAAGATGCCGCAAGAGACAACGGCGAAGTCGCACTGGGTTTTGAAGACGGTCAAATGCGAAAACAAGGAGCAGTTGAAAAACACTGGGAATTGACTTTCGCTTCGCATGCGTTCTTAGAATTAGCTAAATATTCCAACACATCATCAAGATAAAAGGTAATTGAGCACCCTGTAGCTTGAGATTTTTAATAGATCTTCAGTTTGATAGAGCTTTCTTAATCGAACCTTCCTGGTTAATTTTGTCGCTTTCGGCTAATTCGGCAGCGCTAGGTGGTTTTATCTCAACTGTAATCTTTTGGATTTTACCGGTGAATTTGAATGGTATTTCATATTTCTCGGTGACTGCTGTGCCCAGGTCGCAGCCGATATCGGCGCCTTCATCAGCAGAGAAGCAAAACCCTTGAGTGCGGTCTATGTGACCTCTGGTAACTTGCTCTACTTGTGCTTTCGCACTGGACACACTTATCAGTCCATCGCCGCCTTTACCGGGACCACCACCGTCGTATTTAAAATCGAAGCGAATTGTGGCTGGACCGGGTGGTACTTTGGCTGGCGAGGCAATGGTGTATTCCTTTTGCCCCAGCCAATTGTATGTAAAAGCAGGCTTGTCATTGTTGAGGTAAAAACTCCAGCCACCAAATTTACCTGCCTGGGAAATCAAAACACCATCAGCGCCACCATCGGGAATTTCTGTATCAGCGATGATGGTGAAAGACTTATTCTTTAAATTAATGAAAACATTTTCTGAAATGCCAGTCATGCCCTCATGCAGTGTCAGCGAAGTTCGTCCGGCCATTATGTCAGGACGTCCTACAAGCTCTGCGTTTAACCGTTCGATAACACGGTCGTCAATGGGCAATACATTGTTTTTAATTGCTTCTTTGGTGAAAAGTGCTTGCATCTCTTTTAGCTTCTCTGGCATTTGTTCTGCCAGATCATTGGAAAGACTGAAATCTTTAGTGGTGTCATATAACTCCCACTTATCGTTGGCAAGAGTGGTATCTGACTTCATTTGCCAGGGTGCTCTATGCACAGTGCCAGCGAGCCAGCCATCTTTGTATATGGCACGATTGGATAAAATTTCGAAATATTGTGTGGTGTGATGGCTCTTTGCTTTAGCGTCGTTAAATGTATAAAGCATACTTACTCCTTCAATGGGAGTTTGGCTAGTGCCATTTACTGATTTTGGTTCAGGCAGTCCTGCTGCTTCTAGAATTGTAGGAGCTATATCTATAACGTGGTGGAATTGAGGACGCAGCTCTCCTTTTTGTTTAATACCATTTGTCCAGTGTACAGCCATGCCATTGAGAGTGCCACCATAATTTGAAGCTACTTGCTTGGTCCACATGAAAGGTGTGTCTCCCGCTACTGCCCAACCGGCAGCATAGTGCCCGTATGAATTGGGTCCACCGAGATCGTCATAATGCTTAAGAATATCTGGTACAGTTTCAGGCACGCCGTTAAAATAGCTCATTTCGTTATAGAGACCATTGAAGCCACCTTCGGCGCTGGCACCATTATCGCCGGCTATATAAAAGATAAGAGTGTTGTCCATTTGACCGGCTGCTTCCACTGCGTTAATCAATTCGCCAACATAATGATCTGTAAATTCGCCATAGGCGGCAAAAACTTCCATTTGATGGGCAAAAAGTTTTTGTTCATCTGCAGTTAATTTGTCCCAATCTTTGATGCCTGTAGGTTTAGGTGCTAATTTTGTTTCCGGCGGTACTATGCCAAGTTCTTTTTGACGGGCGAGAGTTTCTTCGCGTAATTGGTCCCAACCCTGATCAAATTTGCCTTTGTATTTGGCTATCCATTCGGCTGGTACTTGATGTGGTGCGTGTGTGCCGCCCGGAGCAAAATAGATAAAAAATGGCTTGTCTGGGGTGAGAGATTTTTCGCTCTCCATCCAACTTATTGCCTGTTTTGTCATGTCCGGTATCAAATGATAGCCTGGATATGTTGGTGTTTCAATTTGATTTAGTCCATCATAAAGAGTTGGTGCCCATTGATTTGCCTCGCCGCCAATGAAGCCATAAAATTTGTCGAAGCCGGAGCGGGTGGGCCAGCGATCTGTAGGACCAGAAGAGCTTACTTCCCAGACTGCAGTTTCGTGAGATTTGCCGAAAGCAGCAGTGGCATAGCCATTCAAGCGTAGCATTTCGGCTAGTGGTGCTACGCTGTTAGGACGTTTACCTGTTTGACCAGGGAAGGCAGTGGCTGTCTCTGTAATAGAGCCCATATTGCACATATGGTGATTGCGACCGCTGAGCAGCGCTGCGCGTGTTGGTGAACAAAGGGCGGTGGTGTGGAAATCTTTATAACGTAACCCATTATTTGCTAGCTTTTCCAGGGTTGGCATGTGAATGGGTCCACCGAAGGCGCTCGGTTGACCGAAGCCCATATCATCAATAAGAACTATTAATACGTTGGGAGCGCCAGAAGGTGCTTTGACCTGGAAGGCAGGAGGAGGCGTGGCGTTTCTGGCGTCTAATGTCGTGCAATGCGGGTAAGTTGGTTCTTTGATTGGTAGTGATGTGCGATCAATATTTTCCTGCTCTATAGAGTCTTTTGTTGCAAAAGCCGGTAGCAAATTGATTGTAAAAGGCGTCACAGATGCGATGCTGATCGCTAGTGCTATAGCCAATAATTGGCTACTCAAATCTTTTTTAAGCATAAATTTCATACCTTAACTCAATCAATGTGCCGCCAAAATTGTCCATAACCAAAATGGATCTTGTCGACGAATCGCCATTATTTCACATTGACAATTGAACGTTAGAAAATCTGGCATAGATTGCAAGTCAGACTGAATGGTGCCAACGAAAGAATGATAGAGTTTAATTGTATGGCTGCTTACTTAAGATAAAATAAACTATTTATTCGAGTTATAAGAATTTGAGCTGGAATAATGGCTTGCAAAGCGATTGTTATAGCGATTGGAATAGTAGCCACCATTGCTGGGCAACTGCGAAATTTCAGACGAGGGGCTACTGTTATCGTTGGGTAATTGCGAAATTTGAGTAGTTGGCTTAACCGTGTTGACAGGTAATTGCGAGATTTGAGTTGATGGTTTGCCGTCGCCGTAGATAGCGAGAATAGTATTTTTATCTCGAGCAGTTAAAGGAAATTCAAGACCATCAGGAGTGGTCTCAAAATACATTATGTCATATGGTTGCTTGCTGTGATTAAGCCCAAGAGCATGTCCGATTTCATGCAAATCAACTTGCTTTGCTATAGCTACTAATTCATCCTTCTTTAATTCAGGGCGATCGGCGAGAGTATATAAGTCAATTTTGGCAGCAATGATTGTATCTCCTTCGCGCTCTGTGTGTGTCAGACCTAATTCTTCATCGCTACCAACTTGTTGTCTTTCGCTCGACCAAGCACAGACTATTTGTGCGTCTGATTCACGGTCTGTGAACGTAAAGCTGATTTTGCCATCTGCAATAGTGGACCAGTCAATAAACGATTGCTTGAGTGCTGTGGCAAATTCTGGTGTATAGCCTGTTACAGAAGTGTCATCTTTAATAAAGACTCTCAATGGCATTTTGCTATTGGGCCAGCGGGCCATGCCCCGATTTGTCGCGTCAGCAAGATAGTCTCCATCTGGTGTCGAGAGAAAGTCGTGTTCGATGATGCTTGCTGAACGCTCAGCAAATTTTGCTTGCTCGCCACTTTTGTGTATGCCGACATAGCGCTGATAAAATTGATCCGCTTGATTATATTGATGCAAATGCTGCGAAGCAGTGGCAGCCATGAACATGGCATTGGCATCTGAGGGCTTTTGATCCAAAACTATTTGTGCCTCTGACAAACAATGCTCATAATCTCCCATCTTTTTGTAAGCGACGCATGAATTCCAATGAGCATCAACAAGGGATGGATCTATTTCCAAAGCCTTACTATAAGCTTCTAAGGCTAAATCGTACTCCTTATCTTCCATTAGTTTTGTGCCGCGATTACACTCATCGATAGCGCGATTTTTTACATCGATTTTCTTATTTCTTTTGTATGAATGGGCTGAGGATACTCCTGATACTAATATCGAACCTAAGGAAATGCCTAATCCAATAGGAACTTGAGACTGGGCTTGCGGGGCAAGCGCGGTGGCGGAGGCTAAAACCATAGTCAGAGACAAACACAGGCTTGTTATTTTTCGCTTAGCCAGCTGGTAGCCTTTTGGCCCAGCCAAAATGCGTTTATGCATATCGAATCCCCTACTTATGTATTAGTAACCTAGGACATGGTC
>JABDBL010000069.1:0-2443 GCA_013288645.1 Candidatus Melainabacteria bacterium
AGGGTTTGGCGGATTTTTCCTTATTTCAGGAGCACACAACCATGAAAGCTAGTTTGAACGAACAGTTTTTTGTTGCCTTTAGTACTTTATGTCTTTCTTTAATGACATGTTTCATTTGCGTTCCTGCTTATGGACAAGCAAGTACTGACCAAGCAACTGTAAGTGCCGATCAAATGCTGAATGCTGCTAGTAGACAACAGCTCGAATCCTTGGTCAATCAAAGAAACTCCTTTCAGCTTGAAATAAATAAATCAGAACAAGCAGACGACAATTATCGTAGTTACGCACAACAACGCGTAGGTGCGCTGTTAAAAGCACAAAGCTCTCGTCCTCTTTCAAAAGAAAAACAAGGTGAATTGTACGCTCTACAACATTGGTTGGATCAAGATACGAGAGTAAAATCGCAAGACCAAGCTCGTATTCAACAACTTAACGAACAAATTGCTGCTATGCAACAATCGTCTACGCAAGCCATCAGAGCTATGCGCTCAGACATACATAATATGCGAGTAGATGCTGATGCCCAAACAGCTAACAATAAATTTCAACAACAAATGGCTCTCAACTATTTCAACGAATTGCAAAGCGAAATGGGAGCTGCATCCTGGGGTAGACCACCAACAGATGGTACTTTCAATACCACAAGTGGCGCTTTGAACCGTACCTTTGGAGGCGGAGGATCCCGCGGTGGTTATGGCGGCTATGCTCTCGGTGGCTACAACTACTAGAGTTTGGCAGTTCTAAACTTCACAGAATATACACATACATTCCGTAATTTAACTGTTATAGTACGGAAGATATTATACGGCTTGTTATGAAAAGTACTTCTCTACTCTTATCCTTACTCATTAGTTTGTTGTTTGAGAACCCAGTGCTTGCTTTAACATTGCAAGACGAAATATCAGCCTACAACAAAAGTAATTATTCGCAAGCAATTGCTATTAGTCATCAGTTAGCAAAAGAAAATCCTAGCGAGGCAGACTGTCACTACTATGCTGCTAATTCATATTCACGTTTAGGTCAATTAGAAGAAGCGATAAGAGAATATGCGGTGTGCCTAAACCTTACAGACGATCCGCAATTAAAAACTTATTGTAATCAAGCCTTGAGTTTTTTAACTAAAAATCAACCAACTACCCACTCTATTATTTCAGCTTCGGTCGCTTCAGCTGCTCCCAGAGTACGGCATTCTCGCCGCTATGGTTCAGAAATAAGTTACACGACAAGCGGACCCAAATTTTATTATGACAATTTAAATAGGCCTCGCGCAAATACTTTACCGCCAATGCCAGTTCAATTGAATAATTTGTCGGCAAACCTGCCACCGACTGCAAGCCAATTCAATACTATTCCTGGTTATATGAAGCCCGCGCCCTATAGAAAACCAACCTATATAGACTCACTCTTTAACGCCTCGCCTCTTCCACCGCCTCCATTCCCAACCAGTGCTAAAGCGGGTGCGGAGAAGGCTCTCAACAAAAAGATTAATTAACTTGTGCTAATTTGTGCTCTTGCGGTCAACATTCACAAATCATCCACGAACAATATTTATACTGAATACTAATCCTAGAAGTTTAGGAGGATTATACACATGAACACCTATAAACAACTGGCTTCTACTCCAGCCTTACCTTCGCAAACAAATTGTAATTTGCACAACAACCTTTACTATATATCAATTTTCGTAGCACTCTGCCTTCTAACTATCAACCCTAGTAGCGCTATTGCTCAAGGTTATGCTGCCGGTGGATACGGTGGGGGCATAAGTGGTGTGAGCGGTATTGGCGGAGGAATGGGTGGAGGCGGCGGTAGCGGCTCTTATTATGGCGCCGCCCAAGGAAAAGTAGACCATTCGGTATTTAGCGGCAATCATGAAATGATGCGCAACGACATGGATTACGAAGACTACTTATTACAAAAAAGGAATGCCTTTGCTCAGCAAATGCAACAAAATGAACCTGCAGACGACAAGCTGAGAGGTTATGCCGAAACACGTCTTAAAGCTTTAAGCTCCAAAGGCGCCAAGCTATCTGCAGCTGAACAAGCCGAATCTCACGACTTGATGGATTGGCTAAAAAAAGATGCCGATCAAAGAGCAAATAATCTTGCCTGGTTAAAACGTCAAAATACTGAAATAGCAATGGTAGAACAAGATCAAGATGTTGCCTTTAAAAACCAAAGAAACTCTTTGCACAACATGTTTGAAGACAGTTTGAACATCGAATCTCAATGGAAATGGAATCAACAAATGCAATTGGCCAATTTGCATCAACTGCAAGAAAATAATGGTGCAATATATGGTTCTCACCAACCTTTTGCTAACGCTGGCTTAAATGGAAATGCTGTCAACGGTTTTGGTGGTGGTATTGGTGGGCGTTGGGGTTGGTAATACGGAGCATAAAACTATGAAAAACTATTTCCACCTATTAACCTCAATTACTCT
>JABDBL010000069.1:2453-5312 GCA_013288645.1 Candidatus Melainabacteria bacterium
GAGCCTTGCTTGCCCAAAAGCTTCTGCCCTAGACGTAAACCTGAATGGCAGTGCTAATTTAAATTTCAACCCAATTAACAATAACAAGTATTCGACACAAATGAAGAACTTTTCTCCAGGAAATATTCCCCTTCAGCAAGTAGACTTGTCACCATTAGCAACACCACCAGCCACAAGTGAAATAAAAGTGTTTGGCGGCAATAAAATAAATGTAGATGTAGTTGATAAAGGCACAAGCAACGCGAAAGAATTCAAAGACCTTCAACGCAAAACTGGACAACTTATTGGAGCTGCCCCTGAACCGGTAGCTGATGACCAGGAAGTCAAAGACACTGATATTCAGGATTTCTTAGGCAGTTACTACAAATATTTACGAAGCGAAGGCTTATCTTCAGGAAGTTTGCCTGTTATTCCAAACAACATTCCACCTGCAAAAACAAAGTCTTCCCTAAAACAAAAAACTAGCTCATTAACTACTGAAGCTGCCCCCCAACAATTGCAGGCGAAACAAGAAAAATTGGTGATAGGCGAAACAACATCTTTGCCTAAGGATCAAAGTCCAAATTCGCCTTAAAGAGGCAGGCTATGAAATGGCGATATACATTTACAATCTTATTTAGCCTGTTTGTTTACTCAAACATCCTTGCTTTTGCTGATAGCCCTACGCTCTTAGGCAAAGTAGAACGTAATCAACTTGATACCACCCCATTACCCGGCAAAGCGTTTGTTTGTCCAAAGCAAGTAACTTACGCAGAAGCGATAAGCAAATTATTGGCTTGCTATAATTTCATGCCTATGCTGGGCTATTCAACACAAAACAATGTGGTCAAGAATTCTATACAGAATAATGTACTTAAGACTTCTGTGCAACAAGATGCCGCTCAGTCAGAAGCCAAAGTGGTCAAGACGAAAATAGGCACCGCACGAACAATACGAACAATCCAGGACGTTCTAGCTAACCACGACTTAGCCATAATAGTCGATCGATCCGGAAGCATGTCCACACAAGATTGCCCTGGTGGATTGTCGCGTTGGCAATGGTGCAGCAAACAAGCATCCGCACTGGCTCAAGCCACTGCTCAAGCTTCTAGTGCTATTACAGTAATGTTTTTCAACCATGAATTACAAATATTTGATAATGTTAGCCCCGCAAATCTTCCTACTTTATTCAATAGTTATGTTCCCGCAGGTGGTACAATTTTAGCAGCACCGCTTGTTGCACAATTAGATCGTTATTTTTCTAAAAGATCTAAACCTCTAATAATTGTCGTAATAAGCGACGGAATACCACAAGATACTTCAGTCTTAGCGCCAATAATTAGTAATGCCAGCGATAGTTTGCACTATGCTGGTGAAGTTACTATTTCATTTTTACTGATAGGTAATCAGATTAATGCCGCACAATTTAGAGGGTTACTGGGCGAATCGGACGGCGGTAGCATAAGTAACGGTGGCATGGTTGACGTAATTAATTTTAAAACTTTAGTTAGTAAAGGTATAAAACAAACACTATTCGATGAATTAACAACGATCACACTCACTACCAATAAATCTCAACCCAGCAAAGCAGAACAATTTTCCACAGGTAGAAGCATACTCGTAAAACAAGCTTTCAATTCTTCTCCTTATTATTCAATCAATTCATTAGCTAATACATCCACGCGCGACTCAATTGCTGCTTTAACCAATCCATTCCCGCATGGATCAATGGCTGCAGCAAAATTATACGCAAAATCAAAGTAGGATTCTCTATTTTCCCTTGCTTTAATTGTCATATTTTTGATAAATCGGTATACTATTACGATCGCAATCAAGATATTATCTTTATTAATTGTAGTATCTATTGTTAATACGCGCCCATAGCTCAGCTGGATAGAGCGCTTGGCTTCGAACCAAGAGGTCGTGAGTTCGAATCTTACTGGGCGTACCAATTAAACAATTGATGCAGAGCGGTTTTCGACAAGATGACCGCTTTTTCATTGAAGATTAAATTTTTGCTGGTGGCCCTCTGGTGGCCCCTTTTTTGAGAAAACTTCAGTAACAATTAGAAATGAACTTTGACATCTCATTATTGACTGTTGCACTGATGATTTGAATTCCTCATGATTGATATCATATTATGGTCCTTGATTTACCCATACTTATCCAATGAAATCGAAGCAATTAAGCATTTTAGTTCAAGCCTTATTAATATCATTTATCGTAGCGGGTTGTTCTGTCAATGATAATACGTCCATAAATGTCAAAAATGATTCGCTATATAACCGTGTAATCCGGACAGGTAAAATTCGCTGCGCATATATTGTTTGCCCTCCAGCTTGTGTTAAAGATCCAAACACTGGCAAATTATCGGGTGCAGCTGTAGAAATTATGGAATTACTAGCGAAAAAAACTTGGCCTCACAGTTGAATATCCTGAAGAAGTCGGTTGGGCAACTGGTTTGGAAGGGCTTGCAACTAATCGCTATGATCTGATTGTGACCCCATTATGGACCAATGAAAATCGAGCCAAGATTGTCAGCTTCTCAAAGCCGCTTTGGTTTAACCCGGTTTTTGCCTATATACGCAAAGATGATACTAGGTTTAAGGATAGAATTGAAAGAATAAATGCGTCTGACATAATAGTTTCCACAATGGACGGCGAAGCAGGACAAGTTATCGCAAACTCTGACTTCCCTAAATCAAAAAGATTAGATTTACCACAAACCTCAGACCCGGCGCAACTTTTACTAAATGTAGTTACACACAAAGCAGATGTTGTTTTCTGCGATCCGGTATACGCATGTTTTTTTAAACGCCACAATTCTGATCATTTAAAAGTTTTGGCTCCAAAACATCCTATACGTTTATATTCAGCCTG
>JABDBL010000070.1 GCA_013288645.1 Candidatus Melainabacteria bacterium
TCTCTTCATCTGATTTAACTACAATGCAACCAGGCATACCGGAATGAACTAATCGGCGGTGGGCAGCTTCAAAGATTTTTTCAGTATTGCTATTTGGATCGACATGAAATACCTCTCCACTAAAAAGTGAAGCGGCAGCTAAAACGAGAGCTTCACTTAAAAGGAAGGAGTCAATATTGTCAGTTTGACGAAATACATCAGTGCAAATACAATTATATGCTTGTTTGTCAAAGAGTTGTCGTTGCCGGCGTTTGTTGCCATATATGCAACCGACCACTCTACCTCTAAAAATCAGAATCACACCCTTTGATTTATGCTTAGGCGAAACCATTTTGATACAACAGCTGTTTTGATTAGCTTCTATTGAAAGAAGTAATTTCCAGAACTTAGGATCAGGATCTTCTTTAGATAGCTCAGCATCAAGATTGTCCGCAAAGATCTTATTCATTGTCTTATCATCAATCGGAACAAGCCTGGCCACTGGCTTGCCGTGCTTCGTTATCGGAATTTCTGATTGTTGAATTATGCGATCCCTTATTGCATCAGCTAAAGAAAGACCAGAGAAAGAAGAACTGCTAAGTTTTGACCAACAAAAGCGGCAAAATGTGGCCTCTTTGCGAATGGATTCGGCACAAGAAGGACAAGGGTAAAAATATTCATCAGATAGTCCTTTCTCACAAAATCGGCACAAAATAGCATCGCGTCGAATCAGTTCGGCACAATTTGGGCATCTCTTTAAGTCTTCATTAGGCAGGGATTCTAGCATAGCTAAGAAGATCCTTTCTTTTCGTGGGGCAATGACTGGGGCTGGCAAACATCTTCTGATTCAGCTGACTCTGGAAAGGGTAAAGCAATTTCGGCGCTGCGCCGCGGGTTGATCGGTATTCTGGGCACTGGCGCACCAGCAGGAGGTCGCCCTGGCGGCTCTGATGGTTCCGATAAATCAGACTTACAAAACCGGCAGCGACTGGCGGTTTTCCTTACCATTTCAGCACAATGACGACATTTTTTATAGTGAATGGTGGACAAACCACGATGACAAAAGCGGCAAGTTATTGCCGCTGCTTGCAATGTTTCAGCGCAATTAGGACAGAGCTTAGTGTTTTTGTCGGATGTCTGATACATATAGTCCTATCTAAGTGATAGGAATTATATTCCTCATGTCCGCTAATTAATAACTCGCGAGCATCTAGCGTTCAGATTTTTGCAGGCGAACTAACTAGCATGAACCATGAAATAAAATCACCATCGCGCACCCTATTTGCACCCTGGATGGATTCGCTGATTTTCCAGTGATCCCGGAAACCCTTGATAAAACTGGTACCCTCGGAGGGATTCGAACCCCCGACACCCGCCTTAGGACGGCGGTGTTCTATCCAGCTGAACTACGAGGGCAAAAGAGGCATGACGAGAGCATCCTAATAGGTTATCAAGCAATTTTCTGGCGGTGGGCATTTCATGGGCATGCAGATTACCAAGAGGTATCATATCAAGAGCAAATAAATTAGATTGATAAGAACTAACCGATTGGTTTACAGGTCTATCTTATCGCATTGATTAGCACAGCGCCCATTGACCGGCGGTCCTCCGCTCATAGAGAAGGGATAAATCGGACAATATCCAAAAGACTCCCTATCTCGCGGCGAAAAATTGAAACTGTCTGGGCGAAAGAATTTTTTCTTGGCAGCCCGGCAAGCACCCACGACGCGGGTGGTTCGATCTGCATGAAGGGGCATTTACGAGATCAATACCAAAATTCTCATAGTTGACACTTGTCCTTTCACCGCCTCTGGTGCATTTCTGGTAATGCAATTCAAGACATGGTTGCCCATAAATTCCATACTTTACAATTTACGACACAAGACGATTGGTACCCCAACATGGGATATTTACATACTTGACAGTTTGCACCCCATTGTGGGATACTTAACTCAAATGATATCCCACAGGCAATTATGCAAATTAAAGGTCGCCATTTAATAGAAGCATTTGGCAAGGAGCACCCACATGCGAGAAACCCATTAGAAAGGTGGTTGACGATATCAAGTAAAGCTAGTTGGAAAACGCCTAGAGATGTGAAAGCTGTTTTTAGTGATGTGAGTTTTGTAGGGCAAACAACCATCTTTAACATTGGCGGCAACAAATATCGACTATTGAGTTATGTCTTATATCCAAAACAAACGGTACTCATTAACAATATTTTGACGCATGAAGATTATGACAAATTGACTATTGCATGACACAGGAGCAAATGAAATCCATGGTTAGAGTAGATAAAGACTATAAAAAATTGGCTGCTCGGCTGCCATTGGTGCCGATTGAAAATGACAAGCACCTTATTGAAGCCCATACAATTATTGTTGAACTGGCAGCTAAGAAGAAAATGACCCGTGGCGAGTCTCAATATTTTGATGTACTGTCTAAGTTAACCGGTGAATATGAAGATATTCACTATCCAATCAAGCCTATGCACCCCAAGGAAGCATTTGCTTACCTTCTGGAGCAAAGCGGATTATCACAAGGGCAGATGGGGGAAATCATGGGTTGCCGCCAGGGGCGTGTAAGTGAGATTCTTGCTGGTGCAAGAGGGTTAAGCAAAGAACAAATAGTAAGGCTTAGTAATCATTTTAAAGTATCTACAGATTTGTTTTTGCCGAGGCAAATAAAGAAAGCCGCTTAGCAGTGCTGGTAAAGCATCCATTTACAGACTCTATGCTAATATTATAGATAACATCACATGAGTGCAAAAAATAAGCTAAGTTATTCTGTTGCTGATCAACGCTATTGGGACAAGCAGATGAAAGAGCTTACTTTTGGTCGCACTAATTGTCTTATTCGGCGATTTCCTTTTTGCTACAAAAGTTTCAAGCGAAAGATAAGCTCGGTTCTTTATTTACGTAAAATGAGCGTTTGCGGATTCGCGTCGCCCTCGGACGGCTGTGTTCTATCCAGCTGAACTACGAGGGCTTGAGGCTTATTATGCAAGGACTTCGCACTGTCTGCCATACTTTCTTGAGACCTGTTACTTGGACCGGGGTGATGTGAGCAGTCAAGAAGCATGTTATTAAGAGAAAATCCATTTGGTTGATAAGTGTTAGCTGTTGGCTCTAAGAGTTGACTTGACACTTGAAGGCTAGTCGATAGTCGGGTGACAAATCTGCAACCATTAACTAATCATCTTTGAGCGAGTGAATGAGTGAATGAGTGAAGGGCTCGAATAAAATCTGTCTTCTGCGCCAAATGATAATTCCCTATCACGCTATTGAGGACCGAGGGAAGCTTGCCACTATATTGTGACTACGGCTGTCTATTAATTTCTTCAAAGATCCGTCTAGATGGTCTTTCCGGTGAAGGATCCTCGTATGTAATTATTTCATTAGTGGTCATTTTTCCCTTAAATCTTAGAATTACTTGGATAGGGAGCTCGTCATAATTAGAAGGCATACGATAATAAAAACGCAACGACACAAAAATTCGATCAGGACCATCCTGCGGAAAATATTTAAAAGGTGCAGCTATTCTCACAGCCCGCAATGTTGCTGTATCAACTGCTTTCATGCTTATTGTATCTGTGGTTTTCTCTATTTTTAAATTACTAATTTGCCCATCTTTATTGACCGTGAAAGCTACAGCCACAGGTAGAACGACTTTTGGTGGAAACCAGCAACTTCTAACCCGTTGGCGTAAAGATGTGGCAAATACTTCATATTTGCTATAGTCATTACCTGTGCTGTCGGCATCTTCTTTTTCCTGCGCAACTTGCTCAGTGTGTGTCTTGATGCTATGAATTGCGCCAGCGTTTTGGGCAAATGATGCGTGCACATTTATGACACCGATCATCAGCATAACGTTGAGCGCTAGTTTTACTGTTTTATCGCCAAGCAACATTGTGTTCTCTCTCTGGTTCGCGCTCGGTTGTCTGTGTGTAAATGCTGATTGCTTCCTAAAGATTTAGATCGTCAGAATAACAAATTTTATTCCCATTTTGTCGAAGTTGCGTGAAGTCATTTCTATCTTTGGTTGCCATGATTAAGCAATCAACTTTTTGCTAAAGTAAGGCTACGGCAAAATAATTGAACTTGGTAAAATAGTTGGTTCTATATTAACTTCAGCTGTAGTTGCGTTGACATCAAATACTTTAGATAAATAATTACCTGTGCCAGTCTGCAATCTTTTGGCTGCGACAGTCCAAATCAAATCTCCTTTTTTAGCAAGATAGGAAAGATAAATGTTGGCCGAACACTGAGTAAGTCCGATAACTTTAATAGAATCGATATCCGGCTAGCACATGGACATTTTTCCCATGAGCCTCTATTAATTTATTCAAGCTTCGAATCGCATTATCGTCAATTGGACTTAAGGCTGCGTTTTTGGTACGGACAGTCACTTCAAGAACAGTTATTCCACTATCAATAAGCACTTTTCCAATATCGTTGACTTCATTTTCTTGAATCCCCCTCAGGGACACAATTAACGGCATGGAGGCTATCGCATCGTTAAAATCGTTTGACTGCACAACGATCTCCTATGGTTTTGTATGGTACCGGGACTCATAATTTATACCAAGAAAACTTTGTGACTCACACCCGGCAGATTATCGAATAGTTGGTGCGAGCATTTGTTCTTGACTTAAAGTGTTCGGAACAATTGGACTTACAGATCTTTGTGACAAGGACATTACTGGATTAACTAATACTGTACCTAAACCAAGAACAAGAACAGAACATAGAACAAGAGCAATTTGTGGACCAATTTGTATAAGCTTCAATTCTTCATCTTCTTGATCCGGCAAAGCAGCCACAGCAGAGCTTGGCTCTTGCGCAATCATTTTAATAACTACCCTTGTGTAGTAATAAATGGCTGGAATACTTGTAATCAAACCAATAGCTACAAGTATTGGTCCAACTGGTAAACCAAAAATCGGCCAGCTGGCAGAAAAGCCTGCAGTAAAAATAAAGAATTTAGCTAAAAACCCAGCCGGTGGAATAGGTAAACCAGCAAGGTTAACTAAACA
>JABDBL010000071.1 GCA_013288645.1 Candidatus Melainabacteria bacterium
ATCAATACCACGGTGGCATGGCACGTTGGCGACGCACCCGCCCACGCGGCAGCCTGGTTTTCTTCGGTTGCCTCGACTCGTCCTTGAATAAGAGCCATCACTGCCTCGACCCGCCCCATCAGACTGTCCATTATCACCAATGCATCTTTGGTCAATCTGCTCCAAAGAACCTCCCCCTTTTTTATTGTATTCGGATCGCTGCGGCAGACCGGCCGCAAACAGGCCGATGCAAGTCATTAGATCTTTACACTTGTGTCTTTTCATTTTGCCCCTAGTCCCTATTGGCAGGTCGGCAACGTAATTGTCGGCCATCACCTGCAGGGCGTTGTTGATCTGCTCAAACTCTAGCAAAGCCTCTTGCGAAGAGGTGTCAGGTGTCTGGGACAATCCGGTTAAGGCAAGCTCCATAACCTCGTCCCATCTGCCCCAGTCGATCACCTGGATCTCGCGGTCTGCGATCTGTCCAAGAACGTGGGGTAATTCGGCCAGGACTGCTTTGACCAGTTCGGCGTGCGACACGGCAACGGTCTCCATCATTCTGCCCTCATGAGGTGTGTAGAGTGTGCCTAGCTATTAGCGCAATCTATTTTTGAAAGATAAAAAATTCTTTGCTTCTGCTGGCTACACTCTTTGTGGGTTGAAACGAACGAACAGCCTAATTTGGCATTTTTGCCACAAGAAAAGCAAGCTTGCCAAACCTAGAAAAAGCTGAAATGGATGTTGGATAGAGACAGGCGGCGATTTGATCAAAGATTAAATAGGGCTACACCAGGTAGCGCAGCTAGCGGAGCGCTAAAAATTTCACGAACAAAAACCACTTATGATTTTCGTCTGCTATCGGCACTTTGGTACGCGTAATGCACTTGTCGGCTAAGGTACGCACTGCGGATAATTACTGCAATGCCCGAAAAACTAGAACCGTCGGGATGATTGATCAACAATTGTAGCCGGTCCGCTAATTCTTTTGGTAAACGCGAACACCACGACTGATCTATAAGCCATATTTCCAATAGATCACGCAAATGAGTGCGATCTTTATCTAAAGAGGTAAGTTTCATGCGTACAAGAGCGGGCAAATTTATTACCCGGAACGAATCGGCCGGCTCTGATTGATCAACATCTGGTGCCGGTTCCAGATATTCCGGACGCACACCGCAGATTAGTCTACTTTGCTGACTAGAGCTGCAACCGCATTGTCATCTATAACAGCGTAGTCGATGCCGCCTGTTTGTAGTGCCTCGGTGACCCGCAACAATCGCTCACGCACTCTTTTCACAGCATGAATCATTCGTTTCCACGAAATCTGTCCAAATGCTTCTACTGCCATGAGAATATTATACGCTATATAACTTTGCTACGTTTTTCGATGCCCCACGAATCAAGTTTGCTTGCTTAAGGTTGAAATGGTCTGCCCCCAATTTTGAACAATAATGCGTATGCTTATCCTTGTATTACTGTAGGATACCTTCAGAAATACAAGGACACTATGATTAAACGCACTGATTATCTCAGTAAACATTTTTTTGGGGAACTCACGCCGGCGCCGAACTGGATTTATTGCTCTTGCGGCATGGCCGCCGATATGGCATTGAATTTAAATTAGCTGATGCACCGGAAATGACAAA
Source organism: Candidatus Melainabacteria bacterium (assembly GCA_013288645.1). Classification (GTDB taxonomy): domain Bacteria; phylum Cyanobacteriota; class Vampirovibrionia; order Obscuribacterales; family Obscuribacteraceae; genus JABDBL01. The sequence goes on from JABDBL010000071.1 coordinate 1,626, forward strand.
ATCGATTTATATTTCTCTTGCTGATTTGCATCTCGAACAAGTCTGGATCATTTATCCCGGTGCTGAAAATTATCGCTTGCATGAGCGAGTACAAGTTATTTCACTAAAGTCACTGAATCAGCTTGGTTTGCTTGCCTCATAGCTTTCGCGATCACGTAAGAGATAGCTTACTTATAGATGAGCAATCTTTCAAAGGGTTGCGTGCTCTGGCAGAATATGCCGTACCGGTATCAGCCTTTTGGGAAATAAATAACGGCAAGGCGCCAAGATTGTTTGCCTCTGTAGAGTCTATGTTATAATATGACCATAGACAAACGACCATAGCTAAATTTGGAGCGTCATATGCATATTCGAAATAATCAAACCAATAAAGGCAATTATATTGGGGCAGGGATGTTTAAAACACATTGTTTGCAGCTCATAGATCAAGTAAATAAAAGTAGAGTGCCTCTGATAATTACCAAACACGGCAAACCGCTGGCTACATTGTCACCTTTTGAAGAAAAGCCAGTCTCACTTTTTGGTTGCATGAAAGGAACATTAGTGATTCAGGGCGATATAGTGGCAGGAACAGGCGAGGTCTGGGAAGCAGATGTCAGCTGAAGCTGGGCTTTTGCTTGATACTCATATATGGCTTTGGCTAATTAGCGGTAGCGCTGAGCTAAATAACAAAACAGTAAAACTTCTTGATGGTGCAGCCAAAGAAGGAAAGCTATTTGTGCCAGAAATTGCTGTTTGGGAATTAGCTACTCTTACAGCTAAGAAGCGATTAACTTTGGGCATGCCCATTAAAAACTGGGTGCAAGAAGCTATACAAAAACCAGGCATTGAAATGACGCCATTGTCCTGGGAGATTTCAATTGAAAGCACTATGCTACCGGGTGTTCTGCATGCTGATCCGGCTGATCGCATTATTATTGCCACAGCCAGAATTAAAAAATACAGCCTGGTCACACGTGACGAAAAAATTCAAAAATATAGCCAGCAGGGACATCTGTTAGTGATCAAGGCTTAACTGCTGCGTCTAGGGTAATTCACCAAGGCATGGTGGATAATCTACCAGCATATGGTTAAAATTTAACAGCAGGTGCTAAAATATCTAACAGCCCTAAGGTTGGAATCTAACCATTATTGAATAGTCACCAGCCGGTAGGTTTTGAAATTGTTGTGCTGTTCGGCAGTTGGACCACATCTGGAAAAACAAATTTTTCATAATAGCTTGCATCAATTTTGAAACTGTAATGAGCAATTTGGCGCAGTTCTTTATTTGCCCTTTTATAAGGAAAACCAACGGCAACCCGTTTTTGCGGAAATAACCGTTTGGCCGCTCTGACTACCGAAGCTAAATCAGTATCGCCGGAAATAATTACCATAGTATCGCTAGAATCGGTCATCAATTGCTCAAGCAAAGTTATGGCAATATTTACATCTGTTTCTTTTTCCTCATATCCCCAGCCAGCCTTACCGCAGCCCGCCTTGCACATAGTCCACTTTTTCTTGAATTTTCCAAGAATAACTTTCACCCCGGTGGATTCTATTGCTTCAATCAATGCTTGCTGTCGAATAGGCGCTTCTAGATTGCCTGTATGCGTTGCCAATGCCGAAAAGTAATACATATCCTGTATAGCGGCATTTTTTCCAAACAAATATAAATAATTTTTACAAAGAGCATGAACATTAAGCCATTTGCCAACCGGTTTTTTTCGGTCTCTTATGGCGTCACAGATTGAATGATAGAGATTAAAGCCATCTATAAGAAAAGAAACACGATTTGTCATTGCAATGGCAACACCAACAATAAAAAAATCCCTGAAATCGTAATTTCAGGGGGGCCTTGGAATAAACCCAAGGGGTGGTTATCTATATTATAAGCAACTGGAAGAGTTTGTAAACTACCGGAAAGATTAAGAAAGGATGTAATTATTACTGCCGGTATCAGCCTTGTGGGAAATAAATAATGGCAAGGCGCCAAGATTGTTTTGAGAAATTTGGTGGCAGGGCACCAACGGCACTTCAGTAAATGCTATTCGCGACAAAAATAAAAATTAGCAAAAAAAGAAATGGCGAGAAATGAGCGTCCATGCCCATTCTCGCCACGCTCGGTCCAGCTCAGACGCTCCAGATAAGAACTACTGTGTCGCTTCCTTGCGACTCCACTTAACAGGCTCGCACTGCGGGCAGTGGCTCTTGGCGTAGCGCATCGCCTTCGGGGTTGACCAAAACTTGCACTGGCAGCGATCACATTGCCACTGCGACTTTACTGTGAGTCCTCTGTATTCCGAAATGAGCTGGATTCGCTTGGGCCCCAGTACCATCTACTCAAGTTTTCTGAGCCCTCTGCTTAGATTAGCCTTGATAGTGCGGTCAGTTCCACAGTACGGGCACCCACCATCCTCGTTGAGGACACTGTTCGGGGTGGACTCCCAGGTCTTGCCGCACATCTTGCATTTCCACAAGTGGTCAGCGCGCGATCCCTTGTACTCGGTAGACAGGCATTCTATTGGCCTGTCTCCGAGTCTCAGCTTAATTCGCTTAATCGAGCGACTTTTCCATAAGCCCACCCAACACCTCCTTTCCGTCGAAGTAGATCCTGCTCGTTTCCACAGTTGTGGTTGCGGCAAATTTCTACGTGGACATCTGCCGCAGGTCGTGCTCCGGCGCTGGAGGCTTGGGCGTTTTGCTGTCGTCCGTGGAGCGTGCCCACGCGAGAACGACAGCTAGCACGACAGCCAATACAAGCCAGACACCCAGCCGTGTCGCATACACAGAGTTTCCGCCGTCAAACTCCACGGCATATTCGATCGAGACATCCTCGTTTTCGAATATGCCCTCCTCGTAGCGATCATCCATTGGGATTCTCCCGACG
>JABDBL010000072.1 GCA_013288645.1 Candidatus Melainabacteria bacterium
TGGCATTATTTGGAGTATGCATGTCTTGATAGCAGCACTACTTTTTCCCAGTCCGTTATTGCCTACAGATGAACAAGCTAAAGGGCAAAACATCTATAGAATGACTAGTTTGATATTTGGCACTCTGATTTTGTTTATCAATATTTTAAGTCTAGTAGTCATGTTTACTCGTCCTACCTGGGTAGACACAGCAAAGGTATTTTTTATCTTTCTTACTTGGTTACTAGTAGGAACCGTTTATATACTTTTCAATCACCTGCGCGATATCTATCAATTATTTGCTCTTCTGGAAGAAGAAGCGATACAAAGCAGAGATCAGTCCGTAATGCTTATTCGCGCTGGACAAGCGGCGCTCAAAGCTGGTAATAGAAGACTTTTCGCTGAAGCTGACATACAATTATCTTTTACTTCGCTGTTGAAAAAAATAGGTCCATTAGCATTGCTTTTTTTGCAGAAAGAGAAAAATTTGTTTCAAATGGCTTTAGAAGCTGGCAAAGTATTTTTCTTGGGCTCTCGGTTATTTAAAAATCTGTTTTAAACTATTACTTTAACGAGTTGAGCTAAATGCAAACTATTAGGCTTTCAAACAACGAATATGATTTTGAGGCTTATAGCAAGTCTCGTCGTCAATTGATCGAGGCTAAGCTAAGCGAATACCTAGCCGCCAGCCATCCCGATAATCTTTGGCAATCAATGCGCTATTCGGTTTTATCTGGAGGTAAAAAGTTAAGAGCGCTTTTGTGTTTAGCTTCTGCTGAATGTATCATTGGTCTAGATAAAGATATTGAGGCTTTTTTACTCTTAAGCTGTGCCATCGAAATGGTGCATGCAATGAGTTTAATTCATGATGATTTGCCAGCTCTCGATAACGACGATTACCGCAGAGGCAAACCTACTAATCATAAAGTCTATGGTGAAGCAACTGCTCTTTTAGCCGGTGATGCTCTACTTATGCTTGCTATAGAAACGATAATTGAAAAAACACCTAGCAGGATTGAAAGACAAATATTACTCAATATAATCGGTCGCTTTAGTCAAGCAATAGGGGCCACTGGTATGATTGGAGGACAAATTCTCGACCTTTCATTCACTGGCAAGCTAGAAGACATACGAAATAATAAAGACAAAACAACCGATAGTGAAGCTAAAACAATTGAAGCAATTCATAAAGGTAAAACCGGGGCTCTTATAAAATTTAGCGTTTGGTCTGGCGCATTATTAGCTGGTGCTAATGAGCAACAATTGCAATTGCTCGAGCAATTTGCCGATAAACTCGGTTTTGCTTTTCAAATTGCTGATGACCTGTTAGACAGTACAGGAAATCTAGCCACGTTGGGTAAGACGCCCGGTAAAGACGAAGCTGCGAATAAAGTTACCTGGGTGACTGTATTCGGGGAAAAAACAGCCCGAGAGAAGTTGCAAAAACTAGAAAAAGAAGGACTAGCAATACTCAACAATGATCAATTAGCAAATAATCAAATCGCTCCGCTTTCAGAATTACTAAAATATGCAATCTATAGGACAAATTAGGAATATATATGGACTTTTTAACTAACACAGCAATATCAGTCACTGAAGACAGTCATGAGCGAGGATGGCAAGTAATTCTAGTTACAATTCTTTGCAGCGCTATCGCTCAAACAATTAAAATTTTAGCTAAGCTAATTCGAACTGGACGGCTTGATTTACGTATCCTCTCAAAGACCGGTGGAATGCCCTCTAGCCATAGCTGTTGCACTGTAGGTATGGCAGTATCAGTGGGACTGATTGATGGTTTCAATTCTGTTACGTTTGCTATTGCGTTTTGTTTAGCAATTATTGTCATGTACGATGCAGCCGGCGTACGGCGCACCGTAGGGCATCAGGCGCGCATTTTGAACGAGATGGTACTTGAATTGTTTTCGGATCATCCAAAACTTTCTTCAGAACGAATTAAGGAATTTCTAGGACATACTCCAGTGGAGGTTTTGGTAGGCGCTGCGTTAGGCGCTGCAATTGCGTATATCTTCAACTGCTGGGCATTAGGTAAATTGTAAAGAATAGCTAACGATATATCCAAGATATAGTCGGCATGCCAGTTACATGAGAAGACTGTAATACATGACTTCCACGCATTTCGAAAACTATGCTCTATAATCAAGGTCTTGGAAAGGGTTGGCAATAGCAGGAGGTTAATATTGACGAAAACAACAGAGAAAGCAAAGCGATTTACATCAATTTCGAATTTTCTTTGTTCAATAGTCAAAATAACCACTGCCAGTAAAGTTAGTTGGGACTTAGCAAAAGGCAACTTTTGCTGTGTAGCTTCTGCTTGCTTTCCCTTACATCAGACAGTTGTATAGTAAATCCTAATACAATTGGTCAAAAATGCGTTGGATACTTAGAGCTATAGGATTAGTCAAAACAAATAGTAATTAGATACTTTAGTATTATCCGTTTCCATATAAGACAACAAAGGAGGAAAGGCAGCATCAAACTCCATAGAGGGTAAGACAGTTGCCGAAGAGTGATGAGTACAACGGTGCAAACAAACACAAACCCCAAGACAACCTCGCCTAGACGTTCGCGTTTCCCGGGCAAAGAGTCTGGATCGGTTTCATTCAATTTAACTGCACTTGGTAGGCAGTTATTAAAAGAGCAAGCTGCTAATGCCGGTGTATCAAACGGTGACTATGTAGAAATGCTTATACGTGAGCGTTCTGGAATGCCACCGTTGAAATTGCCTTCTTCTGCAAAGCAGACTGGTCCTAAAGGCGGAGCCAAATCTTATTTCTTTGGCAAAAACCGTGGTACCACCACTGCCGTATGTGTAACACCAATGGCTCACCGCATGCTTGACGAACAAGTAGCGGCTTCTCGTATGAGTCGGGGGGATTACATTGAATACTTGCTGAGAGAGAAAGCAGGCGTGTTGAATGATAGCCCAACCTTGCTAGAAACGAATGCTGAGACTGCTAACGAAGTAGAAGAAACAGAAACCTTTGCTCCTGCTCAACCAGTAGAAGCTCAGGCAATAGCCCATACCGCAAGTCATGCAGAAAATGAACCACAAGTTCAAAGTCAACAACCAGCTATTAAGCCAGAAGTTGAAGAACCAATCGCTGCCTATGCAAATCCAGGAACACCAGTTACAAATAACTGGGGTACATAACAAAAACTCCCTAACTAAACAGTTTGGGCAAAGAAAGAGGAGTACTATTAATAGTATTCCTCTTTTCTATTATGTCCTTTAGAAATCGTTTTGTTTAGGGGAAAATATGGCTATGATCAAAAGTCTAAAAGTAGCAGTTAACGTTTAAATCAACTTCTAATTTGATCATCCTGGTTTACTTCGACGCCGGGGACCTTGTTTAAAACAGAAACTTGATCATCAGTAAATTGATTAGCTTGATTACGGTATGAGGCACTTGAATTCGGTAAATATAAAACTGAAACCTAATGTATATCTTCTACTATTACGCCACACCTAGTTGTGAACGATTCGAAAAAGGCAATTGATTTTTATAAAAAAGCATTTGCAGCAAAAGAGACTTTTGCTCCTATGATGCATGAAGGAAAAGTTATGCACGCTAGAGTAGTGATTGGGGATTCAGAATTGATGCTTACCGATGAAATGTGGATTAGCAAGTCACCTCTAACTCTGGGTGATAGCCCAGTAGTTCTTTATTTAAAGGTTGACGATGTAGACAGCGTTTTTAAACGTGCAGTCGAGGCAGGAGCTAAAGTTGTAATGCCTCCAGCTGATATGTTCTGGGGAGATCGTTATAGCAGAGTAACCGATCCCTTTGGTCATCATTGGGGTATAGGAACGACTATTAAAAATCTAAGTCGTGAAGAAATGGAAAAGGGCAAAGAAAAAGCCATGGCTGAGATGTCCAAGTCTAAAGATGAATGCGCTGTCAAACCAGCCTAATCTTGAATATGCTAAAAAAAGGACCAAGGCAATTCTGTCTTGGTCCTTTTGCATAAAATAAAGATATTTAGCCTACTTTGGCAGCAGTTTCAATCTTTAAAGTCATCGTAATATTAGCTTTGAAAAGCTTAGAAATAGGGCAGCCAGCTTTAGCATTTTCGGCCGCTTTTTTAACAGCTGCTTCATCTGCGCTAGGCACACGAGCTACAACATCCAAATTAATTTCAGGGATAGCAAATCCGCCCTCTTGTTTTTCTAGTACTACTGTAGCTGTGGTCTTAACACTCTC
>JABDBL010000073.1:0-64 GCA_013288645.1 Candidatus Melainabacteria bacterium
AAGTACCTGTTCCTAAATCTGTAAATTGACGATAACCGCTAAGGCCATTAAAACCGCCCATGAA
>JABDBL010000073.1:74-4173 GCA_013288645.1 Candidatus Melainabacteria bacterium
AATTGAGGGGCATTACCAAAAATTTGTCCCGCTTGAATATTAGTGGCTATAGTTATATTTTCATTTACTTTTACATATTTGCTTGCACTAGCACCCAATTTAGCAAAACTGGCATTCATTAGACCTAAAGACGGACTAGCCGATAAGCGCATGAAAGCGCCACTAGTAGGATCCATTGCTGAGTCACGCGTGTCATAGTTTATTGAAGGAGCAAGCGTGGCAAAGGTACCACCCATAAGTTGATTTTGTCTTACCGAATTAGCTAAGTTATACGCCTGCACTCCATTAGTGGCAATCCCGGTAGCTAAAGCTCGACTGAACATACTGGCAATGATATTTGAACTGCCGAAATAACTGCTGTAATCTGACAATGCGGTGTTCTCACCAATTAAACCAAGATTAGCACTAAAATTATTACCTAAATCTTTAGAAAAATTGACACTAGCACCCAGTGTACGCTGCATAGACTGCTGAATCATGAAGCTACCCATATCCCTGCCAAAACCAGATACGGTCATATTCGTACCTGTGCCGCCTACGTTGGGAACAGCGTAATTAGCCTGCACTTGATATGTGGTCATATTAGGAATAAAGCCCACACCACCATTATTTAAAGTGTTATTGACACTACCGAAAAAACCGCTGCCTATTTGAGAACTGAAAGATAGTGATTCACCGCGCCCGCGAAAATTATTATCAGCAAGGGTGAATGAGCCAAATGGACCAGCCAAAGTATCAATACCGCCCCCAAGTCCAATAGATCCAGATCTTTTTTCGTCCACTTCTACTTTTAAAATATATTTGTCTGGATTATTAGGTGATGGTATTAAAGACCGCCTTATATCTTGAAAATAACCGTTAGCAAAAAGCTTCCGTAGATCGCTAGTTAATGCCTTTTCGTTATAAACCATCCCCGGTTTCATTTTTATGGCTTGGCGAATAATAAAATCTTTGGTCTTTTTATTGCCACTAATTTCTATTTTGTCTATTTCCCCTTCATTGATGTTTAATCCAATTGTGCCGTCTGGATCATTTCGCACATCTGTTACCCGAGCCAGAACATAGCCTTGATCATGATAAGTTTGTTCCACCTTGTCGATAGCTGAAGAGAGAGCGCTAAGATTTTGCGGCTTGCCCATTTGCTCAGTAAATATTTTAGTTATTTCTTGGCTGTCCAGTACATTGTTACCAGAGAAAGCGAATTGCGTAATGGGAGCATTTTCGGTAACACGAATTTTTAACAATATACCGTTCCCATTGAGCTCAGGCAGTACTTGTAAATTACGTTCATCAAAATAACCAAGTCCATTAATGGCTTTTAGATCTTCCATTACAGCGTCTCGGCTATATTTGTCACCAGGTTTAGTCTTTACCACATCCAGAATATCTTCTGCAGGAACTAACCTATTACCTTCTACTTTTATATTATCGACCGTTAACGACGAATCAGAAATTTGCTTATCAGAAGTTTCCTTATTAGAAATTTGCTTACCTGCTTTAGCTGAATCGACTTCTACCTCAGTCAAAAGATGCTCGCTGGCTACTTTAGGCTCTTCTTTTACTAAAGCAGGAGTATTATCACTAGAAGCAGAGGCTAAAGATGCTTGACAAGCAAAATTATTGAGCAATATCGTACTACTTAAGGCAATTAGCACTCGACCACGAGCAGTCATTTTTTTGTCATTTGTATATACTTGCTTCAACGCAATCACCACTCGCCGATGGTTGATTTTAGCATGCATTTAAATCATGCCAAGAGAAAGCTTTATGCTTTAATAACTTGCTTCATTGATTGAACAAAATACCCTAGGTTAACAAGAGGAGTCATGCTATTGTCCGCACCAATTTCACCAAATAAAACAAGTACCAGCAAAAAATATCCTGGAACATTTATTACTTTAGAAGGTCCAGACGGTGCCGGCAAAACAACGCAATTACGTATCGTTTCCCAAGAACTAAAAGCAATAGGCTGTGAACATATTATTACTCGTGATCCAGGTGGTACAGCCGCCGGTAAACAAATTAGACGCATACTTTTGAATACGACTAATCCTCTCTCAACAATGGCCGAATTGCTCCTTTATCAGGCCGATCGAGCGCAAAATGTAGCTGAAGTAATTGTTCCGGCATTAGAAAAAGGACTGATAGTCTTTTGTGATCGCTATATTGATTCTACGATTGCTTATCAAGGTTATGGGCGAGGACTTTGTTTACAAACTATCAGCACGCTCAATGAAATATCAACCGGTGGGTTAAAGCCGGATCTAACTTTATTATTCGATTTGGACAGCGAAGCAGGTCTATCACGCTTACACCCGGGTAGTTATGATCGTCTGGAAAGAGAAGCTCTAGATTTCCACAAAAAAGTGAGAGAAGGTTATTTGACTCTGGCTAAAGAAGAATCAAACCGTTTTCGTATTATTGACGCCAGTACCTCACTAACAACCGTACAGGCTTCTTTGCGTAAAGCATTAAATGAAAAGTTGGCACTGAATTTGCCTGAAGGATAGTTTTTAAGATTTTACGCGATGAGCAATTTCAGCGCTCAATTCTTCAACATCGCGCCTAATCTCAGCTTCTGAATCGGGATCAATAACTCCACCTTCTTCATAGGTAACCGCCTTTTCTCTACTAAGTAAGTCGTTTGCTCTCAAACGTAAAGTTTGATAATCCCCAGTACTTACCTTCCCGTTCTCTTTTGCTTTTTCTAAGTAACTATCTAAGTCCGATATCACAGTACTGATTGGCGGCACTGTTTGCCTAGGAGTGCCGTTATTTGGCGGCACAACATAAATAGGGTAATTTGTGTAACGATAACCACCTACCCAAGGATAATAGAATCCCGATGGAGCGCGCCAGAATTGGGCCGGTGTGCCACCAGCATTGATACCGTAAAAGTTATCATGTATTAATTGCGGAGGGCCATACACTGGCGTTGAAATACCACCAAAATTATATCGCCCTTGATAGGTTGGATAATAAGGATTGCCATAGCCACCATATACAGCATTATAAGGATTGTTATAAACGGGATAGCCACCATAAGGATTAGTTATTGGATACCCGGAATTATTGTAACCATATGCAGGTGTACTAACAGCTTGCGGCGTTAAGAATGTACCGCGAGAACCAGGCACTAGATTCTGAGAAAATGCTGGACTAATTAAAAGCACCATGATCAATAAAACCATTGTTATGTATTTGTACATTTAAATTCTCCAGAATTGCTTAAGCCCGATCCATCTTATTTTTCTTCACAATAGAATTGTTTATCTCTTCAAACACTAAATGCACACTAATAAGACTCCAAAATGATAACAAACCAATAGAATTAAAGTTAAAAACACCTGCATCTGGCAGATGCCGATTAATAAGCAGCGACAGTGCGCCGGGCATAGCCACAAATAAGCAAAATATCAAAATCCGCTTAGCCACACGCAACATAGATGCAGCATAAGGATGTTTATGGCTTGATAAATATGCAGCGATGATTACAAGCGCAATTGAAATAACGATTCCATGCAAAGCAAAATCAAATAACATATGACAAATGACTGCTTCTATAGCTTTAGTAATTGTGTCAATAGTTTGATGAAGGTTAAAAGCGGTTGTTTCCATCTGGCTAATACCGTAATCTAAATAACACCTTATAAATTACACTAAGGAGCCCATCCATGGTCAAAAATAGAAGTAAAGCAGTTGCCCTTTGTTTAGCATTGTGCAGCATTTTTGCTTACACGCCGGATAAAAGTCAGAATGTAAATGCTGAAGAAAAATTGAATCGCAGTCAAACCATGCTGCTAAATTTGAAAACTGCTCCTGAGTCTTCCGGATATTATATTATTCAGTCATACCGAACAAGTAAAGAGATCACAAATAGCTTGGAGAAAGCTCTAAGTCAACTTGCCTCTGTCGATCAAAACTACGCCAAGTATAGAGGCAGACCAGATGATCGTTTCTTACAAGCAGTTTCCCTAAAAGTGACCCTCGCTCGACAGACTGCCCAAGAATTGCAACAGCAGCTACTAGATGCTTATGCAGAATTAAAAAGCTCTGTAGACGAGGCTTTAATCACCGAAGAGCACTTTCCTTCAGACAA
>JABDBL010000074.1:0-1008 GCA_013288645.1 Candidatus Melainabacteria bacterium
AATTAAACCGGTTGGTTAAGGTTGGCAAAATTCAACGGCTCAGCAGAGGTGTGTATGCTTTGCCTGATGCAGATTTTTCTGAATTTCAATCTTTGGCAATAACCTGTCTAACGTTGCCTCACGCAGTTATTTGTCTTATTTCTGCTCTCCATTTTCATGACCTAACAACTCAAGTACCAAAAGAAATTTGGTTGGCAATTAAAACAAATTCGAGAACACCAAGGTTTAATCAATTTCCAGTGCGCTTCCTGTGGTATTCACCCAAAGCATTATCCACAGGAATAATGACTGTTATGATCGATGGAGTGCCTGTAAAAATTTTCAATCCAGCAAAAACAATTGTGGACTGTTTCAGGTATAGACACAAAATTGGCATGGATGTTTGCCTTGAAGCCCTGCGCGAAGGTTGGCGCAAACGCCTGTTTTCGATGGATGAACTTTGGAAATATGCAAAAATTTGCCGTGTATCAAATGTAATACGTCCATACCTTGAGGCACTTGTATGAAAGAGAAAAATATTAGCGCCTCAGTAAGAGCCAGACTATTTAATTTGGCCAAAGCTGATGGTACAGATTTTTTACCATTGCTCATCAGATATGCTACCGATCGGCTGCTTTACAGACTTTCAAAATCTAACGTCAGAAATAAATTTGTGCTAAAAGGCTCAGTTCTTTTTTCTGCATGGGCTACGCAACCACATAGACCAACCAGAGATGCAGATTTACTTGGTTTTGGCAGTAGTGACTCAGAATATGTAAAAAAACTGTTCAAAGAAGTTTGTGATATTGATGCAACTGAAGACGGACTAATATTTGATACCAGTTCACTTTCTGTTGAATCAATTCGTGATGAGCAGGAATATGGAGGCAATCGTGTAAAAGTTAGGGCAGGACTCAATAACGCTACCGTTACTGTGCAGGTAGACATAGGATATGGGGATGTAATAATTCCAGATACAGAAGAAATTAGTTTGCCGTCTTTATTGGCAATGCCACCAGCAAAGTTACT
>JABDBL010000074.1:1052-2270 GCA_013288645.1 Candidatus Melainabacteria bacterium
GAAAGAAACGGTGATAGCTGAAAAAACTGAAGCAATGGTCAAACTTGGAATGGCAAATAGCAGAATGAAAGATTTTTATGATATTAATTGGTTAGCCGATCATTATGATTTTAAAGGATCTATTTTAAGTAAGGCAATAGCAGCCACTTTCGAAAGGAGGGGTACAAGCCTTCCAAATGAAATACCGCTTGCATTAACAAAAGACTTTTATCATGACCAGATCAAAATGCGTCAATGGCAAGCTTTTTTAGCAAAGCTTTCACCAGAACCGAGTATACCGTTTTATAAATGCGGAGCAAGAATAATACAATTTCTATTACCGCCTCTTTTGGGAGCCATAAAGCAAGATTTCAATAAAAACTGGACGGCGGATAAAAATTGGCACTAAGCAAAAGGGATTCCGTCTTTTTCAAAGCAGTTTGGAGAAAATGCGATAGAGAGCATCATGCTTGATTTTTCAGAAATTTTAAATATTTAGGATCTTCGCCTTCAAATCCACGCTTGCCAGACAGGTCAAAAGCCTTTTGAAAATTACTACGAGCTGCTGCAAGATCTCCTGATTCCAGATAAATACTACCTAAAATAATATAGGGCTTACTATAGCCGGGAGGTATATTACATTTAAAAATATCATTAGCCCATTGGGTTGCGGCGTCAAACTTTTTGATATCGCGAAAGAACGTGGAGATCTTGCGCACGATAATTAGACTGCAATCCCAATCATACTTTGGCTCTGGTATCATACCCCAAGCATCTAGGATACATTTTTCTGCGGTGGTCGCGTCGCCGTCTTTAAGTAAGGCTATCCCCTCGCGTATTTTTGTGTAGACTTGCTCGTGATTCTGTAGTGTTTGTACCATGCGTTTTTTCCTTTTTTCTTTCAATTTGAAAAGTTTGAATTCTAACGTTAGCGGACTTACCAACCGTTTAATGGTGGCTTTGCTCGTTCGGTGAGAAATTTAAAATACTTTAGGTCATCTTCTTCCAATATTTCTCTACCCCCGCCCATATATGCTTGCATCAGTTCTTGTACACTTCGATCAAAGTCACCTAATTCATATTGACACTGTCCAAGGCGAAGATGTAGAAATGGGTTTCCGATGGCGTCCGGGCAATGCATTGCTCTTAAAAGATTATCTCGTCCCTCCTCAAAATCGCGACTCTGAAAGTTTACGTCTCCAATTGCCGCTAGAATCCAAGTTGATGCTTCCCAGTCCG
>JABDBL010000074.1:2320-4097 GCA_013288645.1 Candidatus Melainabacteria bacterium
CCCAGTCCGTTTGTGGTTCTGGTAACAAATCCCAGGCTTGCCAATACTTTTTCAGTGCGGAAGAATAATCTTGCGCCTCAGACAAAGCATCAGCTTGTTCACAAAACTCATTTATCTGACAATGAGTTTTATCATCAAGCTCTTTCATTTATTCAATGCCTCCTTATATTAAGTATCCAATATAGTATTAGACTTCGCTGCCACATGGAATTCTAGAAGCGTCAGCTTGAGAAAAAGCTTGCTATTATAGGTCCCACTTGCGAATTAGACGATTTTTTGACCGATGCATAAAGGTATCTCTACCGTAACTTACTTTCATAACGTGTGGTGATGCAAACTGACAAATATTTGATTCCAATTTAGAACCGGTGGAATCCAATCCCCATCCCCAGAAAGTGTTCGGACTTTCACTGCTTTTAGGAATTATTCTGGCTTTTGCCGCTTCAAGTTCTTCTTTGGAAAATGGTGGCGGATCTGGTGCTTTACCAAGAAAGCGAATCGTATCCAACTTGGTATCTAAAACATACAAGTGCCAATCGTGATTATATGAGGATTCTATCTGCCTCCCCACAAAAGCAATAAACCTCAAATCTGGGCTTGGGATTATTGCATTTCTGTCTGCAAAATATCGGTGAGTATAACTTTTTGAGTAAATAATAGCTGGCTTCTCTTCAGGTAAATATTCAAATGCATCCACTCCTAATGATGCACCAGCTTCGCCTAGGGTCTGCAAAATAAAGGCATGGCGTGTACGGCTATAACCAAGACAACTATAGTTGTCGTTCAATTTGCGTTTGAAGCAAACAGTTTTGTTCTTTGATAGCAAGGAAATAGTTGTATGTCCCCAGTCATCGCTATCGTGGCGAGGAATGAAGATGGCATCAATTACCAATGTGGTTCTTTCGCCAAGGTAGTGCTCCGGAGTGGAGAAAGAGGGACTGCTCGACGCAACTAGCGCCAGAAATATAACCAGTAATGAACAAATATTTTTCATTAACGCTTTGGTTGGTTCCACTATTGATTTTGTTAAAAATAAGCAAGGAAATTTAAACATTTGCTAGGACATTTCAAGTGCGTTCTTTTTGTGGACCTTTTAATGAAAGAAGACAGTAAAATGCCCAACTGGACAGGACGAAAAAACTGAATTTTGACAAAACTTATGAGTGCTTAAATGAGCGAAAGCCGCTCCAGCAGCCAAATACGAATGGTGGAGCGTACGAGATTCGAACTGGTGACCTTCCTTACTGGGATTGCTTGATGGACGGGCGTTTTAGGGTTTTTGTATTAGGGCAGAATAAGAAAAATAGAACTTTATGTCCTGTCCTGTAGGGGTTTTTACTGTCCTGTATTATTAAAAAGGCCGCGAAATGGCTGCGCTTGACTGTCAGATTGAGGTACATTGCTTATTTAAACAATTTTGAAATAGACGCGCTAGTATATTGCCTAATGCATTTATAGGAGTAATGAAAGCATGAATATCGATTGCTTATACCAAGAGCATTCATTGCAATGGGATACGTTATCGATTTTCGCGCGCTTATTCTCACCATCCAAGTCTGCAATTCTAGGAAGAGGATTGCTTCTGCACGGAGGTGAGGGATCGAGTTCTGAACGCACGGTTGGTTTTTGTCGATGGCTGGCGCATTATGGAATACAAATGGCCTCATTTGATTTTGAAGGACAAGGACGCTCCGCTGGAACCTTAATGGGAAGCTCTCTGAAACGGCGGCGCGACTTGGCGGCACATGTCGTGAATACGCTTCTAGATGGAAAATTG
>JABDBL010000075.1:0-1334 GCA_013288645.1 Candidatus Melainabacteria bacterium
ATTCGTATTAATGATAATGATAAGAAAAAACTCGACAGAATTTGTCGAGAAGCCAATCTTAGTCAAACCGAAGTATTTCATTTGGCCGTTGCTGCTTTTGAAAAACAACGATTGTCTAAACGATTGAAGCTTGATTTTGAAGCATTGGCATTGAATGAAGCTGCTTTGGACGAATATAAAGCTGAGTCACAAATCTTAGATCAAACATCATCTGACGGATTACTAGAATGATCCAGCAAAAGTCATTTCATCGGGGTGAAATTTGGATGGTTGACTTTGGACAACCCGTTGGGCACGAGCAAGGACTAAAACGGCCAGCTGTAATAATCTCCAAACAAGAATTAGCCGACACTGCTCATATCCATGGTTTGCTCATAGCTGTGCCTGGTACTAGCACGGTGCAAATTAATGCTAAAACTAAACAAACCAGAATTTCCTGTATCAAAGTTGAACCATCTGAATCAAATGGCTTAGCCAACACTACGTATTTTATGAGTGAAAAACTACGTTCTTTTTCTATTGCACGATTAGGGCGTCGGATAGGACAACTATCTCACAGGGATATAAAAGCTCTAGAGCAATGCTTATGTTTGGTAATGGATCTTTTTGCTTGAACGTCACCACAAATGGTGCACAGGCTTAAACTTTGCTTGCTACTGTGTCTGGCGCAAAACTGAGAGCTTCACCTGAGTTCTTATTGTCGAGACCCTCAGTAGACTGTCCATTTAACTTATTCTCTATAGAATTTAGCATTTCTTCGATATTAGCAATGGCTTGCATACAGTCTTGGTTGGCACCAAGAGATGAGTTCAAAACCTGGCTAAGATCATCAACTGCTTTTCTTAAAGAAGTATTTGTTGCGGAAGGCATTTATATTTCCTTTCAAGATTCAAAGAGAATAACATAAACTAGTAGAAACACTAAGATTTGCCTCTTAAGTATGAAGCTGAAATACTAATCATCTTCCCGAAAGCTGCATAAACAATGTGGATACAAGAAATCGAAATGTTAACACAAGCACTTAAAGAAACACCATTGGCTGAAATTCACAGACAAGCTGGCGCGCGCATGGTCGATTTTGCTGGCTGGAATATGCCCGTGCAATATCGCTCTATTATTAAAGAGCATATGGCTGTGCGTCAGGCGATAGGTTTGTTTGATGTTAGTCACATGGGCGAATTTGTTATTAAAGGAAAAGGCGCTAAACAATTCATTCAGTATGTAATTGGCAATGATCTAGATAAATTACAAAAACCAAATACCTCGCCACTAACGGGCATGAATAGGTCAGAAACAGACTTTACTGATTCGATAACACCAAATTTGCCTTCTGT
>JABDBL010000075.1:1344-3980 GCA_013288645.1 Candidatus Melainabacteria bacterium
AACCAAATACCGCTCTTTATACTCAATTTATTAACAAAAATGGTGGCACAGTAGACGATTTAATTGTTTACTGCCGAGAAAACGACTATTTGCTAGTGGTAAATGCAGGAAATATAGACAAAGACTGGCAATGGCTACAGAAATTTGCTCCCAACTTTACGGATATTGAACTGATAAATGAGTCAGATAAAACCGCCTTGCTTGCTTTACAAGGTCCTAAATCAGCGGCAGTAATGAAAGACATGGCTGGTGAGCAAGCAGCAAGCTTACCGTATTTTCATTATGGACACAGCACTGTAGGCGGTATCAAAGTAAGTTTCGGACGCACTGGTTATACCGGCGAAGATGGCTTCGAAATTTTTGTAGATGGGTCGCAAGCTGCTGATTTATGGCAGCAAATAATAAAAGCTGGTGCAAGTTATGGCATAGAACCTTGTGGTTTAGGCGCTCGGGACACATTGCGCCTAGAAGCCTGCCTACCACTTTATGGTCATGAGTTAGACGATGAAACAAGCCCTTTAGAAGCCGGCCTAGCTTTTAGCGTTAGCTTAGACAAAACTGAATTTATTGGCAAAGATAAATTGTTGACACAAAAGAAAAATGGGCTAAAGAAAAAATTGGTCTGTATTGTTAGTGAAAGCAAAGCCTTACCTCGTCAAGGTTATGCGATTAAAACTGCCGTCGACGAAGATCCAATTGGCCTTATCACTAGTGGGAGCCAGGGCATTGCGTTAGGCTATCCTGTAGCCATGGGTTATGTTCCACCGGAATGCGCAGCAATTGGAAAACAATTGTACATTGACATTAGAGGAGTAGCTGTGCCATCAAAAGTAGTGGCACGCCCATTCTATAAAGCAAAGAAATAGGCGGCCTCTGCAATTTTTATTTAATCTGCACTTTGTAATAAAAAAGGTTACTACAGATAATTAAACTTAGGTGTCTTTAAGCCGCTTTACGATTGCCAATAATAACAAAAAGCAGGAAATTTCTTGCTAAAATTACAGTTCAATAAACGACTTATGAGGAGTAACAATGGCTGCCACATTATCCTATCCGTCTGAACTTAAGTATGTAAAAACCCACGAATGGGTAAAAACTAACGGGGACGGAACCGCTACAATCGGCATCACTGCTTTTGCGGCTGATCAGTTAGGCGATGTTACATATGTCGAATTGCCTAAACCCGGTGGCAAGTACAAAACAGAAGGCAAATTTGGTGTTATCGAATCAGTAAAGTCTGTTTCTGACCTATTCATGCCCGTTAGTGGCGAGGTATTGTCAGTAAATGATCGTCTGTCTTCCGAGCCTGAGCTTGTTAATAATGATTGTTATGGCCATGGTTGGATGCTAAAAGTTAAACTCGATAATGCAGCTGAATTAAGCACAGCTCTATCCGCCGACCAATATAAAGAATTTATTGTTGACTAGTTAACCTGTAAAGTTAATAGGGTGTTCACTTCTTAGATAAAAGAAATTATTTAGGCGATTCGGTTTTCTCTGTTTTTGATGCGTCACGCTGTAGCTGTAAGGCTGAAGGCTTGAAATGCGCTTTAAGAGTTTCTTGCGCTAATTCAAAAAATCCCGAACTGGCATCAATTTTTTCTAGTTCTTTTAATGCTGCAGGATCTTCACTAGAAGTATTTAGTTTTTCCATGGCATCTAGATAACGAGCTTGATTAAGCAATTCTCTGGGCTCTGAGCCCGGTGCACTAAAAAGATCCGGAAAAGGAGTTCCCTCCAATAGACCAATAGCGGCCGGATAATTGCGCTGAATGATACTTTGCTCAGCCGAATGCGAAACATACATTTTAACCAGACCAGCCGAGAAGGCACCCATTGTGGCTAGCAAACAAGCAGCCAACAAAAAATCTACAACTATAGGATGTCGATTATGTCTAGTGGCAATTTCTTCAGGCTCTTCCAGCACTTCATCAAGAATATGAGACACTTTGTGTGACGAAATGTCAGACTCATTACCTGGCTGATTGTCTGTTGGCTTGTCTGGATTATTAGGATCTAAGGAGGAAGTCACTTTTTTTACCCTTTGTAATTTAAAGACTGTTCTTAACTATTTAGTCGATAATAACTACATTCTAATATAGTCCTCTTTAATCTTTGCCGCTAGTACTTGCCAAAGAGAAATTTAGTACTTTTGCAATATATCTAAAATTCGTTTCCTTTTATGCTCTTCTTTAACGGTCTTGATTTTTTCTTCTAATATTGTCTTGACGTCGACGCCATAACCGCTTTTAGCTAGATAAGCCAGGCTAGAAAGAGCCTGTTTGCTAACAGTATTTTCCTGGGAGTTTATCAAAGGAATAATGTTATTTATTAGATTAGCCTGCTTCAATTTTGTTACCCCCAGCAAGGCAGCTAATTGCACCATGGCAGAGGGATCTTTAAGAGCTATTTGCAAAATTTGTTCGATGGGTTTGGGCAAATCGATTTGAGAATCTTTTTCACAAATTTCAACAATTGACTCTAAAGCGCAGGAGCGCATATCCGGTGCATAGTCATCCAGTGCTCGCACTAAAAAGGAAGCCGCGTTATCAGTAACTAGATTACCCAAAGCTCTCAATATTTCCCAATATATTTTTGTTTCGCTTGCATTTTCCTCTAAAACAGGTTGTTTGTGT
>JABDBL010000076.1 GCA_013288645.1 Candidatus Melainabacteria bacterium
GCTGTAGTTAAATGAGTGAAGTGTAGATGTCCACCAGCTAAGCGCAATACTTCTATTTCACGAGCAATTGCTACTGCTTCAGCCGCCGCCGGTATGCCACCTAGACCCAAACGTGTTGATGTGGGAGACTCGTTCATCGATCCCCCAGCAGAAAGGTGTTTATCTTCTGAATGGCTAATGATAAAGGACTTGGCTAATGCTACATAAGATAAAGCGCGTCTAAATACAGCCATATTCATAATAGGTTGACCGTCATCAGAAAAGGCTACTGCTCCGTTTTCTGCTAGCTCTACCATATTAGTTAATTCAGCTCCAGCTAATCCTTTGGTTATGGCGGCCACTGGTAGAATTTCTATACAAGCATTTCTTTTTATGCGCTCCAAGCTGTCTTTTAATATATTGATATTGTCACGCGGTGGTATCGTATTTGCCATGGCCACAATCGTTGTGAATCCACCAGCCGCAGCAGAGCGTGATCCAGAACCAAAATCTTCTAAGTCTACTTGATCGAAATCTCTTAAATGGGTATGTAAATCAATAAATCCTGGCAAAATAGTTAATCCGCTAAGATCTATGATTTGCTCGTCTGACGTTGCTGTCAAATCCTCTTTGATGTCAGATATGATACCACTATTAATTCGTACATCAATTGCACCTTTGCTATATTTCTGTACTTCACCTTTTTTGTTAGGAGCGTAAAGTGTGCCATTTTTTAGTAATAAATTTTTTTCTTTCATAATTTATTGGTCTGGGTCAATTTAGTCTGTGTTAATAGTGTGTATAAAATAGCCATGCGCAAAGCAAAGCCGTTGCTAACTTGTTTGTCCATTAATGAGAATTTTTGATCATCGGCAAGACTATATGTAATTTCTATGTCTCGGTTCATTGGCTGCGGATGGAGAACTTTGATTCCTGGTTTACCTAGAGCTAAGCGCTCATGATCTATTCTAAAAACACGCTGATACTCATCTATGCTGGGAATCAAACCACTCTGCTGCCTTTCTAGCTGCAGTCTGAGAGCCATGACAAAATCAGCAGCTTTTATGGCCTCTTCCGGACGCAGGTGTACATGCGCGCCCAATTCACGCAAGTAGCTGGGCATGAGTGTCGGCGGTCCAGCAAAATGAACCTCTGCCCCCAAAAGTTGCAGTAACCACAAATTAGAGCGGGCAACACGACTGTGAGTAATGTCACCAATTATGGCTATTTTAGCCCCACGTAAATTATCTCTACACTCCAACATTGTCATAGCATCAAGTAGAGCCTGACTTGGATGTGAGCTAGCCCCTTCACCTGCGTTAATTATGCAAGCCTTGTCGCCTACCGCTTGGACAAGGAGATTACAAGCACCAGCAGCAGAGTGCCTCTGTATGATTATCTTGAATCCCATTGCTGCCAGATTGCGTCCTGTGTCTTCAATTGATTCACCCTTGTTTACAGAGGATACTTTGCTATCTATATTAACTACATTCAAACGTAATACTTTGCCAGCAAATTCGAAACTGCTGCGTGTGCGTGTAGAATTTTCATAGAAAACATTGGCCACACCTTGTCCGTGAAATTCCTGCGGCAGTGGTAGAGCCGCTGGACCACCGTCTCGGTATCTTCGCGCTATAGAAAAAAGATATTCTACTTCATCTAAAGTCAAATCGCTTGTATCAATTATGTGGCGCCTACCTGACCAGGTTAAGTTCGGTCCTGACTTTGTTGATTTGGAGCTATCAGTCACTTTCATCATTCAATTATTATTTCGTTGTTGCCAATTCCAGCAATGTTAGTAAAAGAATCTTTGTCCCTAAAACGATATCATCAATGTCTGTCCATTCTTCATGGTGATGACTGACGCCACCTTTGCTTGGCACAAATATCA
Source organism: Candidatus Melainabacteria bacterium (assembly GCA_013288645.1). Lineage (GTDB taxonomy): Bacteria > Cyanobacteriota > Vampirovibrionia > Obscuribacterales > Obscuribacteraceae > JABDBL01. The sequence continues at coordinate 1,871 of JABDBL010000076.1, forward strand.
TACCGACTTCTTTTATATGATTGGAGACTGTGCAAGCGTCATGTCCTGCTCTACTGGGCATGACCATATATTTTAGACCTAAGTTTTCACAAGCCTTTTGGCTGATAGCCATAATATCGGAAGAAAAAGTTTTTGGACCATCTTCACTTATAACTTTGCGCGAGTGCGTGACTCCATATTTGGAGCAAATCTCATCAAGCTTCTTAAGCAGTATATTTTTTACTCTATCTTTGGATTCTTTATCTGCGCTACGCAAATCCAAAAACATTGAACATTTGCCAGGAACAACATTCATGGCATTAGGTTCAACTGCCATTTTTGTTATGGCACCTACTGTATCGTGAGAAGCTTCATCTTTGCATATTTTGTCTACTAATAAAACAAATTCAGATGCTGCAACCAAAGCATTTTTACGGCATTCCATCGGCGTCGTACCAGAATGTGCCTGTTCGCCAATAATTTGAATAGCCCAACGAGTGGGCATGGCTGCACCATCTACGATACCAATAGGTATTTTGGCTTCTTCTAAAAATCCAGCTTGTTCGACATGCAGTTCAACATAGGCGCGTATTTTTTTAACATCTGCTTTGGACTCTTCTACAGCCCAGAGAGCCCGTTTTATAGATGAATCAAAAGATTTATTGTTTTCATTTTTAAAGTATTTCAGCGTTTCTACATTTTTTAAGGCTTCAGCTACGCTAACGCCCTGATTATCTTGCAGAAGTAACGAATTTTCTCCACTTACTTCGCCCATAAATGCTTTACTGCCTAAGAGGCTTAGTCCGAAACGCGCCGACTCTTCCATAGCAAAATCTATTACTTCTATAGGGTGAATTAAATCGTCTTTGACTTGCTGCAGAACGCGCAGTGCTTCTATGGCACAAATTACACCAACTATGCCATCGAAATGTCCGCCATTAATGACTGAATCTGTGTGAGAGCCACTAATGACAGCAAATTCATCACACTTAGAGCCCTTAAGGCGACCGATAGTATTGCCAATAGGAGATACTTTAACTTCCAAACCGGCTTGTGTCATTAGTTCGGCAATGTAATTCTTGCCTTTTATGTCTGTGTCCGAATAGGCTAGTCTGGTTACACCGGTCGTGCCAAAAGCAGGATCGCTGATCTTAGCTAGATGCTCAAGAGACCTGGCTATATGGTCTTTATTAATCGAATTAGCCAGTTGTATATGGCTGCTGTGAGTAAGGTTTTTAGTAGACACTTTTACTTTACTGTCGGGAGCAAGATATTTTAGGCATCATACATTGGTCCGGCTCGGACCGTCAACGTACTTGTATCTTTTACAAAATAGCTACCTGTTGATTAGCAATAGTTTACCCATGTGTATGGCGCAAAGATTATTTGCCAGAAGCTAATTTAAATCTATTGTGGAAATGAAAATTGCCACTGTCCAAGCTCGTTTGCTTTGACAATCACTATTTGTCCTTCCTCAATTTTTGGCTTACCGCGCCCGTTTAGGGTGTTAAACGAGTTTGTGATTACATCTTCCGGTACTTTACGCTCACGCTTTTTATTTCTCTCTAAGCAAACAGCTAAGGGGACATCTAATACCCAAAGTTGTATGTCTGTGTATTTAGACCTTCGAGCCCGGTCAAAAATTTGCTAAACTTTGGTCAATAAATCATTACTTCTCAATTAGCCTCAAAGATAGAGTCCGTTCACCTATGCAAAATCAGCAGTTCGATTATCAGCGAAACATCACTTTATATCTGGACGAAAGTTCATCATTCAATCGTCACCTATTGTCGTTGATTAAACAATGGGATAAGAGGCGAAATATTGATGTGCATTACATCAAAGCTGATCACCTTCCATCTCTCCAGAGCAAATCTATTCCGCTGCCCAAAAAGCACAAGCAATTTTATAATGACACCCTTCAGGTTGTAGATAACAATGGCAGTAGTTTTGAAGGAGCTGAAGCAGTGCCTATAATTCTGAAACATTTGCCTTTCGGTAAATTAGCAGCGGCTTTTTATATTTTACCTGGCACAATGTGGGTGACTAAACAGCTTTATTCTTTGCCTTTTACTCATTAGATCGACCAGTAAGAAA
>JABDBL010000077.1 GCA_013288645.1 Candidatus Melainabacteria bacterium
CCTTGTAGCATAAAATTATAAGCCAATAGGTAAGGATCGGTTTGTCAAAAAATTCCAGACCATGATAAAGCGGTGCAACAAAATTCTGCCTTTGCAACATTTCACGTGAGCATTCGCTGAAGCATGACTCTACACGAGTGAACTCATCTATGCTGGCAGCTCTTGTTAAATAGCAGCAAAAAGTGATAAGGCAAATAAGGACCAATATAAATCCAAAGGAATTCATTCTAAAAGAATCCCTTGAGATGGTTTTATTTTTAATCGAAAAAGTAATCATTACTCAATACCTGCAGAGATATTGATAATAGCAACTTTGGTTCTCGGGAAAGATCTGCAGGTTTTAAATTGTCACAGTCGATCTTTAACTAAAAATCACAACAGTCATTTCTATTGTTTTAAAAGTTGTTTTGCTTCAAGGCGATTAAATACACGCTGGGCCCAATTCACTTGCGATAGGTGAAAGGCTAGTTTTGCCAGTGCTAGATTCGTTTTTTCAGATGTTCCCTGGATCTAAGGACTTTAGAATATAATCTACAAAGTGCCCAGAGGTACCCGTCAGGATCTGTATGTTTCCCTACCTGGATCTTGCATCTTATGTTTTCTGGCTCAGAGGTGCTAAAACGAAATGTTCAAGTCCTTCAGGTAGGTCTGTCTCTTTCCTTTTATAAGGACAGAGTCCGGCTTCTGTATCTTTTGTCATATGACGACCTAAAATTGGCTGACTATTTTTGTTTTTACCCAAACTTGGTGCAAATTAGACAGAAATTCATTCGAAAGACACAAAAATCAGCTCAGAGTTGACTGATCCAATAGTGTGTTCAAAATCTGTCTACTGGGGTATAAAATTCAATGCGATAGGAGTACCCCAACTACGTGCCCAGCGATAAATTAATGACTGATAAAGACTCCGACTATCCATTAATAGGCGAGATTATTGATGAGCGATACGAAATCCTCGAACCGATTGGTAAGGGTGGTTTCGGCAGTGTCTATAAAGCCAAGGACAGACGCGTTAAGAACATGGTTGCGGTTAAAGTACTGCGTCCTGAGTGTGTAGAGGATGACCGAATTGCTGCTCGATTTCAGAACGAGGCAATAATAGCAGGACGTATTCCGAATCGTCATATTACAGCTGCTTTTGATCATGGACTATGCGTCGAGACAAAAGTGCTGTTTATAGCAATGGAATACGTGCCAGGACCTTCTCTAAAAGAACTAATCAAGCAAAAGAATGGAATAGATATAGAAACAAGCTTACGCATTCTTATTCAATTGTGTGATGGTATAGCTGCTGCACACGACAAGAACATTTTGCATCGCGATATTAAACCCAGTAACATCATACTTACCGGCTACGACAGTGATCCAAATTTCGTTAAGATAACTGACTTTGGTATATCTACAGTCCTTCTCGAATCGGAAGAATTGAAAAGGCTCACTAATACCGAGACGGCGAATCCTAAGGGTACCTGTTTATACATGGCTCCCGAGCAATTTACAACAGGATATAAGCCTGACTTCCCCTTAGACATTTATTCAATAGGCTGTGTTTTGTTTGAATTATTAACAGGAAAGCCACCTTTTAACGGCGGATCAGATGCAATAACGGCACACCTGCATGCTACTGCGGAAATTCCAGTATTGAAATTAGATTCCACAGAGCCGGTCATAAGAAGTAGGCTCACAGATATCGTAAATAAAGCTCTAGCTAAAGATCCATCTATGCGTTATCAAAGTGCAAAGGACTTGCAATTGGATTTAGAGAAACTGCAATTGCGAGTAAAAGAGCTCAGTTTGCATAGAACAAATGCAATTTTATCTACTCTAGAGCAATTCTGGTTATACTCACTAAGGACTACTAGGCATTTTAGATCTCTGTTTAAGAAATCAAATGCCTATATTCTAGCTGTTGTAGCGATAGTAGTAATCGTGCTGGTTACAGCTGCCATCATGGTTTTTCAGAATAAATATGCACAAGACTTTGTATTGCCTCAGGATAAACGGATTATAGAGTTAGAAGCTGCTCCTCCAGCCGAAACGGCTACCGATCGGCACCTTTTTGAAGACAAGGAAAAACAATATTTGGAAGTTCTGGGGGCCTACCGGACCTTTGGTAAGCTTGCCACTGCAGAGGCGCTGCCATTGCTAAGAAAATTTGGATATTTTTATTTAAAATCAGGATCACCTCTTAAAGCATTTCAACAATTTTATAAGGCGCAACAACTTCTCACTTCAAACAAGAGCAATGATCCTAACGAGGAAATTAAAATATACTTGGCTTTAGCAGAATGTAGTCTTGTTATGAGCAGTTACCCGCAATGTATTGATTATGCTCAAAAAGCTTTGGAAGTCATTAATAAGTTAAAAGACACGATAGACTATAGGACTTTTGCTTCTAATTCTATTGATACTCTGGAACTCTTAGGGAGAGCGGCAATTGCAAAGAACGATTCAAAAACCGCTGAAGCGGCTTTCCTGAAAATGTATGATATAGCTCGCGACCAAGATTTCTTTGCTGTAGAGCCAGAAAGGCATGCTACTAGCTTCTCTTATGCTGCTAATTATTTTTTTGAGGCATCGAGGCTGGACTTCGCGGAAATATTTCTCAAATATGCAATAAAAGGCTGGCATATAAATAACAATCAGACTAATGAGGCGGTCTCCTGGAACCAGCTTGGATTAGTCATGATGAGCGAAAAGAAATACAAAGAAGCTGTTACAGCGTTTGAAAATGCTGAAACTACGATGATGAAAAGTTCTAAACCTTCTTTGAAGATCCTAGCCAAAATTACTATTAATAAAGCGGATGCTGAACAGTCTGCAGGAAATGAGCGAGAAGCTGAGGAAGCACGAAAGCAAGCAAGAGCGCTTTGGTTTAGATCAAATGATTAGTCATTGTTATCAGAACTCAGAACATGTTTTTTTCGTTATTCAGAAGTTCACTCCAGGTTCTCCAATGAAATTTATTTGCTGAATAAAGAGTTATAGTGCTTGAAAGCCTAAGACCCCCTTTTAAATTTAGATTTACTTGATCAAAAAACTCTTTGTCGTTGAAACCTTTAACATCTCTGTCTATATCAATCAAATCGGCATCATTCTTTTTGCAAATTTGATTTACGCGATTACGATAACGTGACCAAAAATTTTCTGGCAATAGCTTGCGATTTGCAGATGTTAAAGGCAGGTCAAATGCTACTACTTTGATTTTTTGCTTTTTAAGATAAGCCAGCAATCGATCCAGATAATCAAGTTGAACATTAAGCTGGGGAGCAAAAGGAGAGCTATAGCGTCTTTGATATTCTTCTCTATTATTTCTAGTAATATAGCCATCGCCAGAGTTAATAGTAATTTCTCCCGGACACAGGCGTTCAAAAGGCTTGCCTAAAGTAAGTGATGAAACTCCATTGAAGTATTTATCATCCATATTCAGAGGTTCGGGATAAATAGCACAGTTATTTTTGACTAGGTTATGTAAAACAAACGGACCATTGTTGTTTGTATATTTAGAGAAAAAGGCAAATGGTTCAGTACTCATGAATGAACCACGTTGAGAATCAATAAAATCCTTTGGAGAAACAGTCAGAATAACGAGTTTGGGCTTATAGTTCCTAGAAAACAAAGCTCTGCTAATAAAAAACTGATCTGATATCAGAGTATTTGGAAGAGCGCTTACAAACACTTTCCATTTTTTATTCAAAAGACCATAAAAATTATGTTCGAGAACTTGGGATTTATGATAACCTGTGACATCAATTGATTTGTTATATACATAGGAATCTGCTCCAAGGAGCGACCCTAGTTGCGAGCTACCTAATACTACAACATCAGGTGGTGTTGGATCAGCAAAGTAGGCCCTCGTGAGCCACCAGCTTGCAATTCCATCTTGAGTTTGTATTTGTTTGT
>JABDBL010000078.1 GCA_013288645.1 Candidatus Melainabacteria bacterium
TGTGTATTTTTTTAGTATGCTGTCCAAAAATTGCTTTCTTTAGTGACATGTAATGAAGAAGCAAGCTCAAATTTTTCCATAACTTATATAAGTTACTCCCTGACATCAAAATAAGTGTTAGAATTATGGCCGATACGGAGGTATCTCAAAAAATGCCAGTTTCAGAACAACCCATGCGCAAGCTGCTTGGTGTTCTTTATCCAACTATTTCTTGGTTAAGCGAACAGGGCTCAGTAGCAATCAGCGCAGTACCATCTGATCATCTAGATGCTATAAAACAACTAGAGCGGATAGGTATTGTTTACAAAAGAAATAATCGTTCCTATGAGTTGCAAAAAATCAGATTAAAAAAACTGTTAGGCAATGACACTCTGGACTCTTTAATTTCGCAAGTTTCACCAGAAAATCAAGAAAACATTGATTGCAGTCCAAAACCAATTATTGATCCCGAAATTAAGGCCACTCTGAACTAGCTTTGTCCAAAGTATCGATAGTAATTCCAGCTTATAACGAACAAAACAGGCTTCCTGTCACACTCCGTTCTGTATGCAATTTTTTTACTACTAAAGGACTTGATTTTGAAATCGTCGTTGTCAGTGACGGCAGCAAAGATCACACCATTGACGTTGTGAATGAATGCGCTAACAAGCACCCTCAAATTAGGCTGATTGCTTATCCTGTAAATAGGGGTAAGGGCTTTGCTATTAAAACAGGTGTCTTGTCCTCAGTTGGTCAGCTCATTTTGATAGACGATGCAGACGGTAGCTCGCCAATCGAAGAATTTGATCGCTTAAATAATGCGATTAATAATGGTGCGCAATTAGCTATTGGTTCAAGGGCAAAACCGGATCCAACCTGCAAGGTGCAAGCTTTACCCTATCGTACTTATATAGGAAACACTTTTAACCACATCGTACAATCCTTACTATTACCAGGAATCTATGACACACAATGCGGTTTTAAATTGTTCACGAAAGACGTTGCTCAGGATATTTTTTCTTCTTGCACAATTGATGGATATGCGTTTGATGTAGAGATATTATATCTTGCTACACAAAAAAAATATCGTCTGCAAGAGGTGAGTATCAATTGGAATAATTGCGCAGGATCAAAAGTAAATATATGGGTAGATTCGCTAAAAATGCTCGTCGAAGTGCTAAAAATATCCTGGAGAGCTAAGCAAGGCAAATATTCTAGCAGCAACTTAAAACAAGTGAATGAATGAATCCGGTACTATTGGCAAAAAAATAAACATCGAATATCTCTTACCAGACGTGGGAGATATTATGTATCTTGTTGTTTTATATCTGCTACTTTTTATGAAACCAAACATGCTCTTAGATGATGGTTCAACAGGTTGGCATCTAGTAAGCGGCAATTATATTTTGCAACATCACAATATTCCATATGTTGACATTATGTCTTATACTTTCAGCACTAAACCTTGGACTGCTTATGAATGGCTATCAGATGTATTTATGGCTATATTAGTCAAACTAGGCGGCCTTAATTTACTTTATGTAGTAACAGCCAGTGCAATTGCCTTTTTAATTCTATTTCTCTATGTACGCTGCCGACAGAATAGATGCAATTTTGTGTTTGCTACCTTCATCACCATAATTGGTGCTCTATTATCAGCTATACACTGGTTAGCAAGGCCTCACTTGTTTACATTTTTTGGAGTTTTTATTTTCGCTACCCAACTAGACAAATTCTACCGTGGCTCGCTCAGCAAAAATAAATTAGTCCTATATCTCACAATCTACATGCTTATCTGGGCTAATTCACATCCTGGATTTTTATTAGGACTGGCGATAATAACAATTTATCTTCTTGCTTCTATTGTCGAATTCATATTTTTAAAACCTGATAATAGTCCAGAGAATAAGATAAGGAAGAAAGAACAAATATCAACTTTGTTGTATGTACTGATTCTGAATATATTTGCTAGCTTGTGCACACCCTATGGCTTTCAGCTTTATTCTTATATAACTGATTATTTAGTCAAAGGCAATGCAATCATTTCAGCCACTGATGAATATCAGTCGCCAATCTTTCATGGTGCCCTGCAACCTGCAATATTGGAGATATTTTTTGCCCTCACCATTCTAGGCTTAATTATCACACGAAGCAAAATCACTCTACCAGAATCACTAATTTACTTGATGTTTGCCTATCTCAGTTTGTCGGCACAGCGCAATATGGCTTTGTATGTATTTGCTAATTTACCTATTATTGCTCGAATATACGCCAGTACTAAACTAGATTCTCCGGCAGGAGAAATCTATTTGAAACTGAAACAAGCTTGGCAGTTTTTGATCGACAAGTTCAAAAACTTAAACGAAGGATTTACCGAAAACGAGCAACATTGTTCATACCATATCTTGCCTATTCTCACTTCTATGATTTTAGTATTTATAGCTCTAAATGGAGGTAAGGTATTTGGCTATCCTTTGCTAAAAGCTGATTTCGATCCAAAAAACCATCCCAGTACAACATTAAATATTATCAAAGAGCTACATTTAGATCCAAAGCATGGATTTTCTATGGACAATTGGGGTGGAATCATCCGCTTCAAAATCGGTTATCCGGTATTTATAGATGATCGAGCCGATTTTTATGGACAAGATTTTTATGTTGAATATGGAAAGCTAATACAAACATCTCCGGGTTGGCAAAATATACTCAAGAAACATCAGATCGAATGGATATTGCTACCAAAAAATAGCCGTCTCATCGAAGAACTAAAAATGGACAGCCACTGGCAAGTTAGGGCAGAGGATAGAGGCTCAGTACTGATTATGCAAAAAAGTGCTAATGTCGACAATGAACCTGTGTCAAAATAATTATTCAATCCCTTCAAATACAGCAACCAAGCTATCTTCGGACGTAGGCTTAGGTAAACTTATTGCTTTATCTAATTCCAGTGGATAAGTCTGTCCTAAAATTTTGTAGACATTCTGTAAGCGAAGTCTAAATTGCTGATCAAAAATTGCATCATGAGCAGAATTGTTTGGCTCGCCAAACCACCAAAACCAGTCACTCCCTTCAGCAGCATAAATCTCTTCCCAGGCGGCTGTTTTAATCGCTTCAGAATAAGATTTATTCTTGATTTGCTCTACTAGAAAATTTCTGGTTGTGGACAATAAATCCCAAGCACGATTCTTTTCTGGATCACCAATCCAAATATGGAAATCAGCACCAATCCAAGAACCAGTTTCGATTCTTTCCAGCTTAGCACTGGCGGGTTGTCTAGAAAGATAATCACTGACAGTACAAATATTTAAAGTGCTGTCTTTGGAAAGACGTTTATATAATTCATACAAAAACAACGCACCGTCTTCTTCATACGTCTCCCAACAATTCTCCCCATCTAATGCAATTACAACCACCCCTTCTCGCGAAGAATTAAACAACCGCTGCTGAATATGTTTCAAGCGCATGTACATCGCCGAGGCAGCTTCTTCAGGTTCTCTACCGCCATAAGAAAAACTCAATTCATTAGACAAGACTAGTTCTCTAAACAATAGAGTAATTTTCTCATCGCCAACGGTAAGTTCATAGGGCTGACAGAGGGTGTCAGCACTATTTAAATTGCCATATTGATCTCTATAAATAGTGAGTCCAGTTGATCTGCACAATAAAGCTTCGTCGGCTATTGCCCAATTTACTCCCTGACTAGCAATTATTTCTAAAGCTCCAGGACTAATAGACATTTCCGAAGGCCACATACCACGAGCCTTCTGCCCCATAGCATTGTTATATAAATCCAACCCAGCTTTAACCTGATGAATAGCGTCATCACGATGAAAGAACAACTTTTGTGGCAAGACTACATTGGGATCAGGCAACCGCGCAGAATTAGTATC
>JABDBL010000079.1 GCA_013288645.1 Candidatus Melainabacteria bacterium
TCGCTGCTGTAATGCTTTGTTGTGAATTGGCGAATTATTTGGCAAAGTTTGGCTAATTATTTGGCAAACTTGAAAACTGTCAGCCGGTGCCCAGAAGGAGTCCCTGGCAAGCTACTTCGATTAGATCTGGTGTGATTATTGGCAGGCAGTTAAGTTGCTGAAGTCGCTCTATCTCGGTAAAAATGCGATGCAGCACCCGGAAATTTCCATTTGCGATGCGCATGATCGCGGCCGAGACTTTGCTGTCTGCCGTAAGCGGCAATTTCAGCTCCAGCCATTTTTGTGATATGAACAGCCGCATCTCGTTTGTGTTTAATGGCAGCATCTCATATGCAAAATTGAAGCGTGAATATAATTGACCAAAACGCTTTAACCGGCGCTCAATGCCTGGTGCCCCCATGAGCAATATGCTCATGTTGCCCCTATCATACAGATCACGAAGGAGCTCTAGAGACTGGAATTTAAGCCGGTCGGACTCATCAACGATCAAAAGTTTAAGATGCTTCTGCACGGCACAGGCTTGTGTTTTAGGAGCGTACCACAAAGTTGCTTGCTCGATCAGCTCATCAAATCTATTCCTGAGCAGTGCCAATCCGGACTGTAGCTTTCTCGGAGTTACTGTCACATCCGGCGTAAAGAAAGCGGTCGTGCAGCCGACTATAGAAGCTGGTATAGAGCGGGTTCTGAGTGGCTTACTTAATAAAGGCTCTATTGTTTGCCAATTAGCATAGTGCCTCGCGGATTCGGTCTTACCGACACCTGGCTTGCCAAAACACAAGCCGATAATTTTGCCGCCATGGCTGTACTCGCACAGCTCAACAAAACGCTTGTACTGGCTTGTTATCAAGAAATTAGTGGGCGGGTTAGTCGACATCACATGCAAACCTCTTAATTTTAAATTTGGGATATTCTGTAATCGCAGAAGCATCGGAATTAACAAGTTGACTAGCAGGCTTCTCCAGTGGAGCGTGTTTTTCGGCTATAGCAAGCAGCTCTTTAAGTTGCTGCTTTAGTTCTTTTTTCTCATGATTTCTCGCTTGCATGATTTCTTTCAAGCTGACGGATTTGTCGGAAAGCTCATAGCAGACGGCCCTGCAAATAAGAGCGTTGTCGGCATAGACATGAATTTGTGCAAGATCTCGCGGGTCATAGCGGATAGTGACGTCTTCACCGACATAGCCAGCCAAGTTAAGGTCAAAATATCGGAATCCTAAGAAGCGGATGCCATCTCGCTGCACACGTCTTGGTTTTGCAACAGTCAGCAGTAAAAGATCAAGTTGCTCGATTGAATCCGGCATACGTGGAATAAATGCAAAAGATTCCCAGCGATCCTTTGGTGTCATATTGGTTTCCGAGTGTTGTCGAACAAAATACTCGGTCAACAGCCAAGACTTAAATCTTTCTTCTAACTGTTCCAGTGTTAGTACCGGCTGAACGTTGCCATGTCCTTTTGGTGCATAGCCGGGCAAGGACGAGAGCAGCATCTCATTTATGGTTTTGAAAAATCGCTCGCATTTTCCCTTTCCTTGAGGCTCACCGGGTTCTGTATGGATGTGCTCAAACTTTAAATCAATCGATACTTGTTCGATGTGCTGCGACATGAAATCGCTGCCGCGATCAGAATAGAACTTTTCAGGAATCCCACAAATATTCCAGCCAGAGTCGTCTTTGCGCCATATTGCTTGCCGAAGTGCCAGAGCGATTCGCATGGAAGATGGGGGCTGCGATCCCAGAAAGTATCCTGGAACAGCCCTACTGTAGTCATCGACAATTGTGGTTAACCATGGCTTCAGTGCTTGTTGTCGAGAATCAAACACAACGATATCCAGTGGCGTATGATCTGCTTGCCAAATCTCATTTGGTCTTTCAGCCTCAAATTTATGAACCAAGCTATATGCTTGCTTGTACGCCTTATCGCCTTCGTGGGCAAGTGTTTTCAGGTCGGGAGATATCTGAGAAACGACGTCATGTACAACGTCGTAACTTGGCACTCGCCATCCATTCCTTTTGCAAACCGCTTGAACAGTACGATGTACGGCACTGATTGGCACCGGTGGAGTTTTCAGAAACAATCCCCGTATTAGACTTACCAATTCTGCGTTGGTTGAACGGCGCTGTCCTTTGTCATTTCGTCGCCGCGGTGTGATACCATTAAGACCATTTCGCTTAAACGCTGCCACCCAGTTATATAATGTCCTGGCGGCGATTTTCTTTAGTCTTGAAATCTCTTCAAGAGAAGCTTCCCGCTGTAGAAACGGCTCTATCGTCTTATATCGAACTAACGCAACTTCTTTGGGATTCAAAAGACTTTTACCATGCGTCCTTAAACATTAGTTATTGGACCCTAAAACTTTGTGTTTGGGAAGCCTCATTCTGTGGGCTTTCGGTTAGAATTTTTCTAACGGGGTTTTTGGACATCCAGGAGAAATAGAAAATTGCGCGTTGGTATATATACCCGTGTCTCAACTCAAGATCAACAGACCTTGCCGATGCAATTGGAATCGCTACGCAAGTATGCAAGAGCCAGGAAGTGGAAGATCGTTTTTGAGATCCAAGACATTGGTTCAGGAGTCAAGGAGCGAGAAAAGCGAGAAGAATTGATGCATGCTGCTCGCCAGAGAGAAATTGATGCCATACTTGTTTGGAAATTAGATCGCTGGGGGCGCTCATTGCACGATTTGATATCCAGCTTGAATGAGCTATCAGAGCTGGAAGTTGGTTTTGTGTCCTTGACGGAGGCCGTGGATCTAACTACTTCCATTGGCAGAGCAATGGCAGGGGTTCTTGCTGTATTTGCCCAATTCGAACGGGACATGCTTGGTGAACGCGTAAGAGCTGGGATCGCTCAAGCAAGAAAAAGGGGAGGCAAACATGGCCGTCCGCGAACTGCAAGTAGGCACGAGGCAAAGATAAGGCACCTGTTCTCGAAGGGGCTATCGAAGGCTGAAATAGCTCGCATGCTTGGAATTGGCAGAACATCGGTCATCAGGATCTTGGCAAATTGAAATTGTACTGGTAGAGTGATCGTTGAGGTATCAGGAGTCAAATGTAGAATGGTTAGTAAAGGTCTAGCACGAGTCGTGATGCTCCTTCTTGCGGTAATGGGGATGCAGGCGTCAATACCTGAGTTCGGTTTTGCAGAGTCAGGGCCCGCCGCGCGGCAGCCGTTGTATAACGAGGCTTGCACGGCTCGCTGTGTCGTATTGGCTGAGTACACCTCGGCGAGAAGTGAACATTGCCCGAAGATAAGGCAAGCTATAGAAAACCACACAGCCATAAACCGAGACGATCTGGCTTTGCTATGCGATTTCCACGTGCTGAAGGTACTTAAGCAGCCAGCTGGCTCCAATATAGAACCAAATGTTCGCATGTGGCTTCTTTGGGCGGATGATGATTGTATGGGACATTATATCTATCAAAGTAGTAAGCTACCTTCTAAAAATTCACAGTGGATTCTCATCATCAGTGATGATAAGAAGGATCAAGCTGGAGCGTTGCTTGGGGTTAGAAGAGCACAATTCACACCCAAGGCGATGGCCGAAGCCCAGAGAGCTGTTAAGCTTGGAAAGTCTTCCGGCCCTGACCCAACCGATCCACCCCAAATTTACTACGAAGGTTTTGGTCACTAATCTGAGCGTATCGCGGCCATTTGGGCTGGACGGCACCAAAGCCGAAATTGCTCAAAAGCTTAGAATTGATAGGACTTCTGTGATACAGAGTTTGGCGACTTAAAAAAACAAATTGCCAAATAATTCGCCAAATTTTGCCAAACAATTCGCCAAAAATCCGGCAATTT
>JABDBL010000080.1:0-1507 GCA_013288645.1 Candidatus Melainabacteria bacterium
TTTTAGTTTGCCTTTTTGTTGTTACTTTATATTTTATGGTTGGTAAAAACTAGAGCGCAATAATCAACCGCTCAAATTATTAAGGGCAATATGACGCTTAACGCGACGAAAATTGGCTAAAGAGTTATTATTGTAAGATAGATAACATGATATGGGATAGTTACTGGTAAAAAGCAAGGCCCTAGGAGCATGCAAAGTAAGGATCAGATAGTTGTGCGTGGCGCACGTCAACACAATCTGAAAAATATTAGCTTAGAGATTCCGCGCAACAAGCTTGTAGTAATTACAGGTGTAAGTGGCTCAGGTAAATCGTCTTTGGCCTTTGATACTATTTTTGCCGAAGGGCAAAGACGTTATATAGAATCTCTTTCGGCATATGCTCGTCAGTTTTTGGGACAGCTAGATAAGCCGGATGTAGATGGTATCGAGGGTTTGAGTCCTGCTATATCAATCGATCAGAAATCGACAAGCCATAATCCTCGTTCTACTGTGGGCACCGTCACTGAAATTTATGACCACTTAAGATTATTATATGCAAGAGTAGGCACGCCGCACTGCCCACAGTGCGATCGCTTAATCAACCCTCAGACGGTAGATCAGATTGTAGATCAAATAGTAAATTTACCAGTTGGTAGCAAGATTCAAATATTGGCGCCCTTGGTTAGTGGACGGAAAGGTGAGTATCAGGTTGTTCTGCAAAATCTGCGTCAAGAAGGATTTGCCAGAGTAAAAATAGACGGAAAAGTACTAGCATTGGATGACGACATAGCGTTAGATAAAAACAAGAAGCATACTATAGAGCTTATTATTGATCGGCTCGTAATCAAACCAGGCATCCAAGGAAGGCTTGCTGACAGCGTTGCTTTAGGTTTAAAATGGGGACGCTCGAGCGTGCTTGTCGATGTTATCAATCAAGATAGCGATGAGGAAAAAGCTAGAAAAAGTACTAATACTCAAATGCTTTTTTCTGAGCAGTACGCTTGTGCTTATTGCAATATAAGCTTTGCCGAAATAACTCCGCGGGTTTTTAGTTTCAATAGCCCATATGGCGCCTGCCCAACCTGTCATGGACTTGGTTCTACTTTTGAGGTTTCTTCGCAATTGGTGGTGCCAGATACCAGAAAAAGTTTGACTGAGGGAGCCATTTATCCCTGGGCTAAAACAGGAAATCCTTATTACACCCAGATATTAACCTCATTAGCGAAACACTACAAATTTAGTCTGGAGATGCCTTTTGCTAAATTGACAAAGGCACAAAAAGATATCATTCTTTATGGCTCGGGTGATGAGCGGGTGAATTTAGTTTATGAGGCATATGACAGTGGAGAGTTTACAAGTTATCGCAAAACTTTCGAAGGCGTTATTCCTAATTTAAGGAGACGGTATGATGAAACACAGTCAGAGAAAGTCAGACAAGACCTAGAAAACTATATGACAGAAATGGTTTGTGACGACTGTCAAGGAAGTCGTCTTAAGCCAGAAAGTTTGGCAGTTAAAGTAGCAGATC
>JABDBL010000080.1:1517-2802 GCA_013288645.1 Candidatus Melainabacteria bacterium
TTCCATTGCTCAATTGTGTGCTTTGTCAGTTGTAAAAGCGCAAGAATTCTTTGACTGCCTGCCTTATAAATTTTCCACA
This sequence comes from Candidatus Melainabacteria bacterium, assembly GCA_013288645.1. Taxonomy (GTDB): domain Bacteria; phylum Cyanobacteriota; class Vampirovibrionia; order Obscuribacterales; family Obscuribacteraceae; genus JABDBL01. The sequence continues at coordinate 1,597 of JABDBL010000080.1, forward strand.
AGACAAAAAAACAATTGCCCATCAAATATTGATAGAGATTTCCGCCAGACTAAAATTCCTCACTAATGTCGGCTTAACTTATCTCACTTTAGATCGTAAAGCGAGCACATTATCTGGGGGCGAGGCCCAACGTATAAGACTAGCTACACAAATAGGTTCTGGACTGTCTGGCGTTCTTTATGTGCTCGATGAACCTTCGGTTGGTCTACATCAACGTGATAATAATCGCTTAATTTCTACTCTACAGCACTTGCGCGATCTAGGTAATACTTTACTTGTCGTAGAACATGATGAAGAGACCATGCGGCAAGCTGATTGGCTTATAGATATAGGACCGGGAGCAGGTTTACACGGCGGTTACATTGTAGCAACTGGATCAGTAGAGGATATCGCTAATTGCTGCGAGTCTTCCACTGGAGCCTATTTGTCAAAACGGCAAATGATCCATATTCCATCTAAACGCAGAACTGGCAATGGTTTAAAACTCAAAATTGTTGGCGCTACCCTGAATAATCTGAAAGATATAGATATTGAATTTGGTCTCAATAAATTTGTTGCAGTTACTGGCGTGAGTGGTTCTGGTAAATCCACTCTGGTTAATGACTTACTTTATCAATATCTGCGTCATTATCTCCACGGCAGTGTGCCTATGCCAAAGGGATTGATAAAAGTAGAAGGAGTAGAAAATATAGACAAAGTTATCGATATAGATCAATCTCCTATTGGACGCACGCCTAGATCTAATCCCGCCACTTATACCGGTCTATTTGATATAGTCAGAGATGTGTATGCTACCACTCGTGAGGCACAGGCTCGTGGCTATTTAGCTGGACGTTTCTCGTTCAACGTAAAAGGTGGGCGCTGTGAAGCGTGTAGTGGCGAAGGTATGAATGAAATCGAACTGAATTTTCTACCTTCGGTATTTGTACACTGTGAAGTATGCAAGGGAGCTAGGTATAACCGGGAAACCCTAGAAGTCAAATTCAAAGGTAAATCTATTGCTGAAGTATTAGAAATGACTGTTGAAGAAGCGCTTGCCTTCTTCGCTAACGTTCCTAAAGCACAAGCTAAACTAGCTACATTGAAAGAGGTCGGGCTAGATTATATTAGGCTTGGACAATCAGCATGAGCGTGTTGAAGCAGTGGGCTCAAATTAAGACATGACCGTAAAAATTGACCTGTATGTGAACCAGGATTCATAGCTAC
>JABDBL010000080.1:2812-3598 GCA_013288645.1 Candidatus Melainabacteria bacterium
TATATTAGGCTTGGACAATCAGCTACTACCTTGTCTGGCGGAGAAGCACAACGGGTTAAGCTAGCTGAACAGCTATCAAAGCGTGCTACTGGCAAAACTATATATATCTTGGATGAACCGACCACTGGGCTATCATTTGCCGACATAGACAAACTTTTGCAAGTACTTAATAAATTAGTTGATTCTGGCAATACTGTGCTTGTTATCGAGCATAATTTAGACGTGATAAAACAAGCCGATTGGATTTGTGATCTGGGACCAGAAGGGGGCGATGGCGGTGGTTCTATAGTAGCGCAAGGAACACCAGAACAAGTAGCTATGAATCCTGGTTCACATACAGGTCAATTTTTACGGTCATGTCTTAATTTGAGCCCACTGCTTCAACACGCTCATGCTGATTATCCAATGCCAAAGGTAAAGTGATTAATGACCCAAAATGTACCATCCTTTGATCCTTTATTAGAAAATCTGCGTAAGCGCGGCCACCGCATCACTGCTCAAAGAGAGACAATTTTACAAATTTTTCAAGAAGAACCACATGGAAACCATCTTTCTGTGGAAGAATTACATAGTAAGCTTATCCAAAAGGGCTATAGTGTAAGTTTAGCTACTACATACCGCACACTAAAGTTACTATCAGTGCTCGGTCTATTACGGGAACTTGATTTTGCGGAAGGATATAAGCACTATGAATTGAAGAAGGATACTTTACCCCATCAGCACATTATCTGCACCAACTGTAATACAACATTAGAGTTTGAAGATCATTTTCTGGAAACAGTAGGA
>JABDBL010000081.1 GCA_013288645.1 Candidatus Melainabacteria bacterium
ATTTTTCCATTTTTAGCATTTATTGAAAATTGAATCGGTTTACCATATTTGTAGCCTTTACCCTTTATTATTCCTTGTTCAATAGCTTCTACTTTGACATCATCACTTGCTAAAGATTCCGTTTGCCACGCTGGGCCACTAGAGTCCCATGCGTAGATGTCAGCAAAATTATTGAAAACCAATAGTTTCTCATTTGGGATTTGAGATACTCCATCTGGATTTGCTGTACTATATATCCCAGTTTCGCCCCCATCGCCAAATTCAAACATTCCTACCCAAACATCCTGTTCAATAGGAATGACTCTTACAATTAAACCATCCTTGCCATTGTCATAATGCTTAGACGAAAAATATAGAAGTTGGGAATCATTACCTGGTCTTTCCATTAGCAATTCCGCTCGAAAATTACATACTAATAAGTTTTGCATAAAGTCCGCCTGTATTACATGAAGGGTCTAAATCCACGGTGTGTTACCGTACCTTATCAGCAAGCTGCTGATATACTAAAGTATATGGAAAATGATAAACAGATTTTAGTTAATTATGTGCAGTGCTTTGAATGGTACGATGATGAGCTTTTCGATCAAGGGAAAGTTCTGGTAGAGCCATATCCTACAGACCGCGCTCGTCTAGAAGATGTGTATTCGAAGATTAAGAGTCCCCTTCCACAACTATACGAGGAATTGCTCCTGTCTTACAGGTAGCAGCGAGCAGATCTCGAAGAATACGTTTTACTGGCTAATCCTGTCGGAGACGACTTTAGTGGCTTCTTGGCTGAGATATTTAAAGACGAATATTTGTCTTCCGTCAGTTTGCAAGAGGGGTACCTTCAGTTCGGCTTTGGCCCAGGAAGTGAATGCAGTTACGATCCAGTGTGCTTTGACACACGCGGGAAAAATGCAAATGATTGGGCTATCGTACGACTCGATCACGAAGAAATACTGTGTAATTCTCGCTGTAGTATAAAACAGGTCTTGTCCGCGAATTTTCGAGAGTTGGTCTTCAACACAATTTCCAAAACGACTAAAAATACTTGATAGAGTAAAGCTTGATCAGAGCCCTCAAAAAAATTTCACAATTTTTACCGTTTTTATTTCCACTCGATAATTGGTTAAACGAGGCCGTAATGAATAGGCTATTGACTGATCACCACTGCTGACCGTAACCGCCTTAGGACACTTCATCTAATACAGACAGATAGAGTGCATACAGGGAGCTGATGTTGCCGTATTTCTTTTCGAGTGAAACAATTAGTGGAATAAGTTATTACTACTTCCGAGTCCAGCATATTTCATGGTTTAGTCCAGACTCCTTCTAAGCGGGTTTTTGGATCGCGAAAGAAGAAGAGGTCAAAACCTTTCATAGTTGACTGCAATGGTGCATTATATGAGGTCTTGAATTGAATTTGGCTAATCTTATTGTCAGTTACTTCGCTAACTAAGGCGAACAGCTTAAACCTATCATCCCGTCCCTTTTTCACAATTTTTATTACATCTCCTCTCTTTGCAGCATAATCACTCAGATTTGAAATGGAAAAAAATTGATAGCCGTACCGCTTTAAATTGCTTTCAATACCGTGACTATTTAACTCAGAAAAGCTTAACCAAAAAAAGATTCTTCCCCAGAAATTCTGAAAACGATCTATAAATTTGCGGCGACGATGAACTTGTTCAAGTAATGATTTATTTAAATAGCACTTGATCATGAATTGATCACCGTACATATCTGAAGACAGTTGACACAATTCTAGCCATAGTTCACGCGTATGTTCGTTGTACCTAGACGGACATATACCAATTACTTCGTCTCCTACGTCCGGGCCCTGCTCGCGTAACGCAGCAATAACAATTGCAAAATCAATAAATTTCTCGAATTTATGCCCTTTTGCGTCGATATGTTTTCTACAAATGGCGTCGACCTCTTCAAAGTGCGGACGGAAGTGGCATAACTCAATAGTTCCTTGTATTATCAAATCATACCAGTATGCGGATTCAAGGTCATTTTTGGATTCAATCGATGGTTGACGAATGCCCTCCTGCCGCATTGTCCAATAGAGCCATTTGCTAATGTCCGGCGGTATCTTAAGGTCCGCCAATTGAGCCACAAAATCAGCGCATTCAGGTGTGTTCATCCTAATCCTATAAACATTGCGATCATATTATATCAAGCAAAATTGCAAAAGAACAATTTCTTTGGTTGCATCACGCCAGCCGCCCAACTGGGACGGAAAACGTTGCATTCCGGTGCACCGGTGTATTCATGCTAATTGAGTTTGATAGGATGATGGCCAACCCGGTGCAGTCCAAATGGACGGTGGTCCAGGTTTTGGACACTTTGGTGGGTTTGGTTTTGGTGGATTCCCGTCAGGAGGAGTCCATGTCGGTCCGCCTGGAAAATCTCCAACCCCGAAAGAAGGAGGCGGGCAATTAGTTATACAGTTAATGAATTGATAAATGGCTGCAGCAGTACTCAATAACCCAACCCATGGCAACCAGCGTCCTATGGCCCTTCCTAAACCAGGAGTATTTCTCATGTTCAATCCGACCGGAGAAGGAATGCTCAAATTCTCCAGTGCTGGTAATTTACCAATCGTAAGTGAAAAAAATGAAGTTCCTCTGACTGAACCACCGAATTTACCGGGTGCGGAAAAGATTGGTTGTCCCCCAGCAATTAAACCTAATCCCGGTACGAGTCCATTGAGCAATTGCCGCCAGCAGTTGGTTTGGCAACTTAACCCCGCTGGATCGCTATTGTCCACCGGAGAATTGCCTACATATCCATAGAGATTAATACCACCATCCTCTTCAATAGGATCTCTGCTAGTCCATCTGCCTAAATTTGCATTGTACGCTCGATTCAGCGTTAGATTCAGTCCAGTCGGTACATGATAGTAATAGCCCGCATATTGGAAGTCTGAATCTAAGCTGCCTTGTATCTTTGTTACTTGTCCATATGCATTATAACTATACTGCGCAACTACAGCTCCAGAGCTATTTGTCATTTCGCGTATAGAGCCTAAATGATCTAAGGTGTAATAATAATTTGCTCCACTAATTGTCTGGCCCAGAGAAAAATATTGTGCGGTTACATTACTCGAAGCATCTCTCGCTTCGCACATTTCATCTCCGCAAGTGACGAATTGCTTGGTACTGGTCACGGAGCCTGCTCTTGTCTCTACAATCTTTGCCTTATGACCTAATGCGTCATATGTGAATTGACTATAGTTATTGGTACCTGGATAAGTGATTTTAATTAGCCTGTTTTCTGCATCCCAGGCATAAGTGTTCGTTCCATCACTAGTCATATTACCGTTAGCATCATTTGTTAGTGACGTGCTTGAACCAGTGTTTACAGATATTTTGTAAGGATTAGTGACTGTATTATTAGCACCATCTATCGCCGATACAGTTGCGTTATTTACTCCTGTAGTTAGCGCAGCGTTACCAGCAAAGTTTTCTGACCAATTTAAAGTGGCTGGAATTGTGCTATTTATTGTGGCTGACTTAACTGCCTTATTAGTACCACCTTGAAATCTTGCTAGTCCTCCGGCCGCTATTCCTGTTAATTCATTTAGG
>JABDBL010000082.1:0-846 GCA_013288645.1 Candidatus Melainabacteria bacterium
ATTACTGATGAATAAAAGTATAGACATCCATAAAGCAGCTGGTGTCTTACTGCACCAGCGTAATTTCTTGATTGTTAGAGCAAAAGGAAAAGATTTTTTTATTGCTCCTGGAGGCAAAGTAGAATCAGATGAAACTGTTCGTGCAGCACTCTGCCGTGAACTAAGTGAAGAGTTAAGCATCAAGGTTGCCGAGGAAAATCTAACGGCTTTGGATACTTTCTTTGCTCCTGCAGCTGGACGTGAAGAACGTCTTTTGCAAATGGATGTGTTTATCGTACAACAATGGCAAGGAGTTTTAGAGGCTGCAAGTGAACTTGAAGAAATCAAATGGATAAACTCACATTTGCCGACCGAATTGACTTTAGGATCAATTCTCAAGGATGACGTCATACCCAGACTAAAACAACTGGATCTCATCGATTAACTATCTGCTTTGCGGATAAGGACCTTATTTTTAAGCTACAAACTTACCCACGCACTTAAATGCAGATTTTGTTTTTTGTCTTCATAGTGTATCTCCAGTAGTTCTCTGCTTTTCAGCTCTTTGTCAATCTCTGCGTCGGTTTTCTTTGCATACAAATCAGCTTTTTGTTCAAGCGTTTCTTGAATACACCACCGCCCAAACCGTCGGCTTGCCCCCTCATTATCTGCTGTTGGGATAAAACTTAAAGACATATGGATTCTTCACAGTACGGCTTCTAATCCCTTTTCATCAATTTGTCTTCTTTCCAAATTGATGCTGAGATCTGTTTTTTCATAGTGATGTCCCTTCTTATATTTCTTCGAAATCTTGCCTCTTGCACTTGGTACGCACTTGGATTCAAATTTTCTATTTTCGGTAAATCG
>JABDBL010000082.1:914-3128 GCA_013288645.1 Candidatus Melainabacteria bacterium
AGGATACCTTTAATAACATGCAACAAGCGCTGAAATCTAGAATTGGACATAAAGTAAAGTCATCAGGGGCTGGTCCAGAATCATATTTTGCTTATATTCCTCGCCCTTTACCACCAAAACCGCCTCTTGAATTAAGTAATCTACAAGCACTGCTAGAAAGAGCCAGCCAAGCTGTAGGGCGGCTAGATGGATTAACTACTATTTTGCCAGATTCAGAGCTTTTTCTCTATATGTATATTCGCAAAGAAGCTCTACTTTCTTCGCAGATTGAAGGAACACAATCATCACTATCGGATCTTCTTTTGTATGAAAATGCAGAAGCACCAGGCGTGCCAATAAATGACGTACAGGAAGTATCTAATTATGTAGCAGCGATGGAATACGGTCTTAAGCGCTTACAATCCGGCTTTCCACTTTCTATGCGCCTCATTAAAGAGATTCATGGCATTCTTATGTCAGGTGCTCGCGGTGGGAAAAAAGCACCGGGTGAATTTCGTAGGACTCAAAATTGGATAGGTGGCAGTCGTCCTGGCAATGCAAGATTTGTGACACCGCCGCCAGACAAAGTTATAGAATGTATGAGCGATCTTGAAAAGTTTTTGCATAAGCCCGATGAAAAAATACCGATCTTAGCCAAAGCAGCATTAGTTCATCATCAGTTCGAAACTATCCATCCCTTCCTTGATGGGAATGGACGATTAGGTAGACTGTTGATTACTCTATTGTTATGCACAGAAAAAGTGCTCACTGAGCCGGTTCTTTATTTAAGCCTTTATTTCAAAATTCATAGAGATAGGTATTATGAGCTGCTAAATGGCACTCGTGAATCAGGTGACTGGGAAAGCTGGGTTGAATTTTTCTTAGAAGGTGTGCTTAATATCTCAGAACAGGCTAGTGAAACCGCACGAGAAATCTTGACACTCATTGAAAATGATAGAATAAAAATTAGTGGTATCGGGCGCGGTGCTGGCTCTGCAATGCAAATTTATCGTTATCTCGAACGCAAACCATTAGCTGTCATCACTGAAATTGTTAAAGAACTTAAATTGTCTACGCCCACAGTGACGTCATCATTGCAAAAGTTAGAAGATATAGGATTGGTAAGAGAAATCACAGGTAAGCAGCGCGGGCGCGTATTTATTTATGATGCTTACCTACGTATTTTAGAACGCGGAACAGAACCTATCGAGCAACTTTTCCAATAGAATCGATTAGGGTTAAGTTGGGATTATAAATTATATAAATCCGAACGTCTATCTTGATGAACTTGAATTTGAGAACGAACTGTATTAATCATTTCCATATCAATCTCACCGACAATCAATTTTTCGTGAATTGCTGAACCACTAGCTGTTGTCGTACCGTAGGGATCAATAATTGTTGTCAGTCCACAAAAGTTATTTTTGTTGTCTAGCCCCACACGATTACACGCAACTATAAAAATCTGATTTTCTATAGCACGTGCCTCTAGTAAAATTTTCCAGTGCTGCAAACGTACCATTGGAAATGCGGCTGGAACGAAGAGAATTTTTACGCCTTGAATACTGAGGGTTCGCACAATTTCTGGAAATCTAATTTCGTAACAGTTAATAAAACCACAATTTATATTCTCTAATTCTAACTGACAGAGTTTATCTCCTGCCTTAAATAATTTATGCTCAAAGAAAGGTTCAACAGTGCAAAGATGGGTTTTACGATATTTGCCAATTATTTTGCCATTACGATCAATAATGGCCATTGAATTGTACACACCATCTTCAACGCGTTCTGATACTCCTGCAACCACATTTAATTTATACTTTTCGGCTGCCTTGCAAAGTTCAGGTATCGTACCACTTTCCCAATTCTGAGCTAAATCAATCATAATTTTATTGTCATAGCCGGTGTCAGACATCTCCGGGAAAACGACAATATCGGCTCCTACATTGTAAGCTTGTTCCAATTTTTGCAATAACTTTTTGGTGTTTGCTTCCAAATCACCTAACTTTAATGAAATCTGAGCAGCAGCAATTTTCATAACATTATCCTAGGCTTAAATCCTAATCCATTTTGAATATTGTATCTAAGACGGTCAATGAAAGAACATAAAAACTATAATCAAATCGCCATTACTAGTCTGCCTAAGTTTGCTCAATTAATATTTTTTATTGCACCTTAAAGCATTTCTAGTGCGTTCTTTTTGTGGACCTTTTAATGGAAGGAAACGATGAAACG
>JABDBL010000083.1 GCA_013288645.1 Candidatus Melainabacteria bacterium
AATGGCCAATGACTCCACCGTTAAAGCAGGTTCTTGGGGAAAGCGCACCGTTGAAAAGATTATCCGTACTCAAGAAACAGCGATAAAGATGCAAGTGCCGATAATCTACTTAGTAGATTCTGCTGGTGCGCGGATTACTGACCAGGTAGAAATGTTTCCTGGACGGCGAGGTGCTGGCAGAATATTCTACAACCAAATACAAATATCCGGTATGGTACCACAAGTCTGTCTCTTATTTGGACCATCTGCTGCTGGTGGAGCTTATATCCCTGCCTTTTGTGACATTGTCATAATGAATGATGGTAATGCTTCTATGTACCTTGGTTCACCACGCATGGCTGAAATGGTCATCGGTGAAAAGGTAACATTGGAAGAAATGGGTGGAGCAAAAATGCACTGCACCGTATCTGGTTGCGGAGACATTCTAGTTAGTTCAGAAGAAGAAGCTATAAAAATCGCCAGAAATTATTTGACTTATATGCCATCTAATTATTTGGACGTGCCCACTATTGCGTTGACTAAAAATTCAGTCAAACACAAGGCAAATAAGAGCATTGCTCAACTTATACCAGAGCAAGAAAATGTACTGTTTGATATTTACGAAGTAATCGAAGCTATTATAGACAAAGACTCGTTCTTTGAAATCAAACGTTTATTTGCAGCCGAAATTGTAACCGGCTTAGCACGCCTTGATGGCAAAGTAATTGGTATAATTGCCAATCAACCCAAGGTTAAAGGCGGTGTACTCTTTGTTGATTCAGCTGACAAAGCGACACGTTTTATTTGGCTTTGTGATGCTTTTAATATCCCGCTTCTTTTCTTAGCTGATGTACCAGGCTTTATGATTGGCACAAAAGTAGAACGTGCTGGTATCATTCGCTCCGGCGCAAAAATGATTTCTGCTGTTGCTACAGCAAATGTGCCTAAAATATCGGTTGTATTAAGAAAAGCATATGGAGCTGGTCTTTACGCTATGTGTGGACCAGCCTTTGAGCCAGATGCTTGTTTGGCTTTACCTACTGCTTGGATAGCTGTTATGGGACCCGAAGCAGCAGTGAATGCTGTTTACTACAACAAAATTATGGAATTATCTGAAGCAGACAGGCCAGCTTTTATAGCTGAGAAACGTGAAAACTATAGAGAAGATGTAGACATTTATAAGCTTGCCTCAGAGATGGTTATTGATAGTATTGTAGAGCCAGAGACTCTGCGCGATGAGTTGATTGCCAGATTTGACAACTACAAAACAAAGACACCCCAATTTTGGCCTAAAAAATGTCCGATACCACCTGTCTAATGCCAGCCAATAAATTTTTGACGCCGGAGCTGCGCAAATCATTAGCTGAGAAGTTATGGATAGTGGCTGCTTTAGTTTTAGGAGCTGCTGAGCCAATAGTAGTTAAATATGGTTATCGTGGTGGTTTGGGTCCGTATCAGTTTTTTATAATTAGAAACATTGCCGGCGCCCTTACCCTTACTCCTGTTTTTGCTTATTTTTGGTTACGACGTCCAGATCAAGCAAAAATAGTAAAACCAGTCATACCGATCGCACTATTACTAATGACTACTAGCTTATGCACCATTCTTGCCTTAAGAGGACTTACTGCCGTTACCGTGCTTACAGTGGTTACGAGCACACCAGCCTTAGTGGCAATCATTAATGAAAGACTTGGTCGAGATATACTAGGAAAAAAGTTTTGGCTTGGTTTTTGGCTATGTTTTATTGGCGTTGTTTTAAGTATGCCCTTTGATAATTATTCTGGTGATTGGCTCGGCACAATTGCTGTCATAATTGCAATATTTACCTCAGGTTTTTATCGTGTAAAAATGGACGAGATCACTCTCAAATACAACTCAATTTATATTTCCTCACTGTGCTTTGTTATTTTAGGTATTATTTCTTTGGTCTGCCTACCTTTCATAGGTAAGATTTCAACCTACGATATTTGCTATGGCATTGTTGTTGGAATTGCTGCCGCCCTAGCCAATGTTGCTTTTATAAAATCATTGAGCTTAGTAGGGGCTACTCGCATTTCGGTAATAACAATGGTTCAACGCCCAGCATTTATTTTAATTGCTGCTTTAATATTGCGCGAAGTGCCAACCTTACTTCAATTTTTGGGCATAGCTTTAGTAGTAGCCGGCGTCAATTTTGCTAAAGTAAAGCGCGCAGCTAAATATAAGACCGATAGTGCTTAAATGTTTTGAATGGCTTTGCCATTGCTATCCAAACAATGGATTATCAAAGACAAGGAACAATTAGTTCGGCAACGAGAAAGCGACATTAAAGATATAGAAGGACTAAAGCGATTGCTAAGAGATTAACTAGCTGTCTATCAAATTAAACTTAAAATGTCTGGCTGATACGTGGTAACTCCGCGCGATTGTTTAAAAGATTACTAGTTGCTATTTGCCATAGTCTTTGCTGATTACTCTGAATTTATGTTAATATATGGATTGATATTTTGGGGACCACAATCATTCGACTCTGTTCATCGCTATTTATTTCTAAGAGATAAACTTAGCTGTATGTCACTAAACGAAAAATTTGGACGCGGTGGATCTAGTTTACGCAAGGTTAGTGTTAACACTGCGCCGGATGTTGTTTTGCTGCGCAGGCTGCTTAACGATTTGAGTGATGCAACAACTGCTTCTCAATGTGAAATATCCTGGCAGGTTGCCGATGACTTCTATTCACTTACTTTAGATCATTCTCGCCTATCTGCTCGTGCTGAGTGGAAACTCTATCATATTCAGGGTGGTCAATCGAACCTTCTTTGGTCCCATGCAACCAATGACCTACACGCTGTGCATAGATTGCTTGCTGGGGCGCATCAGCAAGCTAAGCCGGGAGCCAAAAGTCAAACTGGGTTAGTTTCTCAGCAAGTCAAGCCGGAGAAAAGTCAAACTGGACTAACGGCTCAGCAGACAAAGGCGTTAAGAAGTCAAACTGGGCTAACTGCTCTACCTACAGAAGAAACTATTTCTCAAGAGAGAAGAGCTATCAATATAAACAGTAATCTTAGTGGAAAGCTAAGAAAGCTTTTCATAGGAGCTCAAGAAGAAATAATAACTGGGTCCCAGTTCTTGCCTGTAGGCAAAGCACCACCTGTTTCA
>JABDBL010000084.1:0-1617 GCA_013288645.1 Candidatus Melainabacteria bacterium
ATTTTCTTGGTGTGCTCGTAATAACATATATTTATGCTGCCAGGTGGAAAATGGCTCATCCTGGAGCAAATCACCTGCACAGAGGCGCTTAAGCATCTTTTCAGTAGACATAGAATATCGCTTTTCTAATTTAGCAATTTCGGCTCGTAATTCTTTAACTCTTTTGCGAGGGTCAACAGGCTTAGCAGCGTTGTAAGCATCGAGAATTACTTGCACTCTTTGCTTGGCGCTAAGATGGCGAATGTCGGACGATTTAATTATCGTTTTCATTGATATCTACCTGGATTATTTCTATGTTTAGCTTAAAAGTAGTCTACACCAACAATATGCCACTTGAAAATATCAATCAAGCAGCTTTTATCTTTGGTTGGATAAGTCTGACCACGCTTTATCTTCTTCTGTTTTCATCCAATCTTTGGCTAAAGTTTGTTCGCTCAGCAAGGCTGTTTCTGAAACTATGCCAGCCTTTAACTCTTGTCTAATTTCTTTTATGGTTGCTACTATTTCTTCTTCTGAAAGCGGTGGCAGCCCTTTATTACGCTCGTCAATTGTCCTGAACAATGCTTCTAATTGGTCGCCCCAAACCTTATTGTCTAATTTTTTTTTGCAGGGCATAGGCTTCTGCCGGAGAAAGTTGGTCAACAGACCCTAGCACTTTTTCTAAAGGTATTTTTTCTGGATTAGGCATTGCCATCGAAACTAGACCTCGTATAGATGATTTTAGTATAACCGGTTGCCACAGCAAAAAATAAACTTGCCAATTGAGTTTATTATTCAGACTTAATTAGCATTAGCACGAATTTTTTCTCATCTTTGCATCACGGAGACAATGTTTGAACAATTCGGTGACAACGAATGGACTCGCATTCAGTGGGCAAGGAAGCATGCCGAGCAGTGGATCCTCCTGATGGGCAACGAGGGTCACCCCGACTACACTCTGTACAGACCGGACCATGAGTGGGTCCAATACTACCGCACGGATCCGCGGCGGCTTGCTAGGGCATTCCGGACCCTGGCTGAGCTCAGAGAGTTCAAGGCGGAGCTCGCGCTCGTGCCGGATAAGATTCTCGAACGTCTCATCGAGGCGGCTCACAACGGGTCCGGGTACATGCATGCTGAGACCAGGCTTCTCACCGATGACGGTGAGTCTCCGTTCCCCCAACCCAAGGATTTGCACCTTGAGCCGGGGGAGGTTAGTCACCAAGCCAATGGGTGGAGTGGTGGCTGGATTGAACGGCAAATTTGGACTGTGCGGCTTTTCTAGCGAGGGAATACACGGACCTAATCGCAACCGACAAGTCTAAGTCGTGAAAACAGACAAGTTACAACGAAGTCTCGCAGCTCCCGGGACGCCCTTAAACAGGATGTTACATGGATGCAAGGGTGACCAGCAGGTCGAAAGACGGCTGGCAGGAGCAGTGAGTAACTACCATACAACTCAATCTAGGAGACGCATATGAGTATCGATGGAGCAATCAAGGCGGTTCGAGATGCCTTGGCTGAAGAGCCTGCCTCGTGGCTCGAAGGCAATCCCACGGAGGGCAGCTTGAAGGACCTGATTCTCGGGGTGGTGGAACCCGCTCACGAATTCGCCGCCCGAGCGGACCAACCACTCTT
>JABDBL010000084.1:1627-3073 GCA_013288645.1 Candidatus Melainabacteria bacterium
CAAACTGGAAGACGGCGCTGCCGGCGAGGAACTCACGCGAGCTGTCAGCGCTCTGGCTCCCGACCAGGTGGTCGCGGTTTACGACGCCATTGGCGATATCCTGGACCGAGCCGCTGAGCTTGAATTCTATCGACAGGTGCGGACTTTGCTCGAACAGCGTCTTCCGTGATACACAAGCAACACGCTTTATTCGTAAAGGAGGTATTGCATGAAACAGAGCAGGCTACTGAAAATAAGGGCAGACCAGAAGCCCTTATTTTCGGTGCTTTGCTCACTTTTTGCGCTATTTTTATTTATTCGAGTAATATTATGGTAATATTATTACTAACATGACTTACCGTGTAGAAATTGAAAAGAAGGCAAAGTAAGGAATTAGACCGCCTGCCAATTAATACACGGGAAAGAGTCGCCGAAGGTATAGGATTATTGGGAAGCAATCCAGATAATCCCGCACTTGATATTAAACAACTAAAGAACGATAACAAAGCTGATTACCGGCTTAGTGTCGGCAATTATAGAGTCAAATTCAATCGTGAGAACACAATCAAAATTATATCCATTATAAGAATCGTTCACAGAAAGGATGCGTACAGATGAATAGCCAAGCACAAGTAATTTATAACAATGACAAACCAGCTTTTGTTGTTCTGCCTTATAAAGATTATTTGGTACTGACCGGACAGCAAAATTTGGGTGATAAGCCAGAATTTGTGCCGTTTGTTTTGAGTGAGTACATAAAAAACCCCGTCCGCTTAAAACGCATTGAAGCTGGTCTTAATCAAAAAGATTTAGCTAAATTACTTAGCGTGACACAGGGGTACATAAGCAGAATCGAATCCAGAAATTATCAAGTCCCATCAGAGCTATTAGAAAAAGTTTCGATGGCTGTTGGCAAAACAAAGCACAAGAAACTACAAAAGAAGAAATAATCGCAATCAATGAGCACACCTCCACAATGGTTGCCTAATTGGAGAGACGAAAAGGCTTACCCATATAAACGCACAACGACTGATATTCAATGGGCTTGGGAATTTTTACGGCGAAATCCGAGATATATTGCTACGTATGGCGAACTTAAAAAAAGACTTACTGAGTTTAAACGTCGAGAAAGAAAGTTTGACAAAGACTTACCGGATGAAATGTTGGAAGCTGCATTTGCTCAAATAAACTTTGGTATTTGGGAAATAGTCAATCCAGCAAATAGCTTCAATGAGGCGACCGAAGAAGCGCTTGTCGTCCCAGAGCAAGACAGCGTTAAATTCGGAGCATCCGATTCTAGCAAAGATATGGTATCCCTTTGGTTGCCGGAAATTGCAGCAGCGGTGCGGTTTTCGTTAGCTGAGAATTTAGAAACTCAATGGGCAAAAGCAAAAAGCGTTTTAGAGAAAAAAATTTCTGAACTCAAGTTAGCAGGCAAGCTATCTGAGCCTAAGATTACAAAGCTGC
>JABDBL010000085.1:0-2484 GCA_013288645.1 Candidatus Melainabacteria bacterium
TACTGCCAAATGGTGTTTGACGTGTCAGCTAAACGAAAACACAGTGATCAACACAAAAGAAGTGCGGGATAAACTGCATGCTCTTAATGTAGTTTTTCTAAAAGCAGATTGGACGCGACAAGATCCAGCGGTAACTAAATTGCTCAGAAAATTCGAGCGCTCGGGAGTACCTTTATATGTCATCTTCCCTGGCAAAGATACAAATAAGCCGATAGTATTACCGGAGCTCATTACCAAGGAAATGGTTTTGAGCAAACTTGATCAAGCCGGTGCTAGTATGAATAAAAACTAGTTAGACATGGCTAACAAAGTCAGCACTTGATATCTAGCCATTGGCAATAGAGCTGATTTTTTCGATCAAGTTATCTAACCCGGCTATCGTTTGGACATCGATAAAAACTGCCAAAACGCCCACTTCAACGTCAGTGAAAACAGTCGTAAGTTGCTTCTTGTTTTTACCCTCACTTGTATTAGTAATCAAAATCATTTGCTCTAACTCGCCCAAATCAAGCTTCTGCGTACCAATATTGCTATTACCCAGCATGCCATAAGCTAAAACACCAGTACCATCACGATCGGCAACGCTTGTCAAAGTAGATAAAATAACTAACCCGTCTTCTCCAACTAACATGCTTCCTTCTACTCCATCGAAATTATCGATAGCATCGAGAAGATTCTGAATGCCTTGCCCGCGTACTTGGCTAATTACTTTGGCTGAAGGTAGATTAATAGTAATTTTTCCTGACTCGGCTTTCTTTATTATGTTTTCCACTGCATCTGAATCGATCAAAAGCTTACCGATCGTTTTCATTGTTCCTGCTTGTGTATTTGATTCTCTTTCTGCACTAGCCCGCGACGAAAGCCGTCCAAAATCCTTTAAGTCCGGAATACTAGTTTTCTGATCAGAAACTGAAGCATCAAAACTTGCAACCACACTAGATCTATCACCTGTAATCTCGTCATCTAATGCACTTGCCTTATTCGACTCGAACGATTTCTTGATTTTTACTTCTTTTTGAGCTTCTGCAGAAACCATTCCTGAGAAAATTTCTTCCACTTGATCATCTACCTGATCTTTAAATAGTCTTGGCTCCTCCTTGCTTTCGGCTAGAGGTTGACTTTTACTCTCAGGAAGTGATTCAGTTCTGCTAATTTCAGGTTTTGCTTGCGGCGCCATTTTAGCAAAAATACTATCCATCTCCTTATCGTTCGGTTGTCCAAACAAAGAAGCCCCACTCGTTGCATCAGGACTTGGACTGACTGCCTTTGACTCAAAGCGCGATTCGCCTTCGCTTACTTCCTTTTGAGCTTCTGCTGGCGCCATTCCCGAAAAAATTTCATCTACCTCAGTATCAACCTTTTCTTTAAATAGGCGTGGCTCTTTTTTGCTTGCGGCTAGAGGTTGACTTTTACTCTCAGGAAGTGATTCAGTTTTGCCAATTTCAGGTTTTGCTTGCGGCGCAATTTTAGCAAAAATACTATCCATCTCCTTATCAATCGGTTGTCCAAATAAAGACGCCCCACTCGCTGCATCAGAACTTTGACTCTCACTAGCTGTTCTTGACACGATGTCCAATTCGGCTTTGCTTACTTCTCTTTGAGCTTCTGCTGGGGGCACCATACTTGAAAAAATTTCTTCTATCTCATTATCAACCCGATTTTTAAATAGTCTTGGCTCTTCCTTATTTTCGGCTAAAGATTGAGTTTTAATCTCTGGCAAAGAGTCAGTTCTGCTAATTTCAGGCTTTGCCGTCGGGGCAATTTTAGCAAAAAGACTATCCATCTGCTCATCAACAGACTTACTAACCCCTTTACCTGTTTGAGCGGGCTGTGCAGTGACTTTCTTATTTACAGCTTGTTCAGGCACTAATTCCAAGTTCCCCGACTCTTCATCACTATCTAAACGGTCCAGGACTGACTTTAAGTCTGAGTTGTCCAATCGTGTATGGGTAGGATGTGCTGCCCCTATACCACTAGCTGACAATGCTTGTAATTTAGAAATAGTACTGTTTATAGGCTTTTTCAGTTGATCAATTTTGTCTTGCGTTTTAGAAGGGTTTACTGATGGCAAACGCCTTAGTTCTGGGAGCGAGCCTTTTGTTACCGCTTTCAGATTTTGACTACTTTGAGAGGGTGGCGGAATTAATAACTTTTCTACCGTTGAAATATCTACTGCTCGCCTTGTGGACGATTGTTTGGCCTTTAGCACAACCGGTTGAGAGGGTATTTTAACACCTTCTGGGCTTGGTTTTTGGGTCGTCTTATTAACTAATCCTTGTAACAAGGGGGGCATTGAGGAGCTCGCAGTAGGCATCGGACTTGATTGTCCAAGGTTCTGCAATCCGGGATTTTTAACTTGTGAAGAGGTAGAATTATGTTTTAATTCTGAAAGAAGCGGCTTACCTGACCGACTTATAATTTGATCTTCGCCGTCTGGACCTTTGCTATAGGTGTCTGTTGTTGTGCGCAATTACAGTCTTTACG
>JABDBL010000085.1:2517-3070 GCA_013288645.1 Candidatus Melainabacteria bacterium
CTTCCTCAACTTCAGCATGCTTTGGTGGGGTTATAGTGAAAACTGAAAACAACATCGCCAAATTGAGAATGGTCAATTGCACCAGACCAATCGAAATCGTCCCTTCTGGACCCCATCGGTTTATTGGACTAAACGTCATCCCTATGGCAGCAATTAAAAGTACCATACCTAATGAAATTAGTCCCGGTGCTAGTCTTAAATTCAAAAATGATTGACGTAAAGACTGTAATTGCGCACAACAACAGACACCTATAGCAAAGAGATATTCGCTAAGAATCAATGCCCAAAGGGGTATATTGCATACTTTATCTGGAAAGCGCGGAAGCACTAATATCATTAACGCAAGGCAAATAACCATGAGCAATGCCACTGTTAGATACTGAGGTCTGAATACTCTGTCCATTAAAATTAACCGTCAGTTAAATCAAAGTAACTTATCATGCCCTTGCTTCCATGACTCCAATAGACAACTGAATTAAATATACCCTGCTAACCCCTGCTTTTAAAGCAAGTAAATTGCCTCTCTATATATCCTTCCCATTTGTCAGTATTA
>JABDBL010000086.1 GCA_013288645.1 Candidatus Melainabacteria bacterium
AAGAGTTGGGGAATGAAGTAATGAGAGTGATTAGTCGTCAACTAGTGGTTTTAGTGAGCCTTATCTCACTTTTAGGTAATTTTCCGCAAATTGCAATGGCCAAGCACCAGGAAGGAGCAGGTTCAAAAATGAGTGAAGTAACAACTCCAACGGGCTTAGTTTATGTTGATGAAATTGTGGGTACAGGAGACATTGCTAAGCCGGGGCAAACGGTCAGTGTGCACTACACTGGTTGGCTTACTGACGGGAAAAAGTTCGATAGCTCTGTGGATAGAGGACAGCCATTTCAGTTTCCTCTGGGACAAGGAAGAGTGATTCGTGGTTGGGATGAAGGTGTGACCGGTATGAAAGTCGGTGGTAAGCGCAAACTGATTATTCCGCCAGAGCTTGGTTATGGTCCAAGCGGTATGCCCCCAGTTATTCCTGGTAATGCCAAACTTATATTTGAAGTTCAGTTGTTAGGTGTCCAATAATTTAAGGCTCAAGATAACACGTAGTTAAGAATTAACCTCAAAAAGCTGCAAAGTATATAAACAATTGCCCAATCATTGATTGTGTTGTTTGTATACTTTGTTGTATGAATTTGCTCTAGCATTTGGGCATAATAAATAAAGTACCAATTTAAGTTCCTTATTGTGACGTCCCGTCGTTACTTTTGTGAGATTTATAGGTCTATTGGGTTTTGGAGGGTAATTTAGATGTTTGAGAAAATATGGGAAGCGTTTACCGGTCGTTGGGGTTTAGCAGCTTTAGTTTTGTTAGCTATTCCGGATGGACGCAAGGCGTTGAAATCGGTAGCCAAAGAAGCGATACGTGCTGGCCTTATTGTTTCTGACAGCACAAAAGATTTAATTGCTGAAGTAAAAGAAGAAGCGAGCGACATGGTGGCGGAAGTTAAAGCTGAGCGTAAACAGAACAATTCTGACAAGCACGCTTCTGAAAAACACGTTTCGCATAAGAGCTAATCAAAATAATTCTTGTTGATTATAAAAATGAAGCGAACGGCGGCGGCGAGCCGTCGGCAGTGTAACGGAGGTAAAATACGCGCGTTGAGGCGAACGAAGTGAAGCCGAAGCAGCGCATACATATGGACAAGCATCTTTCGGCTAAAACTAATGGTCGCATGCACGGTGTGACACATCATGTTCCTCATAGAACACGTTATCGATTGGCATCCCATCATCGTAATGAAGAGACAGTCAGTCGATTGCACGAGTCTTTAAAGAAAGTTCCAGGTGTGAAAAAAATTGAATTCAATGATCGTACTGGCAGTGTGTTAGTTCATCACGATGAAATTCCAGAGATAGTTAATACATTAAATAGTGCTTGCGGTGAAATCGCAGCCGATCTTTTTGAAGAATTGGCTGGAGAAGAGATGATTATGTTTCCTGAAGTCTCGTTTCTTGCTCAATTAATTGGCAAGCGTTTTTCACGCATAAATCAATATTTAGCCAACAGAACAAAAAACTATATTGATCTAAAAATGCTTTTGCCATTGCTTTTAGCGGTAGCGGGGCTATATCAAATATCGAAAGAGAAGGGGATGCTGAGTCAGGTTCCAGGCTGGGTGCTATTCTACTATGCCTATGATTCTTATTTTAAATTTCATGTATTTAGTTCGCGTTCGCCAACGGTGGCCAATCCTGGTAATGGACAAAAAGGTTTGCAGTGAGATCCCATTTAGCGATTAGTTCTACAAAAACTGAGTCTCCTATTGCTGATCAGGCTGAAGGTCAGTCGAGTAATTTACGGCTACTTGGACCTGTTGTCATAAAGCATGAAGCTTATGAAGATAATTGGGGTCGTATACGCTTTTATTGTGCAGCTTTAAAAGACGAATTAAGATTATCGAGCGTTTTATGCCAAGAACTTGTGAAGCAAGAAGGCATTAATTCTGCACGAGTTAATACTTGGTGCGGTGGGCTTATTGTTGACTTCAATACTGGTTTGTTTTCTAAAGATAAACTAGTTTCTATGCTGGGAAAAATTGTACTTGATTGTAATGCAGCTAATTTACCAATTGGGCAAACGCAAAACCGGTGGTTGAATGGTATTTATCAATTTGTAGCTCCGCTTCTGCAATTTTTAGATCGCTTGTTAATACCCAGTTTACAAGTTTTTATAAGTAGTGCGGCATTGGCTTGTTCGATGCTTGGTGCATCTAGTCTATTAACTAACGGTTTGTTATTTACTTCTATACTGCCAATCGGTCTGCGCGCGGTAAATACGCTTCTAATTGAAGGCAAAATAGGTGTGGACGCCTTGGATGGTATGGCAGCTACGCTGATGTTAGCTAATGGCAAATTGAAAGAAGCTTGTTTTATGACAGTTTTGATTGGTTTAGGCGAATATATTCGTGAACGGACCGCTCAGCACTGCCGTAAGATGGTTGATAATTTGTTGAGTTTGTCTGGTCGCTCTGCCTGGTTGGTTAAAGGACGCAAGCGGTTATACATTCCCATTGATCAAGTAAAAGTAGGCGATATATTAGTCGTTTATCCAGGCGAGTTAATACCTGTTGATGGAACGGTTATCGATGGGCAAGCAGCTATTGATCAATCGAAACTTACCGGTGAAGCCATACCTATTGAAGTAGAGTCGGGGCAGCAAGTTCATGCTGCCACAGTACTGGTAGAAGGTAAAATTTATGTTCGTTGCTTATCTATAGGTGGGGATACTAAAGCTGGTGCGATTCTGCAGGCTTTGAAATCTGCCCCAATACATGAAACTAAAATTCAAAATTATGCAGCGGTTATGGCAGACAAACTAGTACTACCTATCATCCTGGGAGCTGGTCTTTGCTTTGTCTTTA
>JABDBL010000087.1 GCA_013288645.1 Candidatus Melainabacteria bacterium
CATAGTGATAAAGATGTTCCATAACAGTATGATCTACTAAGCGCGTTGCACTTAGATCAATTTCTACCTTCTTCTTTCTGGGAATATTAGAAAGCTTCATCTTAAGGGAAAGGTAGTTAGAGAAGATGGCAGCATCTTTGACTGAAACGATATAGCTATCATTATTTTCGTTCTTAACTTCAGCGTTCACCGCAAACAAGCTCGTGATTGGTGCTCCCCTGAAGATGTGCAATACAAATTTGAGCATCACACCGATAAATACGCCAACAAGTAGGTCGGTAGCAAGACAAGCGACACAGGTAGTGACGAAAATAATTAGTTGGTCAAATCCAATCTCATAAGTTTCCTTGAATACACGCGGTGAGGCTAACCGATATCCGGTGAAGACAAGAAGGGCTGCCAGTGCCGCTAGCGGAATACTATTAATTGTGGCAGCAGCGGTGATCACAAAGACCAACATGAATAGACCATGAAAAAAGTTAGACCAGCGTGTTTTGGCACCGTTAGCTACATTAGCAGTACTCCTGACTATTTCAGCTATCATAGGCAGACCACCTATTAACCCGCACAGAGCGCTGCCCAGACCAACGGCAGCTACATCGCGGCTTAAATTAGCATGTCTTTTATAAGGATCGAGTTTGTCTACCGCAGCGCAACTAAGCATACTTTCAATGCCCTGAACCAGCGTAATTGAGATAACGGACAACCAGAAACCATACGAAGCAATCTGGCTGAAATCAGGATGAGTAAGTCCATCTATAAAATGTGTTGGCACATTGACTAAGAATTTTGGATTGAGATTATATTGATGTCCAGAGATGATATCGGTATGTGCCTGTTGCAGGTTGAAATAGTGACCGAGAGCTATGGATATAGCAACTACAATAATGGGTGCAGGAACTTTCTTGATCATCTTGTTTCGCACTAGATTATGCGCAATCAATATTGCCAGGCTCAGCCCACCGATAAAAGCGATTTCAGGATTCAATCCAGCAAACATTTTTGGGATTGAGGCAATCAATAGCAGAGTTTCCTTGGCTGGCGGCTTAGCTCCCAGCACAAAGGGTAACTGTTTGGCCATAATAGTAATGCCTATTGATGCTAACATACCGTGCACAACTGATGCTGGAAAAAATTCTCCCAGCTCTCCTGCTTTGCACATACCCATAACAAATAAGATGATACCGGATATGGTGATAGCGGCAAGCGTAGCGTGATAGCCAGTACTCTCGCCACCAAGACGGTCAACCGAAGCCAGAATAACTACAATCAATCCTGCTGCTGGTCCGTTTATTGTCACAAAGGACCCGCTTATCTGGGAGACAATTATTCCACCGATGATGGCGGTAATAATGCCAGCCATCGGCGGCACACCTGAAGCGATAGCAATACCGAGGCATAACGGCAAAGCGATTAAGAAGAGTATAAAACCCGATACTATGTCGGTCTTCCAGTTCTCCTTTAGCCCAGCTAAACGGTCTTTTGGAATGGCAACTGTACTCGTATTCATTTTTTCTGTTGGTATCTTTTTCGGTATCGTTGTAATCGTAATATTGTATTGATCTTGTTTGTGATCATGTTGTGATCATTATTCTGTTGCGCGCAAGGGAACACTATATACTAGAAACCCATTGGTACGGTGTTTATATTGAGAAAATTGATCTTCATGCCTTCACGTAATGTCACAATTTGGCGCTTGCGTTCAAAACGATTGTATTATTTTTTGGGGCGCATTTTGGCTTTTAACGTATGAAAATTCTATTGACTGATGATGACTCAATATATTCGGAAGCTGCTTGCGATGCATTGCTTGCGCGAATCTGGCCTCCTAAAAGCAATTTTAAAATTATTTCGGTACTTGATGAAAGTGAAGCGCCCAAGTCAACTCAGTCTGGACTAAGCTCAGAAGGTGGAGCAACATTGCCTGGTAGTCTTGAGGCGGTACAGCAGCTGCTCAAAAGAATTTCGGCACAATTACAGCAAAAATTTCCTGATGCCGATGTGACGCATGAAATATTATATGGAAATAGCAAGGACAAAATTCTGGACTGTGCCACCAAGTGGTCCGCCAATTTAATCGTGGCAGGCTCTCATGGTAGAACGGGACTAACAAGGATCTTGCTAGGAAGCGTGTCTCAGACAATATTGCTTTATGGACAATGCTCTACTTTAATTGTCAGGCTTCCAAAATCGGAACAAGAGGTAAACGACACTAATAAATCTCCGCAAAGAGTTTTGATACCGCTTGATCTTTCTGAGCACTCACAAAAAGCCCTTGACTGGGTGCTATCGCTTGAGTGGGGTGATGAGTGTAAGTTTAAAATTCTAACCGTTCTGCCACCCTTGGCAGATAAGTTCTCAGACGGTTTGGCACTTCTTCAAGACGAGGCACTGTCGGCTGAACGGGTGCGTTTTCGGAATGAGGCACAACAATTAGTCGACGATAGTAAGGCAAGACTGGCGCAGAAATATGGAACTGAGCGGATAAGCGCAGACTTGCTGGAAGGCGATGTTGGCGAGACAATTCTCACTAAGGCTAATAGCTGGCCGGCATCTCTCATTGTTATGGGGACGCGTGGGCATGGCTGGCTTAAACGCCTCTGGCTTGGCAGCACCTCGCAAGAGGTTGTTTTGCAGGCACCGTGCTCCGTGGAAGTTGTGAAGCGAAATCCAACTTAGCTTTAACTGCATTGAAA